>NZ_JBFTOX010000042.1:0-82734 GCF_056398185.1 Cupriavidus sp. 05L310
TGCAGTTCTCCACCGCGGCAAACGAACTGCCACTGACTGCGTTTCGTCTCCGCGAACACGAAGGCTTCGTCTATGTGTATGACTTCAACGCGTGGTGGCGCCACGAGATACGGGTGGAGCGGCGTAGGCTGCGGCAACATCCTGGCGGGCTGCCACGTTGCGTGGCCGGTTGCGGGCCTTGCCCGCCAGAGGACATGGGCGGGATCGAGAGCTATATGGCGGCCAGGGACGAACGCAGTGAGTATGAGTTCCTCGATTGGCTCGAGTCGCTGCGCGAGCGTCCAATCGTGCTGGAAGATTTACGCGAGGAGGTCGGCCAGTGGCTGGATCGGCGCTTCGACCGCCGGACCGCCAATAATCGCTTGCAAGAGATCCTGGCATAGACTGGCTGCCCGGACATGCGTGGGAGAGCGGTTCGTCAAACGCCAACAGATGGCCTGGCGGCCACGGCACGCGCACGCACTGGTACAAATCCGGACTGCCGTGCTCAATGCCCAGATCCGATCGCACATTGAACGATGGTATCCCTCCATCGCCAGAGCAGAAAACCACCGCATTGCCGCTTAGTCAGCCCCCGCTTTGGCTCGGTCTCCTTCAAGGGCGGTGATGTGCAGGAGGTCGGCTCTAGCCGCTAGATTTGCATCGGAGCGGACGGGATGCCGAGCACGGTGTGCGTCGCATCGTGCCCGTTGACGTCGGCGCACGCGTCCTCGCGCAGATGCGGCAAATTCCCCGCCGATGTAGCACTAGGATTGACATCGAGGATGCCGTGGGATTGATCAGGGCAAAGCAACCGCCAAGTAGGGATCAAGTTTCGGCAGTGCGGGCGGGGGGGCGCAATCCTCCAGGGAGGTGGGCATGTCAAGCGCTGGATTTCCGTATGCAAAAGCCTGTGTTATCGCTACTCCCTTCGTTTACTGATCGTAGCCTGCAATGCGCGCTAGGACGCTGGCAACCGCGAGCAGGCGTGCGTCATCCGCATAGCGTCCGATCAGTTGGGCTCCAATTGGCAGCCCGGCGGGGCCAGTAGCTATGCGCAATGAAATCGTGGGCAGGTGCAGTGCTGTCCAGAGTGCGCCGAAACGTGGCGAGCCCGAGTCCATCAGGCCTAGCTCGGCTTCGCCGTCCGCGGCGGGGTAGAGCAGCACGTCAAAATCGCCGAACATGGCGTCGGCTTGTCGCGTACCTACATGCATACGGCTTCGTATTTGCAGGTAGGCCTCTGTGCTCACGGTCTCCCCACCGGCCAGGCGCGTTTGCAGGCGCGCACTGAGCTGCTCGTGATGTTGCGTACGCTCATGGGCGAGCGATTGCCGGGCCTCATAGGCGAACATGCTGCTCTGCAGATCGATCAAGGCTTCCAATTCCTGCGGCAGTCTGCAGCGCAGCACGCTTGCGCCGGCCCGCTCGGCGCGTGCGGCGATCGCGTCGAGGGCGTCGTGCGTTTCGGGGCTGGCATGCTGCCACTGACTCGACAGGCATACGCCAATGCGTGGCCTCAACCCCAGTTGTTCGGTGACGCGCGTCTGCGCCAGGCCAAGGGAGAAGAAGGCGGCGTCCGCGACGGTACGGGTCAGCAGGCCCACCGTGTCCTGGGTATGGCTGAGCGTCTTCACGCCCCCACTACTGATGAGGCCGAAAGTCGGCTTGTAGCCGACAACGCCGCAGTACGCCGCCGGGCGCGTGATCGACCCGGTAGTCTGCGTACCGAACGCGACGGGCACCATGAAATCGGCGACGGCGGCTGCGGAACCGCTGGAAGAACCGCCCGGCGTGCGCGCCAGGTCGAGTGGGTTACGGGTTGCGCTCGGCGTCTGCGTGGCGAATTCGCTGGTGGCAACCTTCCCAAGTATGACGGCACCGGCCTCATGCGCCGACGCAACGCAGCCGGCGTCTGCTGCAGGACGATGCCCGGCATAGATCGCTGCCGAGCCATAGGCCGTATCGTAGCCGACGGTATCGATGATGTCCTTGACGGCGACAGGAATGCCGCGCAGCAGGCCACCGGGGCGACGATCCGCCGCACGCGCCTGGGAGAGAGCCAGATCGGCATCGACCGCCACGAAGGCGTGCACCGCGCCGTCGCGCTCTTGTATGCGATCGAGACAGGCTCGCGTCAGTATTTCGGCGGTAAGGTTGCCTCGCTCGATCCGGGCGGCCGCCTCAAGGGCGGTGAGACGATTGGGGGTGCGCATGAGCTGGATGGTCTTAGTTTACAGTGATGCCGGCATTGCGGATGACAGCCGCCCAGCGATCATGTTCCTTGCCGACAAAGACGGCAAAGGCTTCGGGCGTATCGCCGACGGGCTCCGCGCCCTGGGCCAGCAGTTGCTCGCGTGTCTTGGGATCTTTCAGGATGCGGACAACTTCCGCATTGATGCGGCTGACCACTTGTTTGGGCACACCGGCTGGCGCAAACATGCCGAACCAGCCTTCCACTACGTAGCCGGGCAGGCCCGACTCGGAAATCGTGGGAACGTCGGGCAGCAGAGGCGATTTCCGCGCCGAGGTCACGCCGAGGGCAATGAGCTTGCCGGAGCGGATATGCGGCAGGCATAGCGGGAGGTTGCAGAACATCATTTGCACGCGCCCGGCGAGCAGATCGGTCAGCGCAGGGGCACCGCCCTTGTAAGGCACGTGAAGGATATCGGTCTTCGACATGGACTTGAACAATTCGGCCGACAGGTGCTGGCTGCCACCGGCGCCTCCCGATGCATAGCTGTATTGCTGTTTGTGCAGCAGTGCCAGGAGTTCCTTGACTGAGCGCGCGGGAACGCTAGGGGGAACCACAAGCACATTGGGCACGCTAGCTACATTGACTACCGGCACAAAGTCGCGTTGGGGGTCGAACTTGAGGTTGGTGTGGAGGCTGGCGTTAATCGCGTTGGTGCTGGCCGCGCCAAAGAGCAGCGTGTAGCCGTCGCGCTCCGCAGCGGCAACATAGCCTGTGCCGATGTTGCCGTCGGCGCCCGCCCGGTTGTCAACCACGACAGGCTGGCCCCAGGCCTCACTGAGCCTGGTCGCAATGATGCGCGCCAGGGTGTCGGTCACGCTACCAGCGCCGAACGGTACAACCATATGGATCGGCTTGACTGGGTATTGCGAATGTTGTGCCACGGCGGGGAAAGGCAGGAGGGCGCTGAAGCACACTGCGGCGATACTTCCCGCCAGGGTACGGAACAGGGCTTTGAGATTCATGTTGGAGTTCCTCTGGGCAAGAATAGCGGGGACATCGAAGGCAATCTTATGCTGGTCTATTCGATAGATCCAATATAATATTCCAAGGAATTCATTCACTTTTATGTATCAATGGCTCTCTCGTTGCACGCACTGCGCCTCTTTGTTGTGGTGGCCGAAGAGCTGCATTTCGGACGTGCCGCGGCGCGGCTCCATATGGCACAACCGCCTTTGAGCCAGCAAATCCGGCAACTGGAAGCAAACGTTGGTGCGGACCTGTTTGCGCGAACGACGCGGTCGGTCCAGTTGACGGAGGCGGGCAGGGTGCTATTCGACCGGGCAAGGCAATTGCTGGCCGATGCGGACGCCGCCGAGCAGGCAGTGCTCAGGGCAGCGCACGGCGAGACGGGACGGATCTCGCTGGGATTTACAAGTAGCGCGGCGTACCGCCTCTTGCCACGCATACTGTCTGCTTACCGCAGTGCTTATCCTGCCGTGGCATTCGATTTCACGGAGGCAACGTCAGCCGAGCAGTGGGATGCCTTGCGCTCCGGCAAACTCGACGTGGCGCTGCTTCGCCTGTCCACACTGCCGGTGGAAACGGATTTCGATGCGTTCGAAGCCGATCGTGAGCCGATGTTGCTGGCGTTGCCGCTCGGGCATCCGCTCGCCGCTGACACTGCGGTGGCGCCAGCGGCGCTTGATCGCCTTCCGATGGTTGGATTCAGCGCCGTCGGCTCAACCTATTTTCGCGACTTGAGCCAGAAGATCTATCATGCGGCCGGCGTGCAGCCGCGCATCGAGCAGGAGAGTGTACTCCCGACGATACTCGCTCTGGTCGAGGCCGGGCTAGGCGCCGCGCTGGTGCCCGCTTCGGCGGCGGAAATGCGCTCGGCACGCGTGACATACCGGCCGTTGCAACCGGCAAAGTCCAGGCGAGGCGGCACTATCGATGCCGTGTTGCACTGTGCACGCCCGCATGCCAGCACCAACATGGCCGCGCTCGTATTTGTCAGGCTGCTTGCCACGATGAGCGCGTCGCCGGCACATACAGGCCAGGCAGGATGAACGGAAGGCATTGTCTTCCGCTTTGGGGGCTGCGTTGATTGAGCCGAAGGCACCAATCGCCAGCGCCCACGCATCACTCGGCCACTCGCCGCTCTCGCTTTGATTAGGACCTCAAGAATGGCTGACTCCGCGCCTCCCACCCTCGACCCTGCCCAGGAGGTTCGCATCGAGGCCGTACATGGCGGATTTCTGTACCAGCACCTGTATGCCGTCGGCTGTCTCCTCGCCGCCGCTCGCCTGAACGCGACGCAGGTCGTCATCGAGCGCGACGAGGATATCGAGGTCGATACAGGGCAAGGCCGCACTTACATTCAGGTCAAGAAGCGCAATCGACCGATCATCCGCAGCGACATCCAGTCCGCATTCAACAGGTTCGAGGTACTTCGGGAAGAGCACCGCCAAGGGCGCCGAGCGGGCGCGGCGACTTTCGCGATCGTGGTCAATCAACTGTTGGGGCCTGAGTTGGCCTCCGATGTGGCGTCTGGGGCGATTTCGCCGGACGTCGAGGTGATGTGGCCCGGCCGACCGCCAAACTCCGTGTTTGCGGGCTTCCCGCCGGCTTGGTCATCGATTGATGATGCCCTGGCATGGTGCGTTCAGGCGGCGTCGACTGTCCCGCTAGCGATGTTGGCGCCGGACTCGCTGGTCTGGAAACTCGCGGGCCGTGTCCTGTCCGCCGCGGCAGGCACGGCGCCACACGCCGACCATGGCCGAGCAGGAGACAGCCGCCGTACAGGCCGACTTCGACGCCGCCCAGCAGGCGCGCGCGGCGCTGCAGGGGGAACTGGACGCCGAACGCCAGGCCCACGCGGCCGCGCAGGCGCGTCACGAGGCAGGAACCCGCCAGGTCGAGGCGCTCGAGCGGCAACTGGTTGAGTTGCGTACCCAATTCTCGACGGAGCTGGAGCGCACCCGCGCGCAGGTCGCGGTGACGCAGGAACGCGCCGAGGCCACCGAGCGCCGCGCGTTGCGCGAGATCGACCAGGAGCGCACGCTGCGC
Source organism: Cupriavidus sp. 05L310 (assembly GCF_056398185.1). Taxonomy (NCBI): domain Bacteria; kingdom Pseudomonadati; phylum Pseudomonadota; class Betaproteobacteria; order Burkholderiales; family Burkholderiaceae; genus Cupriavidus; species Cupriavidus sp. 05L310. Next base: position 5,246 of record NZ_JBFTOX010000042.1, read on the forward strand.
CAGAAGGCCGAGCAGGCGGTCGCGGACCTGCGCGCTGAGCTGGCGGCGGTGCAGGCGAGGGCGCAAGACGCCGCCGTGGCCGGTGCCGAGGAGCGGGCGCGGTTGCAGGCCGGGCGCGACACGCTCAGCCGGCAACTGGCGGAGGCAGAGCAGGCGCTCGGACGAGGGCAGGCGGCACAAGAAGGGCTGCGCGCCGAACTGGAAGCGGCGCTGCGGCGGGCAGAGCGCGCGCAAGCCGAGACCACCGCGACGCGCCGCCTGGCGACCCCCAGGCGCCAGGTGCCAGCGACCAAAACCAAGTTCACGTTCAAGTTCAAGCCGGGGCCGGCCTGAGGGGTGTGGGCGGCAGTAGGATTTGTCCACCGCGCCATGGGATAAACCTGTGGACAAATCGCGCGAGGACCAGATGCCCGGCGGGCTCCTCGGGTCTGATTAATTTTTGAGCGGCGGGGTGACCACGTGATTCCCAACTCCAAGCGAGCGGGTTGCGTTACACCAGCGATCCGCCGGACCAATGTTGAGGCCTAACGGTCTTTGAGACGACAACGCAGGATCCTGCTCCGCAGCTTCCTCAAATCTGTGCACCTAAAATGATGTCGATCGAAATCGAGCGCGCCGAAGCGATTACCTGGATCCGCATTCAGTTGGCTACCCGGACTTGGCCCTGGCTCTACCGGTTTGCCTGGCTGGCGAAAACGCTTGCCCTCCGGAAGACGTTGGCGGGCCACACGGATATGCGGAATTCCTTGCAGCGCTTCGGGACAAGACCCACGAACAGCACAATGACTTCCGGTCGTGGGTTGGCGGCGTATTCGACCCAGTTGGCTTTGATGTGAATGCGGTCAATGCGAGGCTGCGGGCGATTCGGTGACGCCTGCTGGCCTTTTGTGTCAGATGAGACCGCGCCAAAGCGGGGGCTACGGTCAGTCTTACCTCAGAGGATAATGAGACACCTACAGTGTGTACACGCCCCTCCCCCGCAAGCGATCTCCGTTTTCCAGTTGCGAATCCGCCTGCGGGGATTGACCCCGCCGCTTTGGCGACGCGTCCATTCCTTGAGCGGTGGGAGACGAACTGGAGAATCCGGATGGCCCATGCCGCATGGCGTCGTGGTTTCGGCCACCGCGTTTCACATGGTTCCGTTACGAGCCCCAAAGGCGTTGTGCCCCCAAAAGCACAAAATGGCAGTGCTTGTGCGCAAGATGCCTTGCACGCCGAGCCGAAATTCGTTCGCCCATTTGCGCCAAGTCCTCGCATTCGGGAGATAGGCGCGGCCAAGACTCCTTCAAGAGGAAATTGAATGCCGCCCCCTTGAAAACCGGCGACAGATTGCCTAATTTAATTTCGCCCAGGCAGCCGCGATGTTGCGCGCTGCGTGTTTCTGTTTGTTTGCCAGCAGTTTGGCAGGCGAGTGGGAGCGCATAGGCCCGTTCGCCTCCTTGCTGCATCAAAGGAGGATACGATCATGAGTGATCTCTTTTTCGGGACCGACCTCTTCAGCGAGTTCGACCGCCTGCAGCGCCAGATGGCGAGCTTGTTCGGCGGTTTCCCGTCCAGCATCCGCTCCGAGCGATCCGGCGCGTTCCCTGCCGTCAACGTTGGCACCACGGAAGATTCGATCGAAATCGTCGCATTCGCTCCTGGCATCAAGCAAGACAAGCTTGAGGTGTCGATCGACAAGGGCTTGCTGACGATCAGCGGCGAACGCGAAGCCGCGCACTCGGAGAATGACGCCGAGGTACGGCCGTACGCGCAGGAGCGATTCGTCGGCCCCTTCCGGCGCATCGTCGAACTGCCACAGAATGCTGACCCCGACAAGGTACAGGCGCACTACGCCAACGGCTGCCTGTCGATCAGCATCGGCAAGCACGAATCCTCGAAGCCTCGGTCGGTCACTGTCCAGTAACGTGAGGAGAATGCCATGAGCGACACTACCCAAGTGGTTGAGCGCGGCCAAGGCGCGGTGGCGCAACGCCAGGAAGAGAGGCCAACGCGCAAGATCACGCTGCTTCCCGCTGTTGACATCTTCGAGGACAGCAACGGCGTCACCCTTTGGGCGGATCTGCCGGGGGTCACCAAGGACAGACTCAATGTGAGTGTCCATGATGGCACCCTGAACATCGAGGCGGAAGCCGTGGTGCCGACCCCGGCCAACCTGCGAGTGCAACACGCGGAAATTCGCGAGCCGCACTTCGCCCGCGCGTTCGCCTTGAGTCCAGAGTTCGATACGTCGAAGATAGACGCGCACTTGCAGGATGGCGTGTTGAAGCTGACGATCCCGCGCCGAGACGAGGCACGGCCACGTCGCATCGCGGTTAGCGTCGGGTAAGCTCTGTCGTGCCATTCACGGGGTCGAAACGGCAGGGTGGCGTCCGGGTGGGCGCCACCGTCGGCCCTTAGAAGACGCGGATGACCGTATCGGCGGCCTCACCACCAGGGTTGGGTCTTGCGGCGTCGCCGGTGGCCGGGCGCGACCGGTCGTTGCCGGCGGTCATTCGTACCCATCAACTGAGCATTCGGCAGGAGGGTAGGATGAAAACGGAACTGGGCAAATGGAACCCCTTCAAGTTCCTGCGGAAGACGACAAGTGACAAACAACCGATGGGGGATGCGTCCAACGTGCCCGCGCCGAGGCACGGCACGCCCGACTGGCCTGACGTTGCGCGACTGTTTTCTAGCGATCCCTGGCGAGCGATGGGAGAATTCCTGCACGAACCGTTCGCGAGCTTCGGTGGTTTGGATCGATGGTTCGGCGACTTTAGTTCGTCTCGCTTCCAACCTCGGATCGATGTGGTCGACGATGGCACTGCCCTGAGAATCACAGCTGAGTTGCCGGGCATGGACCGCGAAGACCTCCAGACCACCATCGAGGATGGCGCGCTGGTGTTGCGGGGCGAGAAGAAGCAGGACATTCGGAGCGAAGAAAACGGCTGCTACCGCCTGGAGCGAGCGTACGGCGCATTCATGCGCAGTATTCCTCTGCCGGATGGTGTCGACGTGGATCACGTTGACGCGAAATTCGAAAAAGGACTGTTGACACTACGCCTCCCCAAGACCGGGTCGTCGCGCTCTGCCGTAAGGACGATCGAAGTGAAGTGAGATGATGTCTGCAATCCTGAGGAATCGTATGTATTTGCGCGAAGCGTGCTCCACGCAGGCGGGCAATCCTGGCGGCCGTGGAAGGGGGCGGCTGACGCGGAACGCCAGAGGCGGGCGCAGCCCCTTTGGCGCGCGCGGTGCTTGCGGCTGCACGCTACGGGCTTCCAATGGGGCTCATTGCAGCGGCGAAGCAAGGCGCGACGTTGCGTTCTTGAAATCGCCGGACTCGCCCCTATTTTGGCGGCAATGTACTGTCGGATGGAGACTTCCATGGAGTTCAATTCTGAGTGGCTGACGCTGGGCAAGCATCGGGTACAGCTCAAGTGCGCGCGCGGCTTCCCTACCGAGCGAACGCGGAGTGTGGCGGAGCTGGCCAAAATGGCCATTGAGAACAACCTGAGCGCGGGGGCCCGCTTGGTCGAGGTCACCGCAGAGGGCGAGAAGGCCTATGTGATCAGTGTCGGCACGACCTTCGCGAAAGACAGGGAGGCAGCGCCCCACCTGGAAGTGGCATTGGCCACAATGTTCGGCCTAGCGCCCGAGCAGGTCAACATAGACGTCGTCGTGGTAAGTCAAACGGAGGTGGATATGCACTTTGGCGTGTATGAGCGGATGCTGGCCGAAAAGCTTGGCGCCGTGCCACCCATTCAGTGAAGCGCCAGAATCGGGTTTCTGGGCCAGTGACGCTTGTGCCGCGAATCCAGGCATCGGCGTTAAGGCTTTCAAGCACGAACAGTGTCAGGACTGGTCGGCCCGTCAAGCTCATGATCACAGTGATTGGATGAGGAGCAAGGCTATGAACATCCGTCCACTACACGATCGCGTCATCGTCAGACGTCCAGACGCAGACCACAAGACGGCCGGCGGCATTGTCATCCCCTAAACTGCCGCCGAAATGCCGGACCAGGGCGAAGTCCTGGCCATCGGTCCCGGCAAGCGCCTGGGCGATGGCCGTGTCTGCGCGCCTAGCGTGAAGATCGGCGAGCGCGTGCTATTTGTGGTAATCGTCCTTTTCCTGCAGATTGATACGGTTATAGTCAGCCCCGAGGGGGTGGGTTGCAGCCCATTCGCCTGACCTTATTGCGGCCGTCCGAGCACTTGTCGTACAGTTTTGTCCCGAACGACACCCAGAAAGTGCAGATTTCGGCATTTGCGTATCGCTACGTTGGCAAGATGCGCCGCGGTCGGCCTACAGCTCGTTTTCCTCCGGGCCTTCGGTCGGCCGTTGGACCGGTTTTGCTGCCGTTCCGCGCAATCTCCTTCAGTACGTGTGCGAAGCTTTCTCCGCGCCGTTGCTGTCGATCGCCAGCCTGAAGACGCTGTACGGTACATCACGGGCACCTGATCTGCGTAACGCTCTCAGGAGGTGACTGCGGCGGTGTGGTATGCGGTACTTGTCGTGTGCTTTATTGAAAAGTATTGCACCGAGTGCTAGATTTTCTCATCTGATTTCTGGCCAGCTACATGAAAAGTCCTGCGCAGCGTGTCTTCAAAACGTCCTGGTTCAGCAAGACGGCAAGCAAGGCTGGAATCGACGATGCTGAATTATGTGAGGCTGCACAGGAACTGATGCTGAGCCAAGGCGATGATCTAGGCGGCGGCGTTTGGAAGAAGCGGCTCAACAAGAACAGGCATCGCTCAATTGTCCTCAACAAGGTCGGCAAGCGATGGATATTCACCTACTTGTTCGCGAAGAAGGACCGGGAAACATTAGCGATAAGGAACTGGAAGGGTTCAAGAAGCTTTCCAAGGATTACGCGGCGGCCTCCGCGTCGCAGATCGCTGGACTGCTCGATCAAGGGGAGCTACTGGAGATTTGCCATGACTGCTAAACGATTCAAGACCGACGCCTTTGAGGCGATCCACAGCGCCGCATCTGGCCTCCTGAAGGCGAAATCCATCGACAAGAAAACCATGCGCGAGTATGACGACTTGTGCCTGGAGGAACCGCCACACTTCGAGGCTAAGGACATCGTTCAGATCCGCAAATCGGTCAAAGTGAGCCAGCCCATTTTTGCTCGCTACCTGAACACAAGTACGTCAACCATTCAGAAATGGGAGAGCGGGCAGAAGCAGCCTAGCGGGATGGCAGCCAGGTTGCTGCAAGTCGTCCAGAAGCATGGTTTGGAAGTGCTTGCTTGAACCCCGACTGCCCGGTCAAGGGCTGACAGGGTAAAGGGCGCCACGGCGCCCCTCGTATATTGGTGTCGCAGTAAGAGACGTGAAGAGGCTCCTGGGTCTACGGGTGGATCAGGTCAGGCGGCCGGAGAATAGAATTGCTGCGCAGCGGACGCAGTGCTCCCCTCCGGACCTCAACCGATTAACTGGATCGAGGAATTGGCGCCCTACAACTGGAAACCCTCTGGCGCGGCCGGATCGGCATCAACCGTGGCGTCGACGTCGTCCTTGCCAGTTGCAGCCTCGGCGACCCGGCATTGAACCGCTGTCGCGCATCAAGCGGAGCGAAACAATGAACCAAGCAAGCGCGGGCAAAGCCGAACGCAAGATCTCCGAGACGATTCTGGACTTCGGCGAGCCGCTTCTGTCCGAGGCCATTACCGAAGACACGCCGATCGCCGTGGTGCGCGAGACATACAAACTGGTGGTGCTTGTCTGGAACGCGCACGTCGCAGCCACGCCCCGCTGGGGAGATCCCAGTTATCTGCAGATGCTGCGACAGATGGCCGCCGCGCCGCAGATGCCACCGCAAGGGCGTGCATGCATCGAGACTCTCTCGCGCCGATGGCGGGAGAAGTTCTCCGACGCCAAATACTGCGTTGGAGAATGGCACGTCAGGATCAAGCATGACGATACCCTGAGCTTTCTTTGCGACGCCCGGGAAGCGCCGAGGCGGTAGTCCGTCGTCGCGCGCACTGTCCTCGCAACGGTGGCGACGTCGCCGCGTATCCGCGAATCGAGTCCGACATGGAGACCGCGCCAAAACGGGGGCTGACTAAGCGGCAAGATGCGCGTGACCATCGACCATCCCGAGTTGCCGGGCGCGCTCAAGGCGATCGCCGCCAATGCTGCGCAATCGATCTGGCAGGCCGCCAACGAGGCCGCTAGCAGTGAGGGAAGCGTTGCCTGCCCGCTTGACAGAATTTGACCTGCGGCAATTTTTTCAGCTCACTAGTGCTGACATCGCGGCAATACGGGAGCGGTTTCGGCCAGAAAGATGCGCCGCGGTCGGCCTACAGCTCGTTTGCCTCCGGGCCTTCGGTCGGCCGTTGGACCGGTTTGCTGCCGTTCCGCGCAATCTCCTTCAGTACGTGTGCGAAGCTTTCTCCGCGCCGTTGCTGTCGATCGCCAGCCTGAACACGCTGTACCAACGACGCCCGACGTTGTACGAGCATCAGCAATGGGTCAAGGAATCACCAGCCAGGCCGCTTTGCTGGAAATGCTCCGCGTACAAGCCGCCGCAGCGGCACACGTGGATGAACTTGTCACCACCGCTCAGCGATGGCTCTACGATCGGTGCCGCCTCATTCCCGGCCAACGCCAGATCACCGACATGGCACGGCATGCATTTTCCGCCTACAAGGCGCAAATGCTCGCAGCGGTCAACCGCGCAGTGCCGGCGGCCACGCTGCAGCACTGCATGGAATCTGTCCGCAGTCCACGGGCTGACGGCTCTGCAACGCACCTCGAGTGGATCAAGGCGCCTTCCAGGGTGGAATTTTGCCACCGTCCTCGGCTAGACTGGCTGGCCCTTCAGAGATTGCCGAGATCCTGTATGGCTACCGTCGAGCGTACCGCCTACCCGCGTTTCCCGAAGGTTTTCTCCACCAAGGAGCTACAGGCGTGCTATACGCTGGATGCCGAGGAACTGGAGTGGGTCACCCGCTCAACCCGTGGACAAGGTCCGCGACTTGGCTTGCTGGTGCTGCTGAAGGTCTTTCAGTAACTGCATTACTTCCCCAACCTGGACAGCATTGCCGTCGTCGTGATCGACCACGTGCGCGCCAGCGCTGGTCTGGCGCCAGATGCCGCGTTTGGCTATGACCGCAAGCTGTCCCCCACGCTGTACCGGCATTACACGGCGGTGCGCGAATTTCTAGGCGCCCAGGCGTATATTGGCACCGATGCCAACAAGGTCACGATTCGCTCCGCGCGCGAAGCCGCGGAAACGATGGACCAGCAGGTGGACATCATCAACGCCCACCATCGATGCGCTGATCCTGCACCAGGTGGAGCTGCCAGCGTTCTCCACCCTAGACAACATTGCCGAGCAGATTCAGACTCGCAGGCAGTCCGCGCTGTTTCGATGTTTCGCAAGGCGCTTGTCGGATGAGGAACGGCAGCGGCTGGACCGGCTTCCGACCCGGGAATTCACCAACCGCCTGACCGCCTACAACAACATCAAGCGCCACGCGCGCCGTCCATCACGCAAGCATCTCAGCCTACTCATAGAACACCTGACCTTACTCGACGGTCTTGGCGATTTCTCTTGCGCGATCGCAGGCGTGCCAGCCTCGAAGCTGCGCTCGCTGGCCAGCCAGGCCATGAGCCTGGACGCGGCCAATCTACGGGAGATCCTGCCTGAGAAGCGCTACACGCTGATCGTCGCCTCGCTCAACCATATGCGCGTGCGCACCCGCGACGATCTCGCGGAGATGTTCATCCGTCGCATGGGCGCCATCCACAAGCGGGCGCGCGACGAGATGGAGCGCATCCAGTCCCGTCAGCGCGCGCAGATGGAGAAGCTGGTCACCTTGCTCGACGGCGTAGTGGATATCGTCGCCGACGGCCAGGACGACGCGCTGATCTGCCGCCAGGTGCGCCGCTTCCTCGCGCCGTCCGGCGATCTGGAGCAGCTGCGCGAGAGCTGCGCCGAGGTGCGGGCCTTCAGCGGTAACAACTACCTACCGCTGCTATGGCGGCATTTCCGCGCGCACCGCTCCGTGATGCTGCGCCTGGCCCAGGTGCTGGAATGGGAGTCGACCAGCCAGTCGCGCACGCTGCTGGCGGCACTTGCGGTGGTGCTGGACAATGCATCTCTGCATCGCGAATGGATCGCCGCCGACGTCGATGTGAGCTTCGCCTCGGAACGATGGCGCAAGCTGGTGCGCCGCCCCCACGACTAGGGCGCCCCCACCAACCGGCGGTACCTGGAACTCTGCGTGCTCTCGCATATGGTCAACGAGCTGCGTTCCGGCGACTCGTGCGTGGTGGGGTCGGATGCCTTTGCCGACTACCGTGCGCACCTGCTGCCCTGGCGCGAATGCGAACGGCGCCTGCCCGAATACTGCGCCAAGCTGGATATGCCGGCCAACGCACAGGGATTCGTGGCGCATCTACACCAATGGCTGACCGACACGGCGCGTACGCTGAATGCCAGTTTTCCCGACAAGCGCCAGCACGTCACCATCGGGCAGGACGGCGAACCCGTGCTCAAGCGGACAATCGCCAGGGAGATCCCGGCCAGCGTGATCGCCCTGCAACAGGCGCTGATCCGGCGCATGCCGACGCGCAATCTGCTGGACGTGCTGGCCAATATCGAGCACTGGACCCACTTCACCCGGTACTTTGGGCCGCTCTCCGCCAGCGATCCCAAGATCCGCAATGCGGCCGAGCGCTACCTGCTGACCATCTTCGCCATGGGCTGCAACCTGGGGCCCACCCAGGCCGCCCGCCATATGGGGGATCGGGTCACGCCGCACATGATGTCGTTCGTCAACCGCCGGCATCTGAGCCTGGAGCGCCTCGAGACATCGCAGCGGGAATTGATCGGCCTGTATCTGCGGCTCGACCTACCCAAGCACTTGGGGGATGGCAAGACCGTCGCGGCTGACGGCACCCAGTACGACTTCTACGACAACAATCTGCTGGCCGGCTACCACTTCCGCTACCGCAAGATGGGCGCGGTGGCCTACCGGCACGTGGCCGACAACTACATCGCGGTGTTCCAGCATTTCATTCCGCCCGGTGTATGGGAAGCCATCTACGTGATCGAGGGTCTGCTCAAGGCCGGCTTGAGCGTCGAGGCCGATACTGTGCACGCCGACACCCAGGGCCAGTCGGCGGCAGTATTCGCCTTCACGCATCTGCTGGGCATCAACCTGATGCCGCGCATGCGCAACTGGCAGGATCTGAAGCTTTACCGTGCCGATACCAACACCAAATACAAGCACATCGACCGGCTGTTCTCGGACACCGTGGACTGGGAACTGATCGCCTTCCACTGGCAGGACCTGATGCAGGTAGCGCTATCGATCCAGGCCGGAACAATCTCCTCGCCGCTCCTGCTGCGCCGGTTCGGCTCGGAAAGCCGCCGCAATCGCCTGTTTCTGGCGGCGCAGGAACTCGGCAAGGTGCGTGCGCACGGCGTTCCTGCTCGAATGGATTGGCAGCCGCGAACTACGCCAGGAGATCACCGCCACCACCAACAAGATCGAGTCCTACAATGGCTTTGCCAAATGGTTCGCGTTCGGCGGTGACGTGCTGGCCGAAAACGACCCCGACGAACAGCAGAAGCGCCTGCGCTACAACGACCTGATCGCCTCGGCCTTGATTCTGCAGAACACGGCGGACATGATGCAGGCCCTGCGCGCGATGGTGAAGGAAGGGATCAAGATCGACGTGGCCGATCGGCTTCCTGAGTCCCTACCTGACCAGCAACATCAAGCGCTTCGGCGACTATAAACTCAACCTGGAGCGGGTGCCGGAAGCCTGGATTCGCGATAGCCTCTTCGCCGCTCCCGCCCATACCGTCCGCAAGCCTCGCCATGCCTGACACCGATACCCCTTACGGCAGGGTCGACGCCGAGGCGTTGCAAGCGCTTCGAGACACGTTCGACACGACCACCATCCTGCGCGTGGTGGAGCAACTCGATGCGATCCGCGCGCGTTGCTGTGAGCCAGCCGGGCTGCGCGACGATCTGCTGCGCTTGCACGGCATGGCACATACTCTAAACGGCGCCGCATTGTCGTATCCAACCACTGGTCCGACCATCGTGGACCAAGCCGAGGCCATCATAGAAGAACTGGACGACTGGATCGTGCTGCTCAAGCGCGCCGTGCAAGCGCTGCGTCCACTAGAGCCGCTGCGCCCCCGCGACGATGTCTAACTCGGCCAGGTCGCTTGCCCGTCGAGACGGCGCATGTAGCCGGCTGCGACAAAGCGGCAGAACAGAAGCCGGAACGAGCTGGAGCAGCGTAGCCGCGTCCACTACGCCCTTTGGCACACTTTTCCCGATTGCAGCGATGCGATCAGCGGGCAGGATACGTTGCCCTGGCGGGCATGGCAGGCGCACACCAGCTCGCACAGCACGGTCTCCATGCGTCGCAGGTCGGCCAGCTTTGCGCGCACGCCGTTGAGCTTGCGTTCGGCCAGGCTGCTGGCTTCCTCGCAATGGGTGCCGTCCTCCAAGCGGAGCAGTTCGACCCGCTTCATCCTTCGGGGTGGGGCATGCCCGATGGACAACTGTTAAGTCATTGATTTTTCGAAAAACGCAGTCCGGTGAATTCCGATTCCTCACAACAGGCCGCCAGCTTGTGCCAAAGCTGCCGTCAGCCGCTCCTGCAGCGCCCGGGCGTCTAGCGGAGGACCGGCGGCACGACGCCATGTCATGGCATTTCCAAGCAAGTGGTGGCGCCCCGTTGCAATCACCGGCGGCGACGTTCCGAGAGACTGAGGCCTCAGCAGCCCTAACTTCACGGAGACATAACATGCCTATCATTGTTTGCGAATGCAAGGTCGGAATCGAAGCTGGCGTCAAGGCCAAGATTGCCAGCGAGTTCACGAGCGCGATCAGGGAGATCATCCTTTCGCCGCTCGACTTGATTAGCGTCGTATTCCATGAAGCCACGCCCGACAACCTCTACCGTTCGGGAGAGCCCACTTCCGAAACGCTCATCTTCTGCCACATACGTGATGGGCGCAGCGACGGCGCCATACTATCGCTGGCCAAAAAAGTGAGCTCGATCTGGAGCGCGTGCACGGGGGCAACGGAGGACGAAGTCGAGGTTCTCGTCACACTGTATCCCGCCAAATACGTCGTGCGCGGCGGTGAACGCCTGCCCGAAGCCCCTCGCGTGTGAGATGCGGCCATCGTGCATCTGCAGGCCGGCGACCCAGAGCCTGCCAGCCGGACCGCACTACCGAGCGATTCAAGCCGATCCCCCAGCGGTCCGGGCGCGCTCCAACTGAGTCGTGAATCTAACGCCCGGCGGTTCGCCAGCCATGAGGCTCGAAGAGCGCTTGCCCCGTGCCGTTAGATTCAGTCAGCGAGCGCCATGCTCGGACTACCCGGGGCGAGGTATCGGCCCCGCCGCATCCCGAACCTCATACCGAAGATAGGAGAAGATAAGTCAATGAAGTCAACCCGCCCTAAGCTGGCAACAGCGGATGCCGCCTGATGCGGACTTCCTGATTCATATTATGAGCAAAGTCATCATCACATGTGCTGTCACCGGTGCGATTCATACGCCCTCAATGTCACGGTATCTACCGGTCACACCGGAAGAAATCACTGAAGCCTCGGTCGGCGCGGCCGAAGCGGGCGCCGCGATCATTCACCTTCATGCACGCGATCCTGTCACAGGCAAGCCGGACCAGAGCCCCGATGCATTTGGCCGATTCTTGCCGCAAATCAAGGCACGCACCGATGCAGTGTTAAATATCACAAGTGGCGGCTCGCCCTACATGACGATCGAGGAGCGCATTCAGCCGTCAATGCGCTTTGCGCCCGAGTTGGCTTCACTCAATATGGGCTCGATGAACTTCGCGCTGTTCCCAATGCTGGCGCGTTTCAAGGAATTTAAGCATGCCTGGGAGCGCGAAGCGCTCGAAGCCAGTCGTGACCTGATTTTCCGAAACACCTTTAAGGATATTGAATACGCCCTAGCGCAATGTGCCGCCAATGACACGCGCTTCGAATTCGAGTGCTACGACGTGAGCCACCTCTACAACTTGGCGCACTTCGTCGAGCGTGGTCTGGTCAAGGCGCCGTTCTTTGTTCAGACCGTGTTCGGCATCCTGGGAGGTATCGGCACGCATCCTGACGACGTGTTGCACATGAAGCGGACGGCCGACCGGCTGTTCGGCAATGACTATCACTGGTCGGTGTTGGGGGCAGGCAAAGATCAGCTTCGCCTTGCAGGAATGTCTGCCAGTATGGGCGGCAATGTGCGCGTCGGATTGGAAGACAGCCTGTGGCTTGGACGGGGCACTCTGGCCGAGAGCAACGCCGCACAGGTGCGGCAGGCGCGCCAGATTATCGAGGGGCTTGGACTCGAAATCGCCAGCCCGAACGAAGCCCGGGAAATCTTGCAATTGAAGGGCATTGGGAACGTCAAGTTCTGAGAGAAGGAACAGGGGCGGCGTTTTTTGCCAAGCAAATCGCGTTGCGAGGTCCATGGGGCTGAGCGCCGAGATCAGGCGCGCCGGTGCGGCCGACGCTGCAATCGGCCAGGAGTGCCTTTCACCGAGATGTGGCGACGCCGTCGGCTAGACCTAAATCGCCGATCTACTGTGCTTGATGCCGGGCCCCTCGCGGGCCCGTTGTCTTGGCTCATCGCATCGCTATTGCTTCAGACCAGCACGAGTCGAGCCAAGATGCACGATGCGCGGGGGCAAAGCGAACGCGGTTGACGTCCATGCGTCAGCGACCCTCTCCATAAGGGGTATTCACCAGCGACTGATTCGCTTGCGAGGTCAATCGGCCGCGCGCACAATGAGGCTGGACGCAAGGTCGAAGTGGAGGTAAGCAATGCATGGTCACCTTGACTCACAAGCTGAATACCGCGAGGTTGGGGGCGAACTCATATCCGGCACCATTGTTGACTCGCGCACCACCCATGTTGAAGTCCTCGCGCGTCGGGCGACCGGGCCCATCTCTTGGCGTTTTCGTCAACCGCGGCTCGCGCTGTTCTGGTTTCGTAACGGCCTTAAAGAGTTGCATCTGCAACTCGACGGCCGCCGCATCCACTCGGGAATAACACAAGGAACAAACCTTGCGCTGTTCCCGGCCTCGATTTCAGTCGAAGGAGAGTTCGACGTAGCCCCGTGCTTCGACTACACGGTGGTCTTCCTTGACCCGGCCATTGCCTCCGAAGCCGGCTGCCACTTCAATCGGCCGTTGATTGCCTTTGGCAACGAAGATCTGCAACGTGGCCTTTCGGTCCTATGCCGTGAGGCGCGCAATGCAGACAGCCTTTACGGGTTGTTCGCCGAAGGCTGGGCAATGCAAGCACTCGCCCTCCTGGCGCGGGTCGACGGCAGCCAGAGAGCCGCCATTCGGCCGTGCGGTGGCCTCGCACCAAGCAGCTTGCGGCGCGTTATCGACTACATCGAGGCCGACTTGTCGCGGCCGTTCACAATCAAGGGCTTGGCGCAAGTTGCCGGTGTCAGTCCCCGACATTTCATCCGGGCTTTTCGCGAAAGTGCCGGGCAGACGCCTTTACGCTTTGTGTACGGTTTGCGTCTCGAGCGGGCCAAAGAGTTCCTCTTGGATCCTCGTCGCACCGCAACTGAAGTCGCCCTGGATTGCGGCTTCAGCCACGCTCAGCACTTCAGCACCGCATTTAAGAAGGCGACCGGCGTCACGCCATCCGATTTCCGCAGGGCTGCGATGCGTTAAGCGGCCCCGGGGTGCCGTAGTGGCGTTGGTCATCGTGATTTCCTTCAAGGACAAAGTTCGGTGGATCGCACATCAAACTAATCCAGACTTCACGGTGGTCACCCAGAACGAAATGGCCGCCGCGCGGCACAATACCTAACCCGCTTCCTGGGACACCAACCGATGGAGAGCTCATGCTCGAAATACGTCTAGGTTGTCGGTCAACCATTCCGTTAACGAACGTGGGGCCTTTCCGGTCAGTTCCTCGACCGTTGAGGTCGTTTCGGCGATCACAGACTCCCGGAACATTTGGTCGAGTCCAACCAAAAGATCGGCTACGAGCGGAGCAAGTCCGGCGCCGAGCAGAGCCTCTCTCTGCTCGGCAGGCGAACGTTCGACGTAAGTAACCGGATGTCCAAGTAGGCGGGCCAACTCCTCTGCCACCTGGTTCATGGTCCACGCACGTGGACCAGACAGGTGGTACGCACGTTGCGACGCCGGCTCGATTTCCTCGAGCAATGCAATGCGGGCCACTTCAGCAACGTCGCGGGTATCGATGAAGTTCACACGCCCGTTACCCGCTGCGCCGGCCCAGGAACCGGCGGCGATGTGTGGCCCCAGACGCTTGAGCACATGGCTGAAAGTGCTAGGGCGCAAGACGGTAGATGCGATCGGCTGCTGCGCCAAATGCGCTTCGATTTGCATGTGCCAAGCGATGGGAAGAAGTCGGGTCGCGGGACCAAGGGCGGACAGTTTGACGATGTGCCGAACGCCTGATGCAACTGCTGCATCGATCAACGCGATTTCGTTGGCGACCTGTTCGAGGGAGGTGCCGTGCGCGATGAAGAGCCGGTCGATGCCGCGTAGGGTCTCCTCAAGCGTGTCGGCGCGTTTGAAGTCGACCTTGAATGGGATCACCCCTTCGGGCAGTCGCGCTGTGCTGGGTTGGCGCGTTAGCGCGATCAGGTCGATTGGGTCAGCGGCGAGCAACGCCGTCAATGTAGCCCCAACGCGTCCTGTTGCCCCCGCGATGGCGATCCGCGGTTTCTTGATCTTAGCCTTGGAGGGGTTGATCATGGTTAGTACCTCTAAGATGTATCATGGAACGAACGATCCACATATCTTGGAACGATCGGTCCAATTTGTCAAAGGGTATTTGAATGAGCGGTAAGCCGCAATACGACGAAGGTGCCGTCATTGATGCAGCCCTGGATGCCTTCTGGCGTCACGGATACGCGGCTACATCGATCAATGTGTTGACGGAAGCGACCGGACTATCACGTTCAAGCCTTTACCAACGTTTTAAGGACAAAGATGGCCTGTTCCAGATGGCACTTGCAGCCTATACGGATCGGGTGCTACAGAGGATGAAGTCATACGAGGGCGACAGTGCCCGTGCGCGGCTCGAGGCGCTGCTGCGGGGGCTGCTGCCGATGGGGTCCCGTCGCCCCCCTGGTTGCCTGCTGGCACGAAGTTGTGCCGAGCTAGTCGATCTGCCGGAAGCAGGGCAGGAGGCGGCGCTCTCGGGGATGAGTCAGCAGCGCGATCTGCTCGAAGGTCTGCTTCGGGAAGCAATTGCAGATGGCGAACTGCCAACTGATGCAGATGTCGCTGCGCTGGCTTGGTATTTTCTCGGCGTGATGCAAACGATCTTGAATTTGCCGCAGGCGGGTGCTAGCAGGGGCGAATTGGACCGCATGATCGCCGTTGTGATGTTGGCGTGGCCGGCGACCGGTGTCGCACAAACGAGATCTTGAGCCTATACAGGCTCGATGGCCTCAATGTGACCGCGACTTCCATCATCATGGCGCCAACGAGGCGCAGGATGGATGCGTCGTTGGGGAAGATACCCACCACGTTCGTGCGCCTACTCGGAATCCACGTGCCGCTTCGCATAGGAGCCGCAGTGCATTTGCGTTCTGGGAAAACAGGTGCATGTTGCATAACCCGATTGACGACTACCACGGATTCCGTCGCGTCATGCACCGGATCACGCTGGCGGGAACGAGCCCAGTTCGGGCGGCCTAGTCTAGTGATAGTTTTCGCGCGAGATCAGCGCTCCAGGCTATCGCTACGGTACTGTGCAGGTCTTCGACATGGTCCAGACGCATGCAGTTGTCCTGGCGCGCGGTGGACGTGAGGGGGACGCGCCGTGTATATCCAGAATTGGAACTCGGCATTGTCATATTTGCCCATGCTGCGCTTGGTTGTAGAGCCCAACTTCTTCGGTGCCCGGCATGCAGCAAACTCTGTATGGCGGCAGCGCATTCTGCTGCGGCTGCCGCCAAACAGACCATAGCGAAAGTGGAGGCGTTAGCCGAAATCAAGCTCCATGATCGGACCGGAGCCGGCGGCGATCGCCGCTGCCAGAGATTGTATTTCGGGTAGCAGCTTCTTGAAATAGAAGCGCGCCGTCGCGATTTTCGATGCATAGATCGGGTCGGCAGAGGCGGCGTTGACGAGCCCGATCGCAGCCATACGTGCCCACATCCATGCTAGACCGACATGACCGGCAAGCCGAAGGTATGATGCAGCAACGCTTCCCAAGACGTGAGGATCCGCCTTGGCTTGCATCGATACTTCGTGCGTCGCATTCCGCAACACATCGGTCGCGCTCAAAAGCGGGGCGGTGAATTCCCGCAGGACTGGATTATCGGCATTCGCGTTGATGAACTCGGTGACGATTGCAAGGAACATCTCCAGCCGTGTGCCCTGGTCGAGGAGAACTTTGCGTCCAAGGAAGTCCATGGCTTGAATGCCGTTGGCACCTTCGTAGAGCGGGATGATACGTGCGTCACGAAGATGCTGTTCGACCTGGTTATCCACGATATAGCCATGTCCACCAAGGACCTGCATTGCCAAGCTGGTACATTCGACGGCGAGGTCGCTGCTGAATGCTTTAACGATCGGTGTAACCAGCGCAGAGAGTTCTGCCGCCTGATGCCGAATCCCGGAGTCATCGCCGAAGTGCTGGGTGTCGGCCAACTGGCATGCCCACTGCGCGAATGCTCGTGTTCCTTCGATATATGCTTTCTGAGTCAGCAGCATACGGCGCACATCAGCATGCTCGATAATCGGATCCGCCGGGCTGTTACGGGCCGATGCTGTTGGGGACCTTCCTTGTGTGCGGTCCTTTGCATAGCCCAGTGCCTTCTGGTACGCCGCCTCCATCAGTCCGATTGCATTGACTCCGACAAGGAGCCGCGCGTGGTTCATCATAACGAACATAGCCGCGAGCCCCTTGTCTGGCTCGCCCACCAGATAACCTGTTGCACCATCGAAGTTCATCGTGCAGGTGGCGTTCGCATGGATGCCCATCTTGTGCTCCAGGGAGCCACAAGTGACTGCGTTGCGTTCGGCCAGATCTCCTTCAGGCGACACCAGGAACTTTGGAACAAGGAAGAGGGAAATACCCTTGACGCCGGGGGGCGAGTCCGGTAACCGGGCGAGTACCAAATGGACGATATTGTCCGTGAAGTCATGTTCGCCTCCCGAAATGAAGATCTTCGTACCGGTTATGCCGAAGGTGCCATCGGCATTCCGTACAGCACGGGTGCGCAAAAGTCCGAGGTCGGTGCCGCAATGCGGCTCGGTCAAACACATGGTTCCCGCCCATTCGCCGGAAGCTAGCTTCGGCAGGTAGAGCGCCCTCTGCGCGTCCGAACCATTTGCCGCCAGGCATGTGTAAGCCGCCTGCGACATACCCGGATAAGCCGCCCAGGCCATGTTAGCACCAGCGAATATCTCCATGACAGCCGCATTGACGGCGTTCGGCAGTCCCTGCCCACCATGCTCCGATTGACATGCCAGTGCGGTCCAGCCTGCCTCAGAAAATCGCTTGTACGCGTTCTTGAATCCCTCAGGCGTCGTCACCACACCTGACGAAGGCATGGTGCAGCCTTGGAGGTCTCCAATGCCGTTCAGGGGCGCCAGAATCTCTGTAGCGAACTGACCTGCGGCTTCGATTACCTGGTTGATCGTGTCGGGATCGGCAATTTCGGCAATTGCGGAGCCGGTGGACACGTCGAGCAGCTCATGCAGCACGAACTGAAGATCGCGGAGGGGGGCGTGATAGTAGTTCATAAGGGCCGGGTGTGCTGGCAGCCGCATGGCTGGCCAGAGAGAAATCGAGAAGGGCTGAGCGGGGCGCTATGCATTGCTTTGCTCAGCAACCAAGCGCGAACGCAAGTCTCTACGCAGGATCTTGCCCACCGTTGATTTGGGCAGGGCATCGACAAACGTAATGTGTCGTGGCACTTTATAGGCGGCAAGATGGGAGCGACAGTGTGCCTCCACTTGTTCCGTGGTGAGCGCCATATTGCATGGGACGATGAAGAGGTGCGGGGCCTCGCCAGAACGGTCGTCAGGCACGCCGATACAGGCGGCCTCGAGGACATCGGGCATCATAGCGACGACGGCCTCGATCTCATTCGGATAAACGTTGAAGCCTGAGACGAGAATCATGTCCTTCTTGCGGTCGACCATTGTCATGAATCCCAATTCGTCCATGACCACAATGTCGCCCGTCCTGAACCAGCTACCATCAAGGAACGCTCTCCGTGTTTCGTCCTCCTGATTCCAATAGCCGCTGAAGAGTTGTGGTCCCTTGATCAGAAGTTCGCCGGCAACACCGAGTGGGACGTCGTGCCCACTTTCATCTACTAGGCGAACGTCGGTCGAAGGCACAGGAATGCCGATCGACCCACTTCGGCCAGGAGGATTGAAGGTGGCGCTCGGTGAGGTCTCTGTAAGGCCATAGGCTTCGGTAACAGGGGGAGCACCGGCCGCGAGCCATCGCTTTGCAATAGCGTCCTGGATTGACGCCCCGGCACCAATCACCAAACGGGTAGCGCCGAAGTCTACGGAAATGAGTTCCGGTGTGTTCACCAAGCTGTTGAACAAGGTGTTGACCCCGACAAGCATTTGAAACGGCCGCCGCTTCAATTCAGCAAGCACAGAACCAGCCTCACGCGGATTGGGAACCAAGCGATTCTCACAACCGAGCGATAGCGCCAGAAGTGCAGTCGCAAGCGGGAAGATATGATACAGAGGCAGTGGTGTCACCATTGATGCCTCCGAGCCTGCTAACGGTGGTCCAACCCAAGTCAAAATTTGCGCCAAACTCGCGCAAACTGACTTGTGCGTGAGGACTGCCCCCTTGGAAACACCCGTCGTGCCACCGGTGTATTGCAGAATGGCGATGTCCTGAGCGGTCTGTGCAACTGGGGAAAGACTGCCTCTGTTTCCCTGCAGAATCGCTTGGGCTAAAGGTTGGCACGTGCGACCACCGGTCGTACCGGCTTGTTGAGCAGCGCCAGCGTCTTTTGCGAGTGCCACGAGTTGACCGACAATGGGTTTCATTCCAACAACCGGTGCCGTCAGCACCTGAACAATGTTGGTTTCCTCCAGCACGTGCTGCAGCGACGGCTGCAGTTGGTCGGCGACGATAATGCAGGTGGCGCCAGAATCCTGTAGCTGATGCCTCAATTCACGCGGTGTATACAGTGGGTTGACTGGAACCGCCACCATCCCTGCTTGAAATACCGCTGCCAAGCCTATCAGGAAAGCGGGGCAACTTGGCAGCATCAACGCTACACGGTCCCCCTTTTTCAATCCCGACTGCTGCAGAAAAGTCGCGAGCGCTTCAGACAGAATGCCGAGCTCTGCGTAACTAAGTGATTCCTCCAGGCAGGTTACCGCAGGACGCGTGGCGAACGAGGCCACCGCACCTGCAATCATGGACCCCAGTGTCGCTGTCGCGTCCACATCAATCTCAAGCGGTATCCCGGGCGGGTAGGAGCTATGCCAGCGTCTGGCTTCCATATTGATGTCTCTCAGTTGTTATACCCTGGTTAGACCCCAGGGTTGTTTCGCTCTGTTGCCATCTGCCCCACGGCTTTCCGAATGAAATCGACTCCGTGTGGTGAGAAGCATCGTGACGAACGCGCAACTCACTGGTAGGCCTACCGACCGAATTCTCGTGTCGGGGACTGGCGCAAACAGATGGCGCGTGGCTCTTTAGTTAACGATCGTTTTGCAAACATGCTAGGTTACCCACTGAGTGATGTCAACAAGTATTCGCGGTTGGTGATTTGACCTGCGCATGCCGTTTGGTGCCCACGGCATAGGAGCGGGACGCGAGCTGGGCGCCTTCGTGTCCCGAGGATGGCACTCAGGCGGGCCGAGAAGAGACAGCGCTTAGACGGGCTTCGACGGCCGATGTACAGGACGGCATCCGCGGCCCCCAGCCCTGGCGAGCGCAGGCCTGTATCTTGGGAATTGGCAGTCCGTTGCGCCGCAGCATCAACCCGAGGCAGAATTTTCCTGAACGATCGTCATGCTATAATTCGTGCCATGTCCTGAATTCGAAGTGAGCTGAAAATGCGCTACTCAAGCACGCACAAGCAGGAGACGCGGGAGAAACTCCTTAACAGTAGTCAAGCGATTGCAAAAAAGGGGGGATTCGATTCAACGGGAGTCGATGCCCTGATGGGTGCCATCGGGCTCACGGGGGGCGCCTTCTATAGTCATTTTGGCTCTAAAGCGGAACTGTTCGCGGAGGTCATCCAGCGGGAGTTGACCAACAGCGCTGAAATGCTCGCAGGCGAGGATGAGACGGCCGAAGATCATTTCGTGAAACGCATCAGAAGCTATCTCAGCAGTTCTCATGCGCTGCATCCAGAATCAGGGTGCGTCCTGCCGACCTTGGGACCTGAAATCGCGAGGTCTGGGCCAGCAGTCCGCGCCTCAGTGGAGGAAAGCGCGAAAAAGCTGCAGAGCAGTTGGAGGCAGCGTTTGGACGATCCGGATGCGGCTTGGGCGTTGATTGCGCAGTGCGTGGGTGCCATTTTGCTGGCCCGGGTGGTTGAAACCGACCGGACCAGGCAGCAGATTCTCGCTTCCAGCCGTCGCTTTCTCGGTCGGTCTATTGAACGGCTCGAACCCCTCAGCAAGACCTAAGCGGTGCCGATGTAGCACCCACCTCCTCCGGGCGCAGTTCTGCGCCCTTTTGAGATCTTCTCGGTGCGCGCAGATATGTGCGTGCATGCCGCGGTACCGCGCTGTCATTGCGACGGCTTCGACTGCCGAACCGGGCCGCACCGCAAGTGCTGTCGATGCTTCCGCTTCGGGGTCCGGCGCGCGAAGCCATGCAGCCAAGTGCGGTCGCGGCTTTTCTTCTTTCATCCTTACCATCCTCGCCACTTCGCGTGCCGCGCACAGGGTGCTCCTGAGCTTCTTCGTTGTAGGTGCGTTAGGGTAAGTTGCCCTTGACTCCTGCACGGGGGTGAAGTACTCTTTCGTTACTAAACGATCGTTTGTTAATAAAGGAGACAGAGATGGATGTCAGAGAGCAGAGGGTAGCGCTCGTGATCGGAGCGGGGGACTCCACGGGTGGTGCAATCGCCAAGCGTTTCGCCGCGGAAGGCATGGTCGCTTGTGTGACGCGTCGTACAGCGGACAAGCTCCAACCGCTGGTTGACTCCATTCACGATGCCGGCGGAATGGCCTACGCGTTTGGCACGGACGCGCGCAAGGAGGAGGAGGTGGTCGCCCTCATCGACAAGATTGAGTCCGAGATCGGCCCAATTGACGTTCTCGTATTTAACATTGGTGCCAATGTGCCTTCTTCCATCCTTGAGGAGACAGCGCGAAAGTACTTCAAGATCTGGGAGATGGCCTGCTTTGCAGGATTTCTGAACGCAAGGGAAGTTGCCAAGCGCATGGTACAGCGTCAACGCGGGACGATTCTCTTCACCGGCGCTACCGCGGGTCTGCGAGGCAAGGAAAACTATGCCGCGTTTGCGGGTGCCAAGCATGCGCTTCGCGCGCTTGCGCAAAGCATGGCCCGCGAACTCGGATCGAAGAACATCCATGTGGCCCATATTGTGGTGGACGGCGCGATCGACACTGACTTTATCCGTACCAATTTTCCGGACCGTTATGCATTGAAAGACCAGGATGGCATCCTGAATCCGGAGCATATCGCGCAGAACTACTGGTACCTTCATTCGCAACCACGCGACGCCTGGACCTTTGAACTCGACCTGCGTCCCTGGACTGAGACCTGGTAATCAAAACGTCTGACCAATGGGATAGAGACCGCTTCCGCACGATCGCAATGCCTTGCCATCCGAAGAAATTTTCCATTCTGTCTGTTGGTGGCCCAGCTTAGCGATGCGTCAGAGAGAGACGCGGTCATAGCGGGATGTCTACCCCGGTATTCACATCATCAAGAGGGCAGCATGAGGGAAGCAGTCATTGTCTCGACGGCACGGACCGGGATCGGTCGCGCCTATAAGGGTTCGTTGAACAACACAAAGTCGCCGACCCTCATGGGGCACGTCATATCGCATGCGGTTCAGCGTGCCGGAATCGCCGCGGAAGAGATTGAGGATGTAGTGATCGGTACCTCGATGCCGGGAGGCACGGCCGGCATGAACATTGGCCGTCTTAGCGCGCTAGCCGGCGGACTTCCGGTCAGCGTCGCGGGTCAGTCCATCGACCGGCAATGCGCCTCTGGCTTGATGGCGATGGCCACCGCAGCAAAGCAAATCATTGTGGACGAGATGGACGTGGTGGTGGCAGGGGGGCAAGAGAGCATCTCGTTGGTTCAGGACCGTTTTGTCGAATGGATGACGAGTGCGGCCGACACGGAATTGATTGAGAGGGTTCCACATGCCTATATGCCGATGCTGCAGACCGCTGAACTCGTCGCGGGGCGGTATGGCATTTCCCGAGAGGCGCAGGATGTTTACGCGGCGGAATCACAGCGCCGTACGGCGCTTGCCCAGGAGAGGGGCCGCTTTGCAGCCGAAATTGTACCCTTCCAAACCTCCATGGCTATCCAGGATAGGGAGACAGGGGAGATCAGTTTCCGTGACGTGCTACTGGACCGCGACGAAGGGAACCGTCCCGACACAACGGTAGAGGGGTTGGCAAAACTCAGGACAGTCATCGACCGCGGCGCTGTCACCGGAGGAAACGCAAGTCAGCTTTCGGATGGTGCCTCTGCCTCGGTCCTGATGGATCGCCGCTTGGCCGAGCGGCGCGGATTGCAGCCTCTTGGTATCTACCGCGGCATCGCGGTGGCGGGCTGTGCGCCCGAGGAAATGGGTATTGGCCCGGTTTTTGCGGTCCCGAAACTCCTGGAGCGGCATGGGTTGAAGGTTAGCGATATCGGTCTGTGGGAACTGAATGAAGCGTTCGCGTGCCAGGTTCTTTACTGTCGCGATCGCCTTGGAATCGATCCGGACCGATTGAATGTGAACGGTGGCGGGATTTCCATCGGGCACCCGTATGGCATGACGGGTGCAAGGCTTGTGGGTCACGCCCTGATCGAGGGCAGACGCCGTGGAGAGAAATACGTTGTCGTCACGATGTGTGTCGGTGGCGGAATGGGGGCGGCGGGGTTGTTCGAGGTAGCGTAAATCGCCATTGGATCACGGTTTTCGGTCACCTTAGATCTACCTCAGATCTATAACCGGTATCGCTGCGATTGCGATGCCACCATACAGAGGATCCAACCGAGGATAGCAATGAAAGACACGGCGTTTGGAAATGATCACGATTCGCAGAAGGCAGCACAGATATTCTCCCTTTTTGTATTAAGCGCTGAAATCGAGCTGGCAGGTGTCATCACGGTAGCGGCGGAATCGGCAGACGATGCGCGAGGAAAATTCGAAGCTGCCCGATCTGCTCACCAGCACTTGTTGTCGGTGAGTCCCGTACCTGGGCAGGCTGTATGACCGCGCTTGCGGAGCGTGGGCCGATTTCGACAGGGATCGTGGAGCATCCGTCGTCAGATCCACAGCAGGTAAGCGGGCTTTGCTAAACGTTCCACCCAAATTTCACCACGTCATATATTAGGAGACACCATGAGCGGCGTACGAGTTCAGTTCCACTTTGATTTCGGCAGCCCGAATTCCTACCTTAGCCACAAAGTCATTCCGAGTATTGAGGCGCGGCAGGACGTCCAGTTCGAATATGTTCCGGTGCTTCTTGGGGGGCTGTTCAGGCTAACGGGGAATCGTTCTCCCGCGGAGGCTTTTGCGGGTATCAAGAACAAGCCGGAGTTTGGGCGTTTAGAGATCCAGCGCTTCATCACCAAGCACGGACTGACCGCCTATCGGGACAATCCATTTTGGCCCGTCAATACATTGCAGATCATGCGCGGGGCTGTGGCTGCCCAGAAGAACGGCACCTTTATGCACTACGTAAATTCCGTGTTCGCAAACATGTGGGAACAAGGTTTGAAGATGGATGATCCCGCCGTCATCTCGGCAGCTCTGGATGTCGCCGGTTTGGACGGAAAAGGCTTCGAAGCCCGCATTGCGGATCCCGAGGTCAAGCAGATCTTGCTGGCGAATACCCAGAACTCATTCGAACGCGGTGCGTTTGGCTCTCCGACCTTCTTTGTCGGCGACGAGATGTTTTTTGGGAAGGATCAGTTGCGGGATTTGGAGGAAGAGATTGAGAATGCGAAAGCACGACTAAGGTAAGCGAACCGTTGCCCACGGCGCATCAAGATGGTGGGGAAGCGTGCACGCACGGTGAGCGACAACCATGGCTCTCAAGAGGGCAGAAAAATCTAGAATGGAAGGCTGGCCCCGCCGGGTACCACTCCAGGAACGAACATCATAAGGAGACGAGATGCAAATCGGTATCCCGCAGGAGACGCGGGCCGGCGAGACCCGTGTTGCCGCCACGCCAGAGACAGTCAAGAAATACGTCGCGCAAGGTCACGAAGTCATTGTCCAAGCGGGCGCCGGAGTCAGGGCAAGCCAGCCGGACTCGGCCTATGAGGCCGCGGGCGCCCGCATCGGCACCGCCGCGCAGGCACTCGGCGTCGAACTGGTGCTAAAGGTGCGCGCGCCGGACGAGGCCGAACTCGGCCAGATAAAGCCCGGTGCCACCCTGGTCGGCATGCTCAATCCCTTCGACGCCGAAAACAACGCGCGTATGGCTGCGGCCGGCATCGTCGCCTTCTCGCTCGAGGCGGCACCCCGCACCACGCGCGCGCAGAGCATGGACGTACTTTCGTCGCAGGCCAACATTGCCGGCTACAAGGCAGTGCTCGAAGCCGCCAACCACTACCAGCGCTTCATGCCGATGCTGATGACCGCGGCCGGCACCGTCAAGGCCGCGCGCGTGCTGATTCTCGGCGCCGGCGTTGCTGGCCTGCAGGCGATTGCCACGGCCAAGCGCCTGGGCGCGGTGATCGAGGCCTCCGACGTGCGCCCAGCGGTCAAGGAACAGATCGAGTCGCTCGGCGCCAAGTTTCTCGACGTGCCCTTCGAGACCGAGGAGGAGCGCGAGATCGCACAGGGCGCGGGAGGCTATGCCCGCCCCATGCCGGCCAACTGGATGCGCCGCCAGGCGGAGCTGGTGCACCAGCGTGCCAGCCAAGCCGACATCGTGATTACCACCGCGCTGATTCCGGGCCGCCCGGCGCCGGTGTTGCTCAAGGAAGAGACCGTGATGGCGATGAAACCCGGCTCAGTGGTAGTCGACCTGGCCGCCGCGCAAGGCGGCAATTGCCCGCTGACGGTGGCCGACCAGGTGGTCGAGCGGCATGGCGTGGTGCTGGTTGGCCATACCAACCTAGCCAGCATGGTGGCGGCCGACGCCTCGGCGCTATACGCGCGCAACGTGCTCGACTTCCTTAAGCTCATCATCGACAAGGAAGGCAAGCTCTCCATCGACCTCGAAGACGACATTGTCGAGGCCTGCCTGATGACCCGGCGCGACGAGATGGCATTGGCCAGTTAAGGAGACATTAATGGAAATGGTGAACCACACGGTAATCAACCTGATCATCTTCGTGCTCGCGATCTATGTGGGCTACCACGTGGTCTGGACGGTCACGCCCGCTCTGCATACGCCTCTGATGGCCGTGACCAATGCAATCTCGGCCATCATCATCGTCGGCGCGATGCTGGCCGCAGGCCTTACCGAAGGCCCCACCGGCCGCATCATGGGCACGCTGGCCGTGGCGCTGGCCGCGGTCAATGTGTTCGGCGGATTCATGGTGACCCAGCGGATGCTGGAGATGTTCCGGAAGAAGGCACCCAAGGCTGCGCCGCAGGCTAGTACCAAGTCCGTGGCCGATGATCTTGTGGCGGAGGCGGCACGATGAACTTTCTGTCCATGAACTCGGTAACGCTGTTTTACCTGTCCGCCTCGGTCTGCTTCATCCAGGCGCTCAAGGGTCTGTCGCACCCGGCCTCGGCCCGCAAGGGCAATGCTTTTGGTATGGCCGGCATGGCGATCGCCGCAACGACCACCGTGGCGCTGATCGTCAAGCTCAAGCAGGAATTCCTTCCTGCCGCCGCTGGCCAGTCATCGGTCGGCACGGGCCTGGTGCTGATTCTCGGCGCGCTGGTGGTAGGCGGCGGTATCGGCGCCTACGTGGCGAAGAAGGTCGAGATGACCAAGATGCCTGAGCTGGTCGCGGCGATGCACTCGCTGATCGGCCTGGCGGCGGTGTTCATCGCGGTGGCGGCAGTCGCCGAGCCAGCGGCCTTCGGCATCAGCACGCCGGGCTCGCATGCGATCCCGATGGGCAACCGCGTCGAGCTGTTCATCGGCTGCTTCGTCGGTGCCATCACGTTCTCGGGCTCGGTGATCGCGTTCGGCAAGCTCGCCGGGCGCTACAAGTTCCGCCTGTTCCAAGGCGCGCCGGTGGTCTTCGCCGGCCAGCACATGCTGAACCTGGCGCTGGCCGTGGCGATGTTCGGCTTTGGCGTGGCGTTCTTCCTCACGCAGAACTGGCAGCCGTTCCTGCTGATGCTGGCGATCGCCTTCGTACTCGGTGTCCTGATCATCATCCCGATCGGCGGCGCGGACATGCCGGTGGTGGTGTCGATGCTGAACTCGTACTCGGGCTGGGCGGCGGCCGGTATCGGCTTCTCCCTGAACAACCCGATGCTGATCATTGCCGGATCGCTAGTGGGATCGAGCGGTGCGATTCTGTCGTACATCATGTGCAAGGCCATGAACCGCTCGTTCTTCAACGTGATCCTGGGCGGCTTCGGCGGTGCGGCGACGGCCGCGGCCAGCGGCAGCGCCGAGCAGCGCAACGTCAAGTCGGGTTCGGCGGATGACGCGTCTTTCCTGATGAGCAATGCCGAGACGGTAGTCATCGTGCCGGGCTATGGCCTGGCGGTGGCGCGCGCCCAGCATGCACTCAAGGAACTTACCGAGAAGCTGACGGAGCACGGCGTGACGGTAAAGTATGCGATCCATCCGGTGGCAGGCCGCATGCCGGGCCACATGAACGTGCTGTTGGCCGAGGCCGAAGTGCCTTACGACCAGGTGTTCGAGATGGAAGACATCAACAGCGAGTTCGGCCAGGTTGACGTGGTGCTGGTGCTGGGCGCCAACGACGTGGTTAACCCGGCGGCCAAGACCGACCCGAACTCTCCGATCGCCGGCATGCCGATCCTGGAGGCGTACAAGGCCAAGACCATCATCGTGAACAAACGCTCGATGGCGTCCGGCTACGCGGGCCTCGATAACGAGCTGTTCTACATGGACAAGACCATGATGGTATTCGGCGACGCCAAGAAGGTGGTCGAGGACATGGTCAAGGCCGCGGGATAGCCGCATGTGCTGACGGTCGACGAACCGGCCTCAGCCCGCCCAGGTGGCCGCCTCCCTCGATTGCACCG
Organism: Cupriavidus sp. 05L310; assembly: GCF_056398185.1. Lineage (NCBI taxonomy): Bacteria > Pseudomonadati > Pseudomonadota > Betaproteobacteria > Burkholderiales > Burkholderiaceae > Cupriavidus > Cupriavidus sp. 05L310. The sequence continues at coordinate 32,574 of NZ_JBFTOX010000042.1, forward strand.
TGCCGTCAAGACGTAGCGGCAGGGCTCGACGTGGTGCTGCTCGAACATCGGCGCAGCCGCCATCCAGAAAGGCCTGGCTACGGTGAGCAGCACCCTCGCCCGCCTGGTCAATAGTGGCAAAGCGAGCGAGGCCGAGCACGCGTGGACGGCTCGGTATCCATCGTGCAATACCCATCGTCGCCTATAACGGGCTGGCGACCTTCTCAAGTCGATGCAAATCGGCGCGGTGCTTAGGAGACCGCAATGAAGCACATAGAAGTTGTGGCGGACCGTGGCGTCATGCCCATTGGCCTTAACAGACCAGACCGGAAGAATGCCATCACTTTCGATAGGCACGGAGCCCTTGCTGAGTCAATCAGAGACGCAGGCAGGCGCGGCGAAGTTCGCGCTGTAGTGATACACGACAGCGAAGAAGCATTCACGAGCGGAAATGACGATGCCTCAGAGGCAACATCGAGCTTGGGACTTTGCCCGGAGTTCGGGTCAAGTCAATTGCCGCCGAACAACGTCGGGACGCCTAAGGCGATTGAGTTGCTTCTGCTTAGCGAGCCCTGCACCATGCAAGACGACGCTGAATGCGGCCTGATCGACATTGTCGCGGGAACGGCGTTAGAGCACACGATGGACCCTGGCGGAGTTCGGGCAATGCGTTCCCTCATTCGCAGAAGTGAAGATGAGGGAACGCTCGATCCTATTGACCTCAAACTGCCAGAGTTTGCCATCCGTCTCAGGTCCGCCGAACGCAAGAGTGCTTTCGCGGCCTTTTTCGAGTGTCGTGCGCCTGGCTTCTCCCTTTTCTCTTGAGAGGTGACATGGCGCATCCATCGCACTACGCGCAGACCATGCCTAAGAAGATTGCGGCGGTCTTCATACCTGGCGGGCGCGAAATCACGTATTTCCAACTGGAGGAGGGGGCCAATCGGGTTGCCAATCTTCTCCGCAGTGCCGGGATAAAGACCGGAGACGCTGTGCTCTTCTGCATCGAGAATTGCCCCGAGTTCCTGTATCTGGGATGGGGGTGTCAGCGCGCTGGCGTCGTTTTTACGCCGGCGTCAACCAAGTTAAGCGCCGACGACCTGCGCTATATCGCGCGCGATTGTGGAGCGCGCGCTGTGTTCGTTTCAGTGGCCGCCGTCAACAGCGCGGGTCTCTTAGCGGCCGATTTTGGTTCCGCAGCATGTTTCGCCCTTGGGGGCGATATTCCCGGTTTTGAGCGATTCGAGGACGCGCTTGGTGCGTGCCAAGTCACATCAATCCATGATCCCGCTCGTGGCAGGGAGATGATGTACTCGTCCGGGACGACCGGGCGGCCAAAAGGTGTGCGCAAGCCGATTCCTCCCATATCGTTCCGTGACATGGACCCGCGCGATGCTTCGTTTGCCAGCAAGCCGGGCGTCGATACGTCCATGGTCCATCTCTGTACATCACCTCTGTATCATGCCGCGCCGCACCGAAACGTCTCGGCGACCCTGGCGCTCGGCGGTACCGCTGTGGTCATGGAGCACTTTGATGCAGTTCAGGCTCTCCATGCCATGGAAAAATTCCGGGTTACCCACAGCTTATGGGTTCCGACGATGTTCCATCGATTGCTGCGCCTTGACCCAGGCATGCGCATGCAGTTTGACCTTTCCAGTCATCGTTTAGCGATCCACGGCGCCGCACCTTGCCCCATTCATATCAAAGAGGCAATGATCGAATGGTGGGGGCCGATCCTGGAGGAATATTACGCGGGAACAGAAGGGATCGGCGCCTGTGCGATCAGTTCGCTTGAATGGCTCGCTCACAAGGGGTCAGTGGGTCGTGCCGTCGATGGAATCGTTCATATCCTTGCCGACGATGAGAACGAAGTGGCTTCTGGCTCGACAGGAACGGTGTACTTTGAGTCGGATGCCAGGTTTGCCTACTGGAACGATACCGACAAGACTGCGGCGAGCAGAAGCAAACAGGGGTGGTGGACCTACGGTGATATAGGCCATCTCGACGAAGAGGGATACTTATACCTCTCGGACCGCCGCGATTTCACGATCATATCCGGCGGCGTGAACATCTATCCACAAGAGATAGAGAACATTCTCGTAACAAATGATCGCGTGCTCGACGTGGCTGTCTTCGGCCTGCCCGATGACGAGTACGGGGAAGCGGTACACGCAGTGGTTCAGGTCGAGCGGCAACCGGGCACCCCTCACGCGTTAGCTGAGGAGTTGAGAGCCCTTTGCCGCAGCAAGCTCGGTCCGGTACGGGTTCCGCGGTCCTTCTCGTTTGTACTCGATTTTCCGCGCCTTCCCACGGGAAAGCTTCAGAAGAAGCTGCTGCGGGACACATTAATTCGCTCGATGAAACCTTCGTCCGTGGGCATTTGAGCCGCATATCACCAAGACCGGTAACAGCTACGCAAGGAAGTTGTTCGTCGAGGCAGTCTTGAGCCACCCGCACCCCGGCACGCGTGAGCCTAGAGATCCAGCGTCGGCACGAAGGCATCCCGAAGGCCATCATCGATCGCGCAGGGGACGCGCAGCTGCGGCTATGTTGCCGCTATCGCAAGCTGGCGGCGCGCGGCAAGAGCAGGAAGATCGCGGTAGTCGCGTTGGCGCGCGAGCTGGCCGGGCTCATCTGGAACATCAGCCATGTCGTTGGCCGTGCCGCGAGAGGCGCGCACGGCGTAACACAGCGCTTCGACGACTCAGGCACTGTGGCTGCACCCACAACGCATGGAAGGCGCTGTGCAGGAAATCCGGGAACCGGTCGGGCATTCTCATCTGTACGCCGGTGGCGGCTCGCATTAGCGTGAGCGTGATGAAGGGAAAGTGCGGGTTGCACTGATAGGGAACGCCGTAAGCCTTGCGTGCCGGTCGCAATCTATGTTGGTGTATGCGCCCTTGGCGGGAATTGTCGCGGGCGAGGCATTGCCAAAGGCCTGGAATACCCCGCGGAGCAATATGGGCTTGTGGACAAGCGTGCCACCGGTTTCTTCGCAGATCGTCGGCAATTGCGTCCATGCGAGGTACGATGCCGGACTGCGAGGTCGAAATAGAACTCCGCAGTCTTGGACATGAGTTTTCTCCTGAGTCTGATGGATTTCCGATGTGTACGTCGAGTTTCCTCAGGCGGCAACGCTTTCCTCGGGCATCTGTTCGGACCCGAGAATCCGGGCGAGGCGCTGCCCGATCAGGTGGCTGGCATCCGCCATGATGCGATCGATGAGCTCGCGTACGCTCGGAATGTCGTCGATGAGGCCGGCGACCATCCCGCAACTCCAGGCACCTGCATCCATCTCTCCGTCGAGCATCACTTTCGGATAGACGCCTGCGACCTGCTCAAGGATGTCGGAGATCTGGATCTGCTCACCCTTGACTCGCTCGATTTCCAGGATCTTCTCGACGCCAGCGTTCTTCAGCACACGCTCCGTGTTGCGCAATGGGCGCATCACGAGTCGCGTGTCGAGCTCGGTGGCCGCGACGATGGCGCGCTTCACGTTCTCGTGAACAGGCGCTTCCTTGGTCGCCACGAATCGCGTGCCCATGTTGATGCCGTCGGCGCCGAGGGCGAGGGCGGCCACCAGGCTACGGGCGTCGGCCATACCGCCGGAAGCCACAAACGGGATCTTGAGCTCATTGGCGGCTCGGGGCAGCAGGATCATGTTCGGGATATCATCCTCGCCGGGATGGCCACCGCACTCGAAGCCGTCCACGCTCACCGCATCACACCCGATCCTCTCGGCCTTCAGAGCATGCCGCACTGACGTACACTTGTGGATCACCTTAACTCCAGCCGCCTTCATCGCCGGCATGTATTCCTCAGGGCTGCGCCCTGCTGTTTCGACGATGCGCACGCCTCCCTCCACGATCGCCTGGATGTACTCGGGATAGGGCGGGGCGGAAAAAGTCGGCAGGAATGTGAGGTTGACGCCGAAAGGCTGGTCCGTCATCTCGCGACATCTGGCGATCTCCTTCGCCAGCAGTTCTGGTGTGCGCTGCGTCAGCGCGGTGATGACGCCCAGCCCGCCGGCGTTCGAGACTGCGGCCGCCAGCTCGGCCAGGCCAACGAAGTGCATGCCGCCTTGCACGATGGGGTGTCGAATGCTGAACAGTTCGGTGATCCGTGTCTTCATGGGATTGAGTCGTATTGGTTGTGGAGTGGGTCCGTCTCAGAAGCGTCCCATGTAGGGCCTGAGATCGAGTTCGTGGGTCCAGGTATCACTCGGCTGCGTGTGCAGGTACCAGTAGTTGTCCGCGATTTGCTCGGGATTGAGGATGCCGTCCTGGTCCTTGAGCGCATAGCGCTGGGGGAAATTGTTGCGGATGAATTCGGTGTCGATGGCTCCGTCGACGACAACATGGGCCACGTGGATGTTCTTCGGACCCAGTTCGCGAGCCATGCTTTGTGCCAGCGCTCGCAGCGCATGCTTGCCACCAGCAAAGGCGGCGAAGTTGGCGGAGCTGCGAATGCCGGCCGTCGCGCCGGTGAACAGGATTGTGCCGCGGCCGCGTGCTACCATTCTGCGAGCCACTTCGCGGCCATTCAAGAAGCCCGAGAAACACGCCATCTGCCAGATCTCGAAGTACTTGCGACTTGCGCCCGGTCTCTTCCAGGATGCTGCACGGCACATTGGCGCCGAAGTTGAACACGAGCACCTCGATGGGACCGATCTCCGACTCGATCTTCTCGATGAGTGCGACAATTTCTTCTTCCTTGCGGGCATCGGAACCAAAGCCGTCGGCCTTGCTATCCTGGTCGCGGATCTTTTCGAACAGCGGCGTAAGCTTCTCGGCATCGCGGCGGGTGGCGCAGACAACGAACCCTTCACGAGCAAACCGGCGTGCGATGGCTCCACCGATCGAATTACCTGCGCCGATGACCAGCGCGCCTTTCAGGCTAGTGGGTTCCATGAACTCGCTCTCCTTTGATAAACGATTCGTTATGTAAAAGTACGTGCTTGCGCATCAGGTGTCAGGACTTCTCTCATGTAAAAAACTCTAGTTGCATTCGTAAGGCCCGGACCGCCCTCAGGCGGCGTCCAGCAGACCAGCGTATCGGCGTCCGACCACCCAGTGGTTCAGGCGTACCGCGGGCATTCGGATGAATTTCAAGTGTTCGCGCACGGTGGAATACCGCACGCCTACCATGTCCACGGCCGGCGGTTGCGCCAGCACTAGGCCGGCATAGGGGTGTTGCATCTCCTAAGCCTGTGACGTCTTTCGGACGGTGTGTGCTATCCCTTGCCGTGCGACGACGGGCTGCTAGCGCCCGCGAGCCGCGCGATCTGAAAGACATTCTCTGGCGAGACCTGGACATAGTCATTCAGTCCGCCGGACCGCATGATCGGATATGCCTCGGCTGTCTGATACACGCCGTCTTTCAGGAGTGTCTTGTCGATGTACACGGCCACCACTTCGCCCAAGACGAGCCAGCCACCTACCTTTTCGCCTTCGGTGTTTCGGAATTGCACGATGTCGATAACCTTGCATTCCATAGCCGCGCGGCTTTCGCCCACCCGCGGGACGTTGACCTTGCGACCCGCCACGGCCGTGAGGCCGGCGAACCGGAACTCATCCTCGCCGCGCGGAAGCGGTGATGAGGTCTGGTTCATCTGATCACCGAGTTCGCGGGTGACCAGGTTCCAGGTGAACTCACGCGTTTCTGATGCGTTTTGAACGCTATCCTTCCAGGCGATCGAAGAAAATCCGATGATCGGTGGGTCGTAGTTGAACGCGTTGAAGAAACTGTAGGGCGCGAGATTGACCCGCCCCTGCGCGTCGCGTGACGAGATCCAGCCGATGGGTCGCGGTGCCACCAGCGCATTGAGCGGGTTGTGGCTCAGCCCGTGGCCCTCGGCGGGCTCGTAGTAGTGAAAGTCTCGAACGGTCATAGTATGGGCCTTTCCGGCGCGGCAGCGCTATTGCGCCACCAGATTAAGGGTCTTTGCGATGTTGACAAACTTTTCGTTCTCTACGCGCAAGAAGGCCGCTGCCTGCTGCGGCGTCATTGAGTCCAGCTTGCGAAAGCCCTGCGCAGTAGCGAGCGCAAGGAACTCCGGGCTGTCGTTCCACTGCTGGAAGGCCCTGCTCAGGCGCGCGACAACGGCATCGGTTGTACGCGCGGGCGCGAACAAGCCCGTCCAGATGCCGAATTCGAAGTTCTTGAATCGAGCGTGCTCGCTCAGCGTCGCGACATCCGGCATGAGCGGATGTCGCTTGGCGCTCGCGAAGGCGATGGCCTTGATCCGCCCGGTCTGAACCATTCCTAGGATTGGCCCCGCAAGAGGAACAAACGCGAGGTCCACCTCGCCACCTGCGACGGCCGTGGCCATGGGAGCGATGCCTTTGTACGGCACCTCCAGCAACTTGACGCCGACCCGCTCCTGGAATTCAGCGGCCGCGAGATGAGCGAGCGTGCCCTGGCCCCAGTGGGCAATGGAAAGCTCCTTCGCGCCACGCTTTTGCATGTGTTCGAGGAGCGCGGTGAGGTTGTTGAAAGGACGATCGGGATGACTGACGAGGACCATGTCCGAAATCCCGAACGAACCGATGAGCTTGAAGCTGTCGAACGTGTACTTAGCCGAAGCGACCGTGAGCGGCGCCATCAGTAAATCCGGACCCGCCGTCGCGAGCAGCGTGTATCCGTCTGGCGACGCCTTCAACACATTCATCGCCGCGATGGAGCCGTTCGCACCGGGCATATTGTCGATCACGAGAATCTGCCCAAGGGCCCGCTCCAGCACGGGTGCGGATGGACGCACTGAAGCGTCCACCCCGAACCCGGGCGGGTAAGCGACCTTGATCAGGATGTTTTTGTTTGGATAGGGCTGCGCCATCGCGGCGGCGGCGCAGCAAAGCGCGACTACAACAGCGGCATCAAAGAGTCTGCGAGTCAGTGCTTTCATGTTTGTCTCCGTGCGCCGGTCAAACCGGTAAATTGTTGTGAAGGAAGGAGTCATGTCATAGACCCTGCGCCCTCGATCCTGAAGGGCGGTGACCGCCCTTCAGGCATCAGTTCAGCGAGGCGTAAACGCTCTTTTCAAAACCGTAGAACACGTCCACGGTTCTCGGGTCCACGGACGGCAGCGACTGCATCATGGCCAGGCCTGCGATGTTCCGGGTGGGGTCGATCCAGAAGTACGTATTGGCCAGCCCCGCCCAGGCCAAGCTGCCGGCACTGCGGCCGGTGGGCGCCGCACTCTCGTTGATCATGAAGCCCAGGCCCCAGGTCTTGGGCACACCGGGGAAGAATTCCACGTCGCGCGAGAGAAAAGGAATCTGCGTCGGTAACTTGCTCACGCGAAGCGGCCCCATGGCATTGCGCGACATCAGGGCCACCGTCTCCGGCTTGAGGATCTGGTTGCCGTTGCCCCGCCCCGCATTGAGGATCATGCGCATGAACTTCAGGTAGTCGTCGGCGGTCGAGTACAGGCCAGCGCCGCCCGACTCGAACTCGGGATCCTGCACTGTTCCGAGATCGATCACGGATAATTTTCCGTCGTCTCCGCGCAAATGCATGCCGGCCAGTCGGGTGCGCATGGCCGCGGTGATCTTAAACGCCGTGCTGTCCATGCCCAGCGGTCCTGTGATGTTGCGCTGGAAGTAGTCACCCAGGCGCAGGCCGCTGGCGGCTTCGATCAGCTGGCCCACCCAATCGATGCCGATGCCATAATTCCAGCGCGTGCCGGGGTCGAAGCACAGAGGCACCCGCAGCGCCGCTTTCTGCCCCGTTAGGATGCCGGGGACGTTCTGCGTGCGGTAGTAGCGCTCCAGGTCCGCGTTCCAGATCTCGTAGGTAAAGCCGGACGTATGGGTGAGCAGATGCCGCAGGGTGAGCTGGCCCTCGGCATCCCGCAGTTCGGGCGCGCCATTCGTGTCCCAGCCCTCCAGAACCTTGAGAACGCCCAGCTCGGGGATCACTGCGGACGCTGGACCGTCCAGACTCAACTTGCCCTGCTCGACCAGCTGCATGGCTGCGGCGCTGGTGATCGGCTTGGTCATGGAGGCGATGAGCATCACCGTGTCCATGTCCATCGCTGCGGAGGCGCCGAGCGCGCGCGCTCCCTGCGCCGCGGAGTAGAGGGTCTCATCGCGAGTGATCACCGCGGCGGCTACGCCGGCGGTGTCGCCGGATGCGACGGCACGGGTCAGCACGGAATCGGCGTTGGCTTTCAGTGCGGCGGTGTCGTCCGACGACGAAAGGCAACCGGCAACCGGCAAGGCTGCCAGCCCCACGGTGGACTTGAGAAATGTGCAGCGACCTTGTGCCAAGGTTTGTCTCCGTACGCCGGTCAAAGCCGGCAAATTGTTGTGAAAGAACGAGGGAGTGGAAGCGCAACTGGAATCTCCGGTTGACACGTCTTGGCCTCAGAGCGTCTCCATCCCGGGCCGCGGCTCTATCTCGTCGTCCAGCATCGCGGGTGGCCCAGTCCGCGGGCCATGCTTTGCGCCGGCGAATGCAGCGGGACCTTCGCGTCCGCGCAAACTGGCCGTTGCGCCCGTAAAGATGATGGTGCCGCGCCCCCGTGGCAGCATGACCTTCGCCGTTTCGCGGTCTTCCCTGCTCGCCTCGCCGCCTTCGGCCCTGATCTCGTCAATCCGGGGCTGGTGCTTGTCAGCGGTGCGGCGGGTAACGCACTCGATGTAGCCTTCTTTGGCAAAGCGCTTGGCGACGGCGCCGCCGGTAGCGTCGCTGGCTCCAATCACCAGAATGGCCTTATCGTCTGCCATGTGGATTGCTCCATGGATGAGTAAGATGCCGCGTCGCCACACCTCGCAGGCGCTTAATCCAACGAACGTTTAGTAAACGAAGCGTATGTTATCGTCAGCCCCGTGTCAACGAGGGGTTTCTCCATCCACCCGGTGACCAGAGTAATGCAGCCCTCCCTGCAAGAACTTTCCGCACGAAAGACCAAATCGGCCGCGCATGTCTTGCCGAGCAGGTCGCCATTCTTCGTCGACCGATATCACCTTGCTGGCCTGGAGTCTCCACCGATGGCGCCCCTCACGGGGACTGCTTCAAGTTGGCGCCGGCCTTCACGCAGCTGTTCGGCGCGTCCCTGTGGATGACTTAAGGGGCGAACATCTCCAGCTGCGGCTGTGGGGCCATCTGTCTACTAATCTTGAAGAGCGCGATCTTCAGTGGCTGCGTTAGCGTACGGGGCGCGTGGCCTGTGAGGTGCACGACCGTGGAGGCCGACTCCGCGATGGCCGACTCTCTCAACGTGCAATCTTGCGGGTGCGAAACGTGTGGGCACTGTTTGGTGCACGTCGCACTGGCCGGCACCGGACCACCGATAACGAGCACGGCTTGGACCGGCGGCACGACGCCACGTCATGGCACTTTGAAGCAAGTGTCGGCACCCCTATGCAATCGCCCGCGGCGACGCTCCGAGAGACTGAAGGCTCAATAGCCCTATCTTCACGGAGACACAACATGCCCGTCATTGTTTGCGAATGCAAGGTTGGAATCGGAGCTGGCGTCAAGGCCAAGATTGCCAGCGAGTTTACGAGCGCGATCAGGGAGATCATCCTTTCTCCGCTCGACTTAATTAGCGTGGTATTCCATGAAGCCACGCCCGAGAATACCTACCGTTCGGGAGAGCCCACGTCCGAAACGCTGATCTTCTGCCACATACGTGATGGGCGCAGCGACGGCGCCGTGCTATCGCTGGCGAAAAAGGTGAGCTCGATCTGGAGCGCGTGCACTGGAGCAACGGAGGATGAAGTCGAGGTTCTCGTCACACTGTATCCCGCCAAATACGTCGTGCGCGGCGGTGAACGCCTGCCCGAAGCCCCTCGCGTGTGAGGGTGGGGCAGCCTGCACGGACTAAGGGGAGCGCCATTGTCTGCGCAAGGGCGGTCGTTGGCCGTGAGGTCTCGGCCCAGAATGAGTTACTGCGCCGCATGCCGAACCTCGAACCGACGATAAATGGAGACAAGTCAATGAAGTCAATCCGCCCTGAGCTGGCCGCAGCACCTTCAAGCGTGCACCGGATAGATGTTCACAAACTGGCCGACGAGGCCAAGTTCAACAGCTTTCACTGGTCCGTGCTGATCTGGTGTTTCGTGATCCTGGTGCTCGACGGCTACGACCTGGCGGTCGCCGGCACCGCGCTTCCGTCGATCATGAAGACGATGAATGTGGAGGCCGCGACCGCGGGCTTCATGGCCAGTTCGGCGCTGTTCGGCATGATGTTCGGAGCGATCGCGCTCGGCGCGCTGGCCGACAAGATTGGCCGCCGCTGGGCGATCTCGATCTGCGTGTTCCTGTTCAGCGTTCTCACCGCGGCCGCCGGGTTCACCAACGACCCAATCACCTTCAGCGTGATGCGCTTCTTCGCCGGGCTCGGCATCGGCGGCGCGATCCCGAATGCAGCCGCACAGATGACCGAGTACTCGCCGAGGAAGGTGCGCAGCGTAATGGTCACGCTGATGTGCTGTGGCTACGCGGTCGGCAGTATCCTCGCCGCGCTGCTCGGCAAGCAGTTCATCGAGACCTATGGCTGGCAATCCGTGTTTATCGCCGCGGGCGCCGCGGTGGTGCTGATCCCGTTCATCTTAAAGTACATGCCTGAGTCGCTGCCGTTCCTGATCAAGCAGCATGACGACACACATCTGCGCGAAGTGGTCCGAAAAATCCGACCGGATATGCGGCTCGAGCCGCACGAGGAGTTCCTCGTTCCTGCCGAGGACAAGGCCGAAGGTCCATCCGTCGGCAGACTGTTTCTGGACGGCCGCGGCTTCAGTTCGGTGATGCTCTGGGTCGCCTATATGACCTGCCTTTTCATGCTCTATGCGCTCAGTTCGTGGTTGGTCAAGCTGATGGGCATGGCAGGCTACAGCCTCGGTTCCGCGTTGAACTTCCTGCTCGCCTACAACGCCGGTGCAGTCATCGGCGCCGTCGGTGGCGGATGGCTCGCCGACAAGCTAAACATCAAGTGGGTGACGGCCGCATTCTTCGCGGTCGCTGCGGTCTCGCTGACGCTGCTCGGCTACGGCGCGCAGCCGCTGTTCCTTATCGTTGCCGTAGTCGGCGCGTCGACGCTGGGCACGCAGATCCTGCTGTACGCGTATGCCGGGCAGTTCTACCCGGCGGCGATCCGTTCGACAGGACTGGGCTTTGCCTCGGGGGTCGGGCGCATCGGCGCGATTGCGGCGCCGATCGTGATCGGGCTGCTGGTCTCGATGAAGCTGCCGCTGGTGCAGAACTTCCTCGCGATTGCAATGGCCGCGGTGATTGGCGGTGTCGCGGTTACGCTGATCAAGCACAAGTCGTCGGCCTCTTCGCACAGCCACGGCGAGAACGTGGTCGGACAGGGATCTTGATGCTTGCACCGTTGCAAGTGTACGAGTTGGTGAAGAGCCCTTTCGCCGATCTGCCAAGCGGGAAGCGACGAGCGCGTGCACCCGGGCACCGGAGGACGAAGTCGAGGTTCTCGCTCCAACTCGTAACCAGCCAAGGAGACTTTCTCTCGCGCAAGCCTGAAGGCAAGATCGCAATCTCTGTCGCGTAGCGCGCCTCCCCAGAGGGCTAATATGTGAGCATGCGCCCATTTTGCACGCGTTGCGTGCCAGCGGAGAGGACCATGTCGAATGATGTTTCCCTATGCAACTGCACAGCGATTCGCAAAGCGGCGCGGCACATGACGCGCTTCTATGACGCGTGTCTTGCCGAGGTCGGCCTGCGTGGAACCCAATACATCATTCTTCGATCCCTGTCGGCACATGGCCCGATGACCATCAATGCGCTGGCTGAGGTGATGGTAATGGACCGGACGACGGTGACGCACAATGTGAAGCCCCTGCAACGCGATGGCTTGGTGGGGATTGAAGTGGATCCCGCAGATAGGCGGTCCCGCATCGTGGCGCTCACGAAGCGCGGAGTGGCAAGCGTTCGTCAGGGTGAGGCAGCATGGGCTAAGGCTCAGACTCAGTTCGAGTCACGGTTCGGTAAGGCTAAAGCGCTTGAGATGCGCAAGGTGATGTCCGAGGTCACCCATACTGAGCTCGTTACCGAGTAGATGCTGAGCAAGGCGCTGGGCGTGTCCCTGCGCCTTGCAAGCCGACTGGCGGCTCAGCGACCTTCGAAGTCGAGTGCCGGTCGCTTCATGCCTCTGGACATGGCGTCCATGGCCGACTGCAAGCCGCGCTTCGCATCTTCGGTTTCAAACAGCGGCATTTGGATATCGAAAATAGCTTCGTCCGCCGCTTGCACGCCGCCCAATGCCCACAAGCGTAGCATCGCCTTGTGTGCGGCATGGGCTCGGGTCGGGCCCTTTGCAAGACGTCGTACCAGCGACGTGGCTTCTTGCTCCAGTGCTCCCACATCAACAACATGATTGACGACGCCGCGTTGGTGCAGCGTTTGTGCATCGACCGGATCGGAGGTGAAGGCAAGTTCTGCGGCAAACGCGCGCCCCGCACGTTCAGCCACGCGGTACACGCCCCCGATCAGCGTCGTGATGCCTAGCGACTGCTCCGGATGGGCAAACCGAGCGGAACTGGTGGCCAGGATGATGTCGCAACGCAGGACCAGCTCGAAGCCACCGCCGAAGCAAGTACCCTGTACGGCAGCAACGGTCGGACAATGCAAGCTCTCAATCCGATTGAAGACGGCCATGTAGCGCTGGAAGAGGGCGCGCAACTTTGCCGCATTCATGCCGGCCCACGGCATGATGTCCCCCCCGAAGGAGAAGTCCGGTCCGTCCGCGCGGATGAGCAGCGCGCGCACGCCACTATCGCAAATAGTCGCAAGAGCGACTTCAAGCTCTTCGAGCATCCGAATGCCGAGGCGGTTCTGCGGCGGGTTGGTCAGGGTTACCGTCGCGATGGCACCGTCAATACTGAGGTCAAGATGTTTCACGTTTCATCTCCATTTCGGGTCGGACTAACAAAGGTGCGTGCGGAACCATTCGACTGCAGCATGGCTGGCAAGCTCAAACTGGCGGAGATAGGGATCGAAGTGGCCACCGGGGACCAGCACGAGTCGCATCGGCTCCAGAGCGCGTTCATAAGCGGCAAGCTCAAGGTCGGTCAGCGTGACATTGTCCTCTTTGGCCACAATCATCATTAATGGTGTTGGAGACGCTCGCGAAATCCAAAAGCCAGGCTCGTACATGCGCGCCGCGCGAGTCGAGCGCACTGTCACCTCGTTCTCCCAGATGCCTTCGGGAATGGGCTGCAAATAGGGGTCATCGTACTTTTGATGCGAAATCTGGCAGTTCTGTCCTGAAAACCCTTTGGAATCAGTTACCTGTGGGATCGGCGGGTACGCGGCGCCAAGTAACCTGGAAAGCCTTGCCGCAAGCGGCATCCCGGCTTGCTAGCGCCAGATTTCGCACCAAAAGTACGATGACCCCTTGAAGGATTCGAGATCTCCGAGCAGACCGAGATCTGAGGCCGTCGGCGGCGGCCGCCCCGGCATCGCGCTGAGGTGACCGCCTCGAGGGCAGCTATGTGGCGCACGGTCGAACTCGCAGGCCCGGCCATGAGCAGTCGTCTGACAGCTTGGTGAATACAGTCGAACTCGCAAGGGCGTTCACCCAGAAGGTCAGCCGAATTACGCGCCCACCTGCTTGGCGAGCTCTTGAAAGTGCGCCCCGAGCGCATCGACGAGGCCGGAAACGAGCGCCGTCTTGAGCCGTCCTTTCATGCTCACCGCGAAGAACTCGACCGGCACCACTGGCTCTACGAGTGTGTGCACCGTCACGTCGTAGCGTGCGCACGCAGGCACCACGAAGCCGGGTAGGGCGGCCACTCCGTGGCCCGCCTCCACCATCGAGATCATGGCCTGGATGTTCTGGAGTGCGGTGGTCCGTCGCGTGGTGATTCCGAGGGCGCGAAGCTGCGTGTCCACGAGCTTCTGGATCGGGTTGTCATTCGGGAGCACGATGAGCTCCTGGTCGTCCAGGGCCGACCACTTCACCTTGCGCCCCGTTTCGAATCCGCGCCCGCGTGTCCTGGAATCCTTCGCCTTGGCCCTGACCAGCACCATGTCAAAACGGGCGAGCAACTGCCGGTCGATGCCCGTGGCCGGCCGGAAGAAAGCACCAAGACCGACGTCAAGTTCTCCCGCTTCGATCCCCAACAGGATCTCGCGTCGGTCGAGGTCGCTGATCGAGACGCGGACTGCGGGGTGCGTCTCATGGAACGCCTGCAACCACAGGGGAAGCACGCTCGATGCAATCAGCGGCGTCGCCGCAAGGGAGACCCGTTGCTCCGCTTCCGCGGCGAGTCGCCCGACGTTGGATGTGGCGGCTTCCCAGTCCGCCATCATGCGGCGCGCGGTCGGCAGCAGTGATTCGCCTGCAGGCGTGAGTCGCACGCTCCGCGTCGTGCGGTCGAACAGCCTTGCGCCGACCTGCGCCTCGAGGTCCTTGAGCATGAGGCTTAGGCCTGCCTGCGTCACGAAGATTTCCTCCGCCGCGCGCGTGAAGCTTCCTAGCCGGGCGATGGCCAGAAACGCCTGCAGTTGCCGAGTGCTGACGTTCATTTCGTTTACTAATGAATTGATTTGATAGTTTAACTTCCAAAATCTTTGTGCGTGCGATGAAATTGACCTCCATCAACGCAGCGATCCCGCAAAAGGAGCATCCAACATGACGCCGCCCTCCCAAAGAATTCTCATTGCCGGTGCTGGCATCGGTGGTCTGTGCTGCGCTCTGGCACTGATCCAGCGCGGCTTCCGCGTCACCGTCCTGGAGCAGGCACGGCAGCTTGGGGAGGTGGGAGCCGGGTTCCAGGTCAGCGCCAACGGCGTCCGTTGCCTGGCCGACCTGGGCTTGGCATCGGAGCTGAAGGACATCGCCACCGAGGCGGGCGGCAAGCAGGTGCGCCTGTGGAGTACCGGCCAGACATGGAAGCTGTTCGATCTCGGTGCCGAGTCGGTGCGCAAGTATGGCTTCCCCTACTACATGATCTACCGGCCGGACCTGCATGGTCTGATGGAATGTCACGTGAGACGGTTGCAACCGGACGCGATCCGGTTGGGCGCGAAGGTGGTCGGCGTCGAACAGAACGACGTCGGTGTCGAGGTGGAGCTCGAAGGCGGCGAGCGGATTCACGGTGACATCCTCATCGGTGCCGATGGCGTGCATTCTTGCGTGCGCCGCGCCCTGTTCGGAGCGGGCGACGCGCAGTTCACCGGCTGTGTCGCCTGGCGCGGTCTCATTCCGCGCGAGAGGATTCCGCGCCATCTTCAGGCCAACGTTGGTACCAACTGGATCGGTCCCGGTGCGCACGTCATCCACTACCCGCTTCGCAATGGCGAACTCACGAACTTCGTGGGTATCGTCGAGCGCACGGACTGGCAAGTCGAGTCTTGGACGGAACGAGGCAGCATCGAGGAATGCCTGAAGGACTTCGAGCGCTGGCACGACGACGTGCACGCGTTGATCCAGGGGATCCAGCAGCCGTACAAGTGGGCGCTTCTCAGCCGGCAGCCCATGGACCGATGGACCGTCGGCCGTGCCACTCTCCTGGGTGATGCCTGCCATCCCACGCTGCCCTTCCTTGCACAAGGCGCGGTGATGGCTCTGGAGGACGGCATCGTGCTTGCACGCTGCCTGGCGGCGAACGCCGAACACCCGGAAGCGGCCCTGGCCCGGTACGAGGCCCTGCGGCAGGAACGTACCTCGCGCATCGTGCTGGGCTCGGCGGCGAACGGGGCGCGCTTTCACAATCCGTTGCTGGCAGACCCGGTGGAGGCCAGTCGCTACGTGGATGCCGAGTGGAATGAGCAGCGTGTGCGCGAGCGCTACGAATGGCTTTTCAGCTACGACGCTACCGCGGTCGACGTGTCCGTCGGTCACTCCACTGCGACGCAGACTTAATAACCCAGTTAGGACCTCAACATGAAACAGCCAGAACCCTTGCACGACCTCCTGCACGACCTGGTGCACGCCTTCCAGATTCTAGCCATGGATGGACAAGGCAGTGGCATCTCCGGACACCTCACAGCGCGCTTGCCCGGTGCGCGTACGTTCTGGAGCATTCCGTACGGATACGGATTCGAGGAGGCGACGGCAGACGCATTGATCGAGTCCGACTTCGACCTGCGCACCGTGACCGGTACGTTGCCATGCAACCCGACTCTCAATATCCACACCGAAATCTACAATGCGCGTCCTGAGGTATGCTGCATCCTGCACACGCATTCGGAAGCTTCCCTGGCCCTGGGCGTGATCGGCAGCAACCTCGAGCCGGTGACGCAGAGCGGCGCGCTGTTCTACGAGGACATCGTGCTTTTCGACGAGTTCGAGGGCATAGTCCTCGACAAGAAGGAGGGCGCCAGCATCGCATCCAGGCTGGGCCCGAACCGTGCGATCCTGCTGCGCAACCACGGGTCCGTGGTCGTGGGCAACTCGATTGCCGACGCCACGATCGCCGCGACCGTCCTCGAATTCGCAGCGCGGGTGCAACTGCAAGCCATGTCCGCAGGCACGCCCAAGTTGTTGCCGACCGCCGAAGCGCGGCAGACCAAGGCCTTCCTGCAGCGCCCCGACGTCGTCGATCTGCGGTGGCAACTGCTGGTGCGACAGGCGCGCAGGCACAACCCGAACTTCTCGTACGAGCGAACCGTTTGAAGAGCATGCAATCCCCTTCGTCCCCCAAAGTCCTGATGCTGCTGACGTCGGACTTCGTCAAGAGCCGCTACGAAGCACTCCGCTCCCGCGCCCCCGGTCTGCACGTGATCACCGACATCGAAGGCGCCTCGGATCCAGACGTCACCGCGCTGTTCGCCTTCAAGCTGCCTGCCGGCATCGCACCGCGCCTTCCCAACCTGCGACTGGCAGCCTCGGTGGGCGCCGGTGCGGACGGCATCCTCTCGGCCCCGGACCTGCCGCCCCATGTGAAGGTCACGCGCGCCGTCGAACCGGGCCTCGGGTTCAGCATGGCGCAGTTCGTGAGCCTGCAGATCCTGCGGCACTTCCGCTCGCTGCCAGCGATGGAGCGACAGCACGCGGCGGGTGAATGGAAGCGGTTGCCCGTCCCCGACGCCAGCCAGCTCACCGTGGGCATCATGGGGCTCGGTTCCATCGGCTCCGTCGTCGCCGACGCACTCTTGGCGCTCGGATTCAGGGTCATCGCGTGGACGCGCACGTCGGCGCGAGAAGCGCGCGTTCCCGTCTTCGTCGGCGAGAGCCGGAAGGACGACTTCCTCGCGCAATCGAACTACCTCGTCTGCCTGCTGCCTTTCACGGCGGAGACGAAGAGCACCCTGGACCACGCCAGCCTTCGCAAGTTGCCCAAGGGCAGCTTCGTGGTGAACGTGGCGCGCGGCGGCATCGTCGTGGAGGACGACCTGCTAGCCCTCGTCGACGAGGGACATCTCGCCGGCGCGGCGCTCGACGTGTTCGCGTCGGAGCCGCTGCCCGCCAGCAGCCCCTTCTGGCACCACGAGCGGATCCTGGTCACGCCCCACGTCGCCGCGCAGCCGACGGTCGGCCCTGTCGTGGAGCAGTTCCTGGAGAACCTGCAGCGCCTCGCGCAGGGCCAGCCTTTGCTCAACGAGGTCGACAGAAGCGTCGGTTACTAGCCGGCGCTCATCCCACACCCAATTCAGGAGACAATGAAGTGAAGATCATCGAAAAACTGCTTGCCTGCGGCGCACTCGCCGTCGCAGCCACCATCGTGCCCACAGCAGGCATGGCCGCGGATGCTTACCCCTCCCAGCCAATCAAGCTGGTCCTGCCGTTCGCGGCCGGGGGCCAGTCCGATGTCGTCGCCCGCATCGCTGCGGAGCGCCTCACGTCCGCCCTGGGCCAGCCCCTGGTTGTCGAGAACGTCGGAGGTGCCGGCGGCATGATCGCGGCCTCCAAGGTGGCGCGATCGCCCGCGGACGGCTACACCCTCTTTCTCCCGAACGCCAGCACGTTGACCATCGCGCCCCACTTGCAACCAAGCTCCGGCGTCACGCCCTCGTCGTTCGCGCCGATCGCCACAGTGAGCCAGTTTCCGCTGGTGCTGGTCGTGAACAGCAAATCTCCCTACAAGTCGCTGGCGGATGTAATCGCAGCGGCCAAGAGCAAGCCTGGTAAGCTGAGCTTCGCCTCGCCGGGCGTCGGCACGACACCGCATCTTGCCGGTGAAACCTTCAGCCAGGAAGCAGGCATCACGATCACCACCGTGCCCTACAAGGGCGGCGCGCCCGCGCTCAACGACGTGCTCGCCGGCCAGGTCGATCTCTACTTCGAGGCACCCGGGACGATCGTTCCGCACATCCAGGCGGGCAAGCTGCGCGCACTGGCTGTCACGGGCAAGAAGCGCATGGCGGCGCTTCCCAACGTGCCCACGGTTGCGGAGCAAGGCTTCCCCAAGCTCACCCTGGAGAGTTGGGCTGCATTCGTCGCCCCGAAGGGGACGCCCCCGGCCATCATCGAGCGTCTGCGCACTGAAATTGAGAAGGTGGTGAAGAGCCAGGACTTCACGCGCAAGCTGGAGGAGCGGGGATTCGAGCCCCTCTCCACGAGCCCGGCAGAACTCGCACGCATGATCAACGAGGAGAGCGTGCGCTGGGGGCAGATCATCAAGGAACGTCACATCACGGTGAATTGATCGCTGCCTGTGCAAGGCGAGCGCGCATGGCCCATGGATGACATCAAATATCAAAGCGGCTTCGGCAACGAGTTCGCGAGCGAGGCCGTGCCCGGATCGCAACGAGATGCCTCTGCCCACCTTACTCACCGTGCGATCGTTCGCGCTTCACTGGCGTGCATGCGAGCGTGGTTCGAGCCCCTCGGTCGCTCGACCTGCGTCCCTCGCACACTCAAGCAAATCTATGCAGCCGGAGGCAGCTATCGGCCATGAGGGGCCATTTCACTTGAATACTACGCGGACGTTTGAAGGTCGGCTCCACGCTGGACGCGGTCATCCCCGCCATCACCGGCAATCGATCGCTTCTTGGGCGAAAAGCGACAACGAGACGGATATTGGGCTGGTCCCCGGCTATGACGACAGCGCCCCAGCAGGCGCGGTGAGCCCCGCCGGCTGCAGCCGGATTTTTAGTGGTTCCGTTTGTTCGACGGCTACAGCCGCGAGGGGTGGCTGTTGTTTCCAGCCCGCGGCAATGTTTTGTCAGTTGAGCGGGCAGCCGGGCCTGACGGAGTGAAGTGCGCCGTACACATGCCACGCACTGCAACATTTCTAGGTAAGCATAAGCAATATTAGTGCCCGTTACAGCACTTTAATTGTCAGGTTTTCAAGACTTTTTGGGTATGTCCCTAGGGATCACATTAGACGAAACACTCTAGAATTCGCACTCGGATGGTGCACCGGAGGATTGGCGGCGCTGCCAATCTGGAACCCATGCCTTGACGGATTAACTATACAGCACTTTTGCGCAAGTCCGTTCGATCAATTCACAGGAGACTACGCATGACCGCTTTTATGTCCGATCAGTTCGCTGCAGTGCAAAAAGCCAATCTGGGCCATC
Source organism: Cupriavidus sp. 05L310 (assembly GCF_056398185.1). NCBI lineage: Bacteria > Pseudomonadati > Pseudomonadota > Betaproteobacteria > Burkholderiales > Burkholderiaceae > Cupriavidus > Cupriavidus sp. 05L310. Next base: position 51,984 of record NZ_JBFTOX010000042.1, read on the forward strand.
TGTTCGCGCTGACGAACATGGCTTTTGACGGCTTCCAGAAGTTGACCGAGTTGAACCTGCAGGCAGTCAGGACGACGCTTGCCGAAGGCCAGGAAAAAGTCGAAGCGGCGCTGGCCGGAAAGGACATCCGTGAAGTGTTCGCCGCGCAAGGCAATCTGGCCCAGCCTGCCGCGGAGAAGGCTGTTGCGTATGCACGCCATGTGTACGAAATCGCATCGAACACGCACGGGGAACTGACCAAGGCAGTCGAGACCCAGTACGAACAGCACAACCGTAATGTGCAAGCCTTCGTTGACACCTTCGTGAAGAACGCGCCGGCCGGGTCTGAAGCGATCACCGCGCTGCTGCAATCGAGCGTAGCCGCCGCCAACAACACCTATCAATCGATCCAGAATGCGGCAAAGCAGACGGCTGAAGTCGCCAAGGCCAACTTGGCCACGACGGCCGCAGCCGCCTCCGGCGCGGTACAGCAGGCAGCGCCCCGCGCTTCCAAGCAGTAACGCCGTACCGCTGGCAATGCAGGCCAGGCCAGCGCGCTGAACAGAGATCGCTGGCTTGCAAGCCAGGGGACATCAGCGCCCCTGGTTTGCCGAACCGCGACAACCTTCCCGCAAAGACATACAAACTGGGACCGGAATCATCCGGCCCGGCTCGCCCTCGCCTTTCGCGCGCCAGGGCAACGGGAACTTGCTCGGGACAACCAGGGAAAAAGCCCTTCCCGGCAAGGCAGGGGTCTTTCAACTTTACGAGAATGAAGCAGGCAGCATGACGAAGAGAATCGCACTAGTAACGGGTGGTATGGGTGGGCTGGGAGAAGCCATCAGCATCAAGTTGTACGACGCGGGCTATGCCGTGATGGTGACGCACTCACCGCGCAATGCGAACGCTCAGAACTGGCTTGCCGCGATGGCCGCCACCGGCCGCGAGATGCGTGCCTACGAGATTGACGTATCTGACTACGATGCCTGCGCAGGCTTGCGCGGCGCAGCTCCTGGCCGACGTAGGCCGCGTGGATTTCCTGGTGAACAACGCAGGCATTACCCGCGACATGGCCTTCAAGAAGATGGACAAGCCGAACTGGGATGCCGTGATGCGGACCAATCTCGACTCGGTATTCAATCTCACCAAGCCGCTTTGCGAAGGCATGGTCGAACGCGGCTGGGGACGCATCATCAACATCTCGTCGGTCAACGGTTCCAAAGGCGCTTTCGGTCAGACCAACTATGCCGCCGCCAAGGCTGGGATGCACGGCTTCACCAAGTCGCTTGCGCTGGAAGTGGCAAGAAAGGGCGTGACGGTCAACACCGTCTCTCCGGCCTACCTTGCCACCAAGATGGTCAACGCAGTGCCTAAAGAAATCATGGAAACCAAGATCCTGCCGCAGATTCCAGTCGGCCGTGTCGGCAAACCGGAAGAAGTTGCAGCGCTGGTTGCCTACCTGTGCTCGGAGGAAGCGGCCTACGTGACCGGGTCCAATATCGCCATCAACGGCGGGCAGCACATGCAGTAACCGCAGATCGAGCGCCGGGCCGCTTGCGTTCGACTAGACCCATCGTGCCCGAACGTACCTGCACCGCCTATCCTGAGCCACCATCGGGCGCCGGCGGCGCATGCATGCAGGGGCGGCACGGCGCTCATGACGCCAAGGCTGAGCGCCTGCCTTCGTTTCGCCTGAAGGGACGGCATTGCGTCGGAAGCGTCCGGCCACCCCATCTCGGCCGACTGCCCGCTTCCGGCCAACTCCAGCCATCCAGACTCCGCAAAGCCGGGTCCCACATCACACTGGAATTGCCGCGCCAGTCCACGGCGCTCGAGCCATGCTACTCGAGCGCCTCTTCAACAGTTCGGGCTGTCTTCGCGATCATCTCGCGCAGCCACGAGTGACCCATGTCGTGATCGTCGCGGCTATGCCAAACCGCACGCGTGGTCTCAATCCCAGCCTGGTACGGCGGAGGTCGGCGAATTAGGTCACCGCTTTTTGCAAGAGCCGTAGCCAGGGACGCGGGCACAATGGCGAGCATGTGTGTATCACGCAGCAGCGCCGGAATGGCGAGCGAGTGCGGGACGGTGACCCTCAACCGCGGCATCTCCTGCGACTCAAGGAGCGCCTGCTCTAACGCCCGCCGGTCGAACATCTCCGATTGGCGCGCGAGGCCGCGCTCAACAATGAAGCCCCCTACCGCGCCCTCCTCCTGCCCGCCGACGGATAGGGTGACAAGCGGGTACTTCGTCAAATCCCGGAGCTTGAGCTTCCGGCGTGAAGCGGGATGTCCTTTGCACATCAAGATGGACTCTCCCTGTGACATCAAGTCTCGCGAGTTCAGGCGCGGTGGCACCTGCGAGAAGATGCCGATGGCTAGATCAATGCGCCCCAGGTCGATCTGCTCGGCCAGGTCCAGCCGAGTGGACGGCCGAATAACAAGGTCGACACCTGGGGCAACCTTTTGCAGTTCACGGGACAACGGCGCAACGATTACTTCAGTGACGTGATCGTTGGCCGCGATAACGAATCGCCGTCTGGAATGATCTGCAGTAAACGGCTCCACGCCCAGGGCATCCTCGATGCGGCGCAGTGAGTCCAACAGGGTTGGCGCCATCGCCATTGCACGGCCGGTTGGCACCATGCCCTTCCCCATGCGTATGAATAGCTCGTCGCCAACCAGCTCGCGCAGTCTTCGGAGCGCGTGGCTGACCGCCGATTGCGTGAGATGCAGACGCTTGCCTGCCAGAATCAAATTGCGCTCCTCGTAGACAGCCTCGAACACTTTTAACAGGTTCAGGTCCGTGCGGCCGATGCTCATGATCGCGCTCCATCCATTGAATCGTATGCATTATGCGGTTGCATGGACATCAATTCCATTCAATTCATGGTCGGCGCATGATGATGTCAAATCAATGGACAGCAAAGGACACCATGATGGCCGACAACCTCAACAACGATCGAGAAGCGCTGGTCGAACGCTGCATTCCCTTCCTTGAGGAAGTGAAGGACATGACCGCCGGCAGCGCGGTCGAGCGCTGGTTAAACCAGAAGTACGGACCTGGCAGCGAGCTCTACCAAACCCTGTCTCGCATGATAAGGCAGGGCGTGAAGGACGGCTGGGCAGCACATACCCAGATTGACGGCTCAACCTACCGCCGGAGTCGTATCTCGGAGCCCTCCGAGCGCACGCTCCACTTCAGCATCACCGCTGTCTACATGGATAGCACCGGCAACAAGCAAGGGCATCCAGACCACCGATTCCGAGGGCAATACCACGGTCATCCCTATGGCGAGTTCAACATGGTCGTTCCACTCGATCCGGGCGCCGTCCTGAACGGGCCGAATGGCTGGTGTTCCGGAGGCTGGACCGCCCCGGCGCCGGGCAGCCATCACTATCCGGAAGCAAAAGGTGGCGCCGTTATCGCGCTGTTCTTCCTGCCTTCCGGTCGGATTTCCTACCATGACGTCCCGCAGGAGTAGTCCATGGTTCAGACTGCAATTGAATGGTCTCAAGAGGCGGTCGCAAGATGCGTCGCCACCGTCGTCGGCACCCGGCGATCGGTTCGCGCCTTCAGGCCTGACCCGCTGCGCCGGGAACTCGTGGAACAGATCCTGGAGGAGGCTGCGACCGCCCCCAGCGGGGCCAACATTCAGCCCTGGCGGGTGTATGTGGTCAGCGGCACAGTCAAGGATGTACTGGCCGACATCCTGGTCGCGGCCTTCCGCGCCGGGAGCGCACCAGCACCCGCCCACTTCCCTGATCCGTTGCCGGACGTGTTCCGCACGAGACTGACCGACTTCGGCGCGCGGTACTACGCTTCACTCGGAATCCACCGCAACGACACCCTGGCGCGCATGCGCCAGACCGAGCAGAATTTCTCATTCTTCGGCGCGCCAGTGGGTCTCATCATCAGCATCGACCGCAGATTGAAGCCGCACAGTTGGATCGACATTGGCCTTTTCGCGCAGAACCTGATGATCGCGGCGAAAGCACGTGGAATCGACACATGCCCGCAGGTTGCCTTCGCGCCATTTCATGACCAGATCGCGTCGCATCTGCATATGCCACCGGAGGAAGTCACAGCGTTCGGTATGTCCATGGGATACGGGGACCCGGAAGCCAAGGTGAATCAGACCAGGATGCCGCGGGAGCGCGCGCAGGACTTCGCGCGCATCCTGGGGTTCCCGGCTCCCCCCGCCCCCCGCTGATTGATGCCATGTGTTCGGCGCCCTTCCTTGGGTGAAAGAGCAGGCCGCCTGCATCGCTCCCACCGGCCCAGGCCACTCAGTCTCCAGATATCAAGATGATTGAATTTTTCAAATTCGAGAAACCGGGCATGAAAATGAATACCGTTCTAAGGTTGCTATTGGTAGTCCTTAACATCACCATCGGCGCCTCACTTCCTTTTGCGGCGACCCATACCGATTCCGCCAATCAGTCAAGCTCTGGCGAGAATGTCGCGCCAGACGATTATTTTCATACGGGTGCGGGCGCCAGATATCTACGCCGTGCCGACGAGAATATCGTTGCAAAACCCTTGCGCGGTAATGTAACCGTCTTGATGGGCTCCGGTGGAAATATAACCGTTCTATCGAGCAAGGAAGGAAAATTTCTGGTTGACGCTGGAATCAGCAAATCACAGAAGAAGCTACAGGTGGCGCTCGATGAAATTGGAACAGGGCCACTCAGATACGTGGTCAATACGCATTGGCACTGGGATCATACGGACGGCAATGCCTGCATGCATGCGGCAGGCGCCACGATCGTCGGGCAAGAAAATACTTTCAGGCATTTAACCGAAAAGACGCATGTGAATGCCTGGAACTGGACTTTCGATCCGGCGCCTGAAGCAGCGCGTCCCACACTGCTGATCAATCACAGGAAGAGATTCAACTTCGCAGGAACCATGATCGAAGTGGAGAACTTCGGCCACGGCCATACTGACGGCGATCTGTGGGTCTACTTCAAGAACGCGGATGTGTTGGCGCTCGGCGATACTTTCTGGAACGGTTTCTATCCCTATATCGACAACGAAGATGGCGGCAGCATCGACGGCGCGATTAAATGGGCAAGCAAGGCTGTGGTACGGACGACCGACCACACCCTCGTCATTCCAGGTCATGGCGCGGTTGGCACGCGGACCCAACTGATTGAATTCCGCGACATGCTGGTCACGGTGCGCAACAACGTGGCAGCGCTGAAACAACAAGACAAGTCGATTGACGAAATTATTGCCGCCAAGCCAACTGCTGCCTTCGACGACAAATGGGGAAACTTCGTGTTCAACGGGGAACAATTCACCAAGATGGTCTACGCTGGTTTGAAAGCCGATAGCGATTCGGAATCATCTCCACATCCTTAGCCCGAGCCACTTTCGCTGACCTGTCGCATCTGAGTCCTCCCGACAATTGCCCCTTTGGAAACTGCCCTCTGTAGGCCGTATTAGATATCCGGCACCGCTGCGACAGTAAAAGTGTCAACACGCCGGGCTGATCTCGGTCAGCCGGTTGGCCAGCTTGCTGCCACGCCCGACCACAGGCCGAGTTCGGCAGTGGATTCAACCTGCCGTTCAGCGAGTTGGGAAACCTGCCGTTGGATTGGCTGCGTTACTCCGGGACCTGACGGACGAGCCAGATGCAAAATTCGGCCATTTCAGCCGCCCGTCACCGCGTCAAGGTGTCATTGCTCACGAGCACGATCTTGCCAGTCACGCCTTTCTCGCCGAGCAACTCGTGCGCAAGCTTCGCCTCGGCAAGAGGAAATTTCCGGGCAATCAGCGGCTGGATTTTCTTCTGTTGTAGAAGGCCCAGCAGGGTGATCAAGTCCCGTCGAAACATTGCCGGTTTCAGGCGCTTGAGCCACTGGATGCTGTAGGGGACCACCCGCTTCCGGCCCGGGAGAAGCCAGCCGCCAGCAATGTACAAACCGAAGATCGCGAGTCGCTGAAAGCGATTTCGGCGCCCGGAACGACCTGACGCCAGGCGCCCCCCACGCAGCGAGGCAGTTAGGCCATAGGCTACGACCTTCCCGCCAGGACGGAGAGCGTCGCGGGAACGCCAGATATGGGTACCGCCGATGCCATCGAAGACGACGTCGACGCCTTCTCCCGTCATGCGGCGAGTCTCTTCTACGAAATCGAGCTGCTGGTAGTCCATTGGCATACCGCCCAGGCCGGAAACTGCGACTGTATCCTGCGATGAACAGGTGCCGTACATTTCCAGCCCGGCGAGGCGGCCAAGCTGCATGAGTGCCGAGCCTACCCCGCCTGCCGCTCCGTGAATCAAAACGCGCTGGCCCGGCTCGACTTTGGCGCAACGATGCAACATCTGGTACGCGGTGACGTAGTTCAATACAAGGCTGACAGCCACGGCCGCATCCAACCCGGCAGGCACGGGGACCAGTTCACGCTGCGCCAGACAGACGAACTCAGCGTACGCGCCACTGATCGGCAGAGCGGCAACGATCTGGCCCGTTTCGACGCCACAGGCGCCAGTGCCGAGCTTATCCACTATGCCAACCAGATCCCACCCCGGCGTGAACGGCAGCGGCGGCGTTTCGGGATGAAAGCCCTCGCGCATCATCAGATCGGGTTGACCCACGCCTGCCGCCAGCACCCTCACCCGTACTTCGCCGGCCTTGGGCTCGGGGCACTCTTCCTCCACCACCTGAAGTGCACCTGGCCCGCCATAATGAGTGACCATAATGCGCGTGTGTTTCATGATGCGTGCCAACCGCACAATTTCGATGGATTCAATGCAGAGGTATCACTGCGCCGGTTTGTCGCTACGTGCCTTGAGGTTAGCCCGCAATGGCGCGCTCATCGGCATATTCAGGTTCACGCCGGCGGGGGGGATCGGTGATTCAAACCATTTCTTATAGAGCCGTGTAAACTCTCCCGATTTCATCAGTCGCGTTATGGTTTCATCTACCAGCTTCTTGAACTCTGCATCATCCTTACGGACCATGCAGGCATATGGTTCCACCTGAAGGGTATCGCCCACGATCTCAAGCGAAGAGGGGTTCCCCGAATTGGCGCGCAAGCCGAACAGCAGAACGTCATCCAGGGCCAGCGCTGACGCGCGACCGCTTTCCACGAGCTGCATGGCGTCTGCATAGTCTTTGCCGGAGATTATCTGGACATCGATATTGTTGTCGGCGCTGTACTTTCTCACCACCTTCTCGTTCGTGCTGCCGGCCGCGCTGGCTACCGTCTTCTTCGACAGATCCGCATAGCCATTGATGCCAGAATCGCGCTTGGTCAGCAGACGAGTTCCCGCGTAGAAGAAATTGATCGAGAATGCCACTTCCTTTCCGCGCGCGCTGGTATTGGTGGTCGAACCACACTCCAAGTCGTAGGTACCATTGACCAGCAGCGGAATACGATTCTGCCCGGTAACCGGAATATATTCGACTTTGAGGGCGGGCTTCTTCAGCCGGCTTCGCACATCGTCAATGATGGCTTGCGTCAGGTCGACGGAAAATCCAACGGCTTTATGCGGGCCGAGAAGATAGCTGAAGGGAACAGCCACCTCGCGATACGCGACCGTGATCTTGTCTGTCGCAGCGACCTTCTCCAGCGTCTGGGCGCAGACATTTGCCGCAGCGACCGATAGACCGGCCGCGATGAGGGTAGAGGCGATTGTGGAAATCGTTTTCATTCTTGTTCTCCATGGACGCGTAGAACATCCCTGCGCGACACCAGCTTGTGACCTGTAGGGTCGCACTTCTGATGTGAATCTAGGCGCCATCTCGATAGCGCGGTTGACCTAGGTCAACGGGGCGAATATTGCAGGCTCTCAAGCCCGGCCTCTCGTGTGGCTGCCGTTGGAATATCGCTTACCAAGAATGTGAGCTTGGTGCGCGCGTATTGCAGCGGCTATCCACTCGCGGTGATTCATTTGGCACTTCTGCGTAAGACGGTTCCTTGGCGTCCCTACGCCAGAGCGACAAAGCAACAAGAATGGTTCGCGTGAAGGACCTTGAGGCAGCGCGCCGCCCACCGGCTGGAATGGCCGATCAACTGCCGGAGCGACAGAGGAGGCGGATGTCCGTTGATCCCGGATAGCCGACATCGAGTTGTGGAAGCCTCGAACGGCGCAGAAGGGTCGGTCAGAGACGGCCGCAGCCCGCGACGAGCATCCGACCCGTTGAATCCACGGCCAGTTCCTGACATTTGCGCGTGTGCACAAATTATCACTCGAGCGAACCGATCCACTCCGGCAGCAGTCATTCTCCCTGAATGACCATCGTCGCGTTATAGGTCACTACGGACGTCCTCATCGATCGACTTTCGGTTCGGAGCGTCCCTTTTTGAGCAAGCGAACTATGTCGGCGAGCGACGGTGGCAGCTAGAGATACTGCCGTGGCACCAGCAGGTAGTTCAGCCTCGCGCTCACTTGCTCATCCAGCTTGCATCGATGACGTTGGCCGCTTCCCATGTGCCGAAGCTGTCGCCGTTGTGGTTCGTTAGCTCACCGTTTCGATGTCCCAAGATTGCGGCGTTCGGCAACTTGTCCCCCGCATAGCCGCGACTCCGCCTTTTTGTCGCAAAGCTCACGTTGATACTTACCGGCCGCGAACGGGGAAGTTTGCAGCCGGCGCTGTCGCGCGCTAACTCATGATTGGTGCCATCGCAGTTCCGATTCGAGACACCTGGTTCCCGGTGATCATGCCGCTGAGAATCCGACTGAAGCGGGGTTCCTGCACTCCGGAAATGATGTATTGCCACCTGTATGCTGCAAGCAGGCTCATGCGGACGGATTCTTTGTCAGCCATCGGCAGCGATCGTCCGCAGATCATCGCAAAGTAATCAGCGTCCGCGCGAGCCTGTGTTTGCACCATGCCGTCGACGGCGGCGATCAGTTCGATCAGATCGTTGACACCTGCGTCACGTTCTTCAGGCGAAAGCCTCGCGTTCTCGCGTTGCCATTCGATTTCATCGAGAATCGCATGCTGTGATTCCTCGCGCCAGTGATAGAGAAAGACATCCTTCCATAGTTCAGACGAATTCGGGTCCTCGTCGATGCTGCCCCGATAGTGCGCGAGCACGAAGAGTTCGATGTGACAGGTTAGAGCGAGCACTGCCCATGTGGACTTCCCGAGTACGAACGACGCCACGCTGTTTGCTTCCGGCAAAAACGTGTAACCGACTGGCATGCCTTCGGCGCACATGCGTTCGATGCGGCGAAACAGTTCCTGATGCTTGATTTCTTCATCGGTGAACCGGACGAGCGCTTCGAACGCGCTTTGGTCGCCGAGGCGGTATGGGCCGCTCATCTCCAGTACCTTCGCTGCAATGAAGCGTTCGACGAGGCCAAACATGTTTGCGTAAGTGCGGCCCTGAATCTGACTGAGCAGGCGCTGCTCCTCGGGACCAAGAAAGGCGAGAGAATCGACTTTCGATAGTGCGTCCGGGAGAAACTTCTTCGTGAAATCGAAGCATCGGCCGCGAATCACGTCACGGTCGATATCCCAGCGGACGCGCTTGGACGCAGCGATGCACTTGGCGTAGCGGTTGGTGTTGAGCTTATGCCCATCAGTCATGAGTTCCATTGAAACATCTCCTTCAATTGCGATTCACGGATACCTCACACGTCCCGTGGCCGCCGCGAGCGACGACTGTCCTCTCGCCCCGCACGTGTTCGGCAGCCGGGCGGCGGTTCGGGGGCTCTAGGGTGCGTGAGTTGCCGCCTGGCGTACTGTGCCGGTGCCGCCCGGGATTTCCCAGCCCCTCGAACGTATCAGCCAGGTTGGGCGTACGGCATCGTCACGATCCAACTATCGTTGGCGGACGTCATCGATCCGTGAACAGCATGCGAGGCTGCGTAAAAACGCCGTCAAAAAAAGGAAAGAGACTCATGAAGGACAGGCGGGCGGGCAGTCTGCATGGGATGCCTGAATGTCGTGCAGCGCGGAGTAAACTGTTTGAGGGCGACGCATCACCTCACGCACGACATGACCCGGCTCAAGATCGAAATCCTCGGAGGCTTGCACATCCGGCTTGCTGGGCAGCCTGTGCCGCTGGACTTTCCCACCAGGAAGAGCAAGGCCATCCTGGCCTACCTTGCCTTGTCGCCAGGCATGCTGCGCTCGCGAGAGCAACTGGCAAGCGTGTTCTGGGAGCGCAGCGCTGAAGAGCAGGCAAGAGCCAGTTTGCGGCAGACACTGTCGAACTTGCGCAGGATCCTGCCGAACGCGCCGCCACTGTTGAAAGCGGAGCCGGATGCCATATGGCTCGACGCACGTCGCGTGGAAGTCGACGCGCTGCAATTCACGCACCTCGCGACTGAGCGGTCTCCCGATTCACTGGCAAAGGCTGTCGCGCTCTATCGGGGAGCGCTACTCGACGGTTTTGGCCTGCGTGAAGAGCCCTTCGAGCGGTGGATGATGGTCGAGCGTCGCTGGTTTCATGAGCGCGCTGTGGAGGTCTTCGCCGAACTCGTCAGCCATTATGAGCAGTCTGGCGAATTTGATCGTGCGATTGCGGCGGCTAGCAGAGTACTGGCTTTGGACCCATTACTCGAATGGGCCCATGCGGTGCTTATGAGGCTGTATGCGAGGACGGGACGCCGGGACGCTGCCGTTCGCCAATATCAGGAATGCGTTCGTGTGCTCAATACCGAACTTGGCTTTGCCCCCGCAGAGGGCACGCAACGCCTGGCCGCCCGAATCCAGCAGGATTCAGGGCCTGCAGGTCCGGTTTTGTCTGTCGGGGAGCCGGCTGAGCAGTCCGGGAGCGCGTGGCGCGCTGAGTACGAAGCCGACAATGCGACGGTATTGCCGGCGGAGCGTAAGCAGCTAAGTGTGCTCTGCGCGCGCGTGCGCGAGCCGATTAGCGACTTGGATCCCGAAATGGCGCTTGAGCGCGGCGACCCTGTGCTAAAAGCCATGGCCGACTCTGTTCAGCGATTCGGCGGCTTGGTCACCCAGTTCAGAAGCGATGGTGTGACGGCACTATTTGGGGCGCCTGCCGCACATGAAGACCATGCGGTGCAAGCCTGTTATGCGGCGCTCGCGATGCGCGAAGTCATTTCGGCGCTCATTGACCGGCCACTGGACGTACGCATCGGCATACATTCTGGCGAGGCCGTCGTCCGGACGATTGGAAACGACCGGTCGCAACACTATGACGCGCTTGGCTCCGTACCACAGCTTGCAAATCAGATCGATGCCGCGCTCTCTGCCGGAGAGATCGGCGTGAGCGCCGACACGGTGCGGTGTGCCGAAGGCTTCATCGAACTCTCGGATCCTCGCGGGAGGCCGCTTCCTGGCGCGACGCCTCCCGTCGAGATTTTCATGCTGCGTACGAAGTCCGCGTTGCGTCTTCGCTGGAACACTCGCACCGCACGCGACCTCACACGTTTTGTCGGCCGCGACGCGGAGATGGCCAGTTTGCAGGGGATGCTCGAGCGTGCCGGACGCAGGGCAGGCCAGGTATGCGCGATCGTCGGAGAACCGGGCGTGGGAAAGTCTCGCCTCGTGCACGAGTTTGTCAACTCGGAACAAGCGGCCGGCTGGACAATATTCGAGACCGGCACGACCTCACACGACACGAGCGCGATCTATCTTCCGCTCGCCAATCTGCTGCGGACATGGTTCGGCATCGGCGAGCGCGACACACTGGCCGAGGCAGCCGACAAGCTTCGTCGCGGCGTCGACGCGGTCGACCCGGCGCTCGCGTCGACGCGTCCCGCGATGGCTGCAGTGCTGGACTTGCCGCCGGACGATCCGCAATGGGAGATGGCGAGTCTGCCGCAAAGGCGCAAGCGCACGCTCGAAGCGGTTGCCTCTCTTGTGATCTGCGCGAGTGAGCACCGTCCATTGATACTCGTTGTCGAGGATCTGCACTGGATCGATGACGGCACCCAAGCTGTGCTCGATCATCTCGTCGACTTCATCGGTGCGTCGCGCGTGTTGCTTCTCGTGACCCATCGACCCGAGTATCGGCACACATGGTTTGGCAAGAGCTACTTTTCCCAACTGCACGTGGACAGTCTCGCCGCCGAAAACGCGGAACTGCTGCTGCGGTCGCTGCTCGGCGACGACGGCGGGCTTTCCGCGCTTCGCCGGCGCCTGATCGAGTGCACGGGAGGCACGCCTCTTTTCCTGGAAGAGTCTGTTCGTGCGCTGGCGGATGCGGGCGCACTGGTCGGCCAGATGGGCGCGTACCACAAGGTTCGAGCCATCGACACGGTCGATATTCCATCGACCGTGCATGCGGTCCTTGCTTCGCGGATCGATCGCCTGTCCGTGCAGCAGAAGATCCTGCTGCAGATGGCGGCCGTGATCGGCCAGGAGTTTCCGGTCGATCTTCTGCAGCCGATAGCCGATCTCGACCGCGAACAAGTGCTCGATCTGCTGGCTGATCTGCAGGCGGCTGAATTTGTCTATCAGACCCGGTTGTTGCCGCAGCAGCAATACACCTTCAAGCATGCGCTCACGCATCGTGTCGCTTATGCAAGCGTGCTCAAAGAGCGGCGACGCTCAGTGCACGTACGGCTTGTGGATGTCATCGAGCGGCTTCACGCGCAACGTCTCGACGAGCATATCGAACGCCTCGCGCATCACGCGCTTGCTGGCGAACTGTGGGACAAGGCCGTTCATTATCTGTACCAGTCCGCGGGCAAGGCGCTTCAGCGGTCTGCGTATCAGCAGGCGGTTGAGCACCTGAACAGGGGGCTCGAGATCATCCGGACGTTGCCTCGCACCCCTGCCTTGCTCAGGCACGAACTCGATTATCAAAAGGTCCTGGGCATGACCATGATGGCGGCGAAGGGCTGGGCGGCGAAAGAAGTGCTTGACGCGTATACGCAGGCGAGGGTGCTCTGCGAGGAGCTTGGAGACGAGAGCGAACTGTTCACCGTGCTACGGGGCGAAGGACAGTATCGAATGATCCGTGGCGAGTCGGAAATCGCCCGCGAACTCGGCAACCGTTGCACAGCTCTGACGGCGGTTTCGCATGACCACGGGATGCAAATCGAGACGCATCATCTTTTCTGGACGAATAGTTTTTTCATGGGTGAATACGCTACTGCAGCGTTTCATAGCACAAGCGGAATGGTCCTTTACGAGCGCGAGCGAGACCACGCGCTGACATTCAAATACTCTGGACATGATCCTGGTGTGTGCTGCCGATGCTTCACCGCGTTGGTGCAGTGCCTGCGCGGATACCCGGACAAATCGCTGTCGATTTGCGACGAGGCGCTGAAACTCGCGCAAGAACTTGGTCATCCACTGACGACGGCATTGGCATACTGGACGTGTAGCTTCGCGCATCTCCTGCGTGGCGAGCCGGAGCTGGCGAGAGAGTGGGCGGCGCGGGAAATTGCTATTTGCGAGGAGTACGTGTTGCCCTTACTGCTGTCGCAAGGGACATTTCAACTGGGTTGGGCGCTGGCGCAGCTAGGCGATCTCGACGACGGCATAGAACGGATGCGGGAGGGCATTTCAGCAATCAGTGCGACGGGTGCCGAAATGGGGCTGCCGTACTTCAATGCGCTGCTTGGCGAAGCCCTTGGCCGCGCGGGCAAACCAGAGGCAGGGCTCGTCGAGATCGATCGGGCGCTCGCCGCTGTCAATCAGCACGGCGGACGCTTCCAGCTCTCGGAAATGCTGCGTCTGAAAGGCGAATTGCTCGCAGCTCAGCGCCCCGTGCGGCAAGAAGAAGCACTCGCGTCCTTTCGCGAGGCGATCGCGGTTGCGCAAAGGCAGGGCGCCAGTCTTCTCTGGCTTCGGGCGGCGATCAGCCTTGCACGCCAGTTGGCAGCAACGGGTGACATTGAAAATGCATACGCCGTGCTGCAGCCCGCCTGCGAAAGCATAAGGGAAGGAAGTGAACTCACTGATATTCGCACGGCGCAAGCGCTCCTGGCTGATCTGAAGAATCGCTAGCGCAGGGCTGCTTGCCGCTGCGAGCGCGTTGACTCTTAAGGGGAAGCCACACAACGTGAGCGGCTGGTCCGCGGTTCAGAGCGGCCAATTGTCTGGCAGACATGGATTGGCTGATGAGGTCGAAAGTTCGCATCCGCTTGCGGTGAAGCCTGACATTCGCGGCCGCTAAGCTGCTAGTGTCCGAAAGTCCGGCAAGCTTCTCATAGACGCCCCGGCAACGACGATGCCGGAATGTCGTAAGCGTCCCGCCGTCCCACCTTGCCGTCGGCGACGTTTGTGAGAGAGCGGACGCGCTCAGGACGCGGGATGCCAGTTGTGGGGGAGCATCTCGTCGATGCGGCTGTTCAGGTGGGTGGGCAGGCGGGTCAGCACATCGTTGAGGTGGGCCGACGGATCGTGCCCGTTGAGTTTGGCTGATTATGCCGCCCGCAGAACTATGCCGATCGAGTGCGCCTTCCCCCCAGATTCATCGCGAGTTTTCTACGATGGGCTCGGCATAGTTAGTCTTGTGCCTCCGCGTTCAACACCGGAGGGACAGGATTATGATTACAGAAGAGTACTTGAGCAGGAGCCGGTTGTTCCGGCGCCTAAAGAATGGACCTCAAGGAGAGCTCATCGAGCTTTGCACGGCACGTCTAGTCAAGGACGGGCTGGCTGGCCAAAGCACGTGGCGATGCCTTAACATGGTCAGCAGAGCGGTGTGAGGACGAGTGCGCTACGCTCTGCCAAGCGTTGCAGGCGCGTCACGAGCGCTAATAGTAGCAAGAAGGCAGTTCGGCCGCAGACGGCTTTTCTGTCATCCGCCTCCACGCCGATAACGCAGAAGATTGTTCGCCGCGCAGGCACTGCAGGATCACGATGCCACTGTGGCAAGGACTACGTTTATGGGCGACCCTGCCTTTCCTGGCCCCGGAATGCCTATGCCATATGGAGACCGCGCCAAAGCGGGGGCTGAGTCGGTCTTCACACAAGAGCATAATGAGCCACCTACAATGTGCTCATCTCCTTCGATCCTTAACCGGCAATCGCTGTCCTCCAGTTGCAAATCGGCCTGCGAGGCTTGAGCCCGCCGGTCTGGCGGCGCCTCCTCACTCCCTAGTACGCGTCATGATCTATCTGTTGCTGGCAGACCGCAGCGTCGAAATTGTTGCTGACCGAGGCATAGCCACCGGGAGTGGGAGGTCGTCTGTCGAGAAATGGAAGCAGCCCTACGGGGAGAAATTCTAGAGGATGCCGATTGGGCCGAGGTTGTAGACAAACTAGATGCAGCGCTGAGGTCAGCGGACTGAGAGCATTCATCTGAATTGAGTGCGGCGCAGTTTATCGCTTGTGTATCTGTGTATCGTATCTGAGCAGTCCGGTCTGGCGGGTCCCTTTGCTGACCGACATTTCGCCGCTCACCTGCACACGGCACCTGCGATGAGATGTCCCCGGCTTAAAACGGACGGTGTTGCACCCACGCGGGGAAGCGCTCATCAGTTTCGTCGGCGGAGATATCCCCAAGGTGTGTGCAGGCCTCGGCGGGCAGCGCAATTTGATACGCCTCGCGCCACAGCACCATGACGGTGAACCTGAGAACGCGAATTCGCACCTCTCTGGGGACGGGATACTCGGAAACATGTGAGGGAAGGGCCTCCATGCCAACACGCCGCCGGACCTCATAGGTGAGCATCCCTTTCTCATCGCGTCGAATCAACTCTGCACGCGCGAGGTGCAAGTACCAACAGAACCATGATCGTCTGCACGATGATTCATCCCTGATGAGACTGGCTTTTCTTATCCGGCTGACGCAATTTGCGTGCCATTTCGTTAGTGTTCCACCAGGCCTGTCGTGGTCATGGCAGCTGCCTACAACGTTCAGGTCACGGTCAGTTTGCTCCAGACACTCATTGTGATTGATAAGGCCAGTACTGAGTATCGGGTTTTGTAAGGACTTTGACGGTCGAGGGTGGGGCCTGCTGCGACATTGTTCGGAGATTATTTGCGCGGCCCCGATTGGCGTATTGATTGCAGCTGGCTGCCGACTCGTGTGGATGCGCTGAAGCGGCCTATTAATAGTGTTACCGGAAACAAAAAATCCCCTCGTGACAGCGAAGGGCCTTTATTCCATCTCGACTGCCTAGCCGCAACGGCGACTACAGCTTGCGAAGCTGCGAGGCTTGCAACCCTTTTGGGCTTTGCCTTGCGTCGAATTCGACCTTGGCGCCCTCATCAAGGGACCGGTATCCAGTGCCCTGGATTTCCGTGTGGTGGGCAAACAAGTCCGCGCCACCGCCGTCCGGGGTAATGAAACCAAATCCCTTTTCGTTGTTGAACCACTTCACAATGCCAGTCGCCATTTCATCCTCGAAGCAACGCATGCATACCGCATGCAGAAATCAAATTTCCAATCTGGACTTGCTGCTCAAGCTTAAGCTTCTTGCCGCCGATTGCAGCACAGTCATTCGGTCCGCCAGCATATCCGAGGAAACACATTGTAGCCAAGGTGGTCTAGTGTTTACCACTGGAGCCCGCTACAGGACCGTCCCGGCTGGTAACGGAGTCACCGCTGGCATCGCATATGTTAATTTGCGAAAGAAGAATTAGGCGCGATTAATTCTCGCGACGTCGTGCTGGTCGCGCATTTCTCTACCCAGCGAGAAAAGCCTGATGCGGAAACAAGGGAGGTCGGAAAGGAGCGCGTTGTAGGATGGCAGCGAACTGACTCAGGTCCAGTTGGTCAGCGCCAGCACGTCAGCGGCCGTGTCGAGGATAGCGGCCTGCTGGAGCAAGTCGGCAGGGTGATGGGAGGTGGCAGTACCTGCCTTGTTCATGCCCGCCTGCGCCACTGCCCACAGGTTTGCGGCGTCCTGGCGCAGGGCCTGGACGCTGGCGGAATCAGTCCAGCGGATCCTTCTCCGGCTGCGAGTACCCGGCTGCGGCGTGTCGGTCGAGGTCATGGGAGGAACGAGAATTTGATGCATATTGACCTTCAAAATTGCTTTGCCCGGTTTCGCTTCGCGCTGTCTCGCGAAGGGTGTACTTTCTGTTGCGGCGATGAGTGGCAGCACGCCCGAGAGCACGATGGCCGGCAGCGGCCTGAACCCCAAGAGTGCGTCGCAGAAGCCAACCGCGCATTGGACACAATCCACATGACGATTTGGTGTCAGCCTAGTAGGCCAAACGGATGATATCGGCAGAGATAAGGATTAACCTCGAAGCTGTGTGACGTCAATTCAACGTGTGAGAAAGCCGGTATCGGGGATGGACCGCAATGCCAAGAAATAACACAAAAAATGTTTCTTATATCTGATGTAAGAATTTTTAACTTTACGTAGATTGATGGGGTAGTCCTTGCTACCACCCGCGTATCGCTTCCCGACGACGCGGGATTCTCTTGGGTCAATAGCGCGCGAGAATTTTCTCGATATTTGGCCTACACTTTCCAACCATGAGCAGCACTTAACCCGGCGTTTCTGCTGGGCTGTCTTGGCTATGGACATCTACCAACTGCATCTTGTTTCCACGGGCGTTGACCCCCGATGGCTTATTGAGGGACACAGAGTCCGCGTTCCTGTCGAAGGCAACTATGTGAACCTGGATGGGAAACAGCTCGAGGTCGACGGTTGTCGTACCGCAAGCGGAAGGGTTCGAACAGGACAGGTTGGACTTGCATCGGGAACCCTGGTCGAAGTCTGGTGCGATATCAATGGATTGTTCATGTGTGCACGGGCGGATGACGTAGACCGGGTCCGTGCTGCCAAAGCGGCGAGAGAGGCGGCAGAACAAGCCGTCCTACGGGCGCGCGAAGAGGACCTTCGCGTTCGAGCGCAGGCGTTTAACGATAGCATTGCGATTCCCTTCAGGTGGGCGCCCGGTACAATCGACGGTGAATCTAGTCTTTTGCACGGGACGCAAAGCGACGAGGGACAGCGCTTGGCCAACGATGTTCACATCTTGCTGAAACAGGGCTTTCGCGATGGGCGTCTGGTGCGCAGCGCTGGCGATTTTCTTTGCATGCGTTCGCGGCGAATGGACGGTGCAAATTTAAAGGTGCGAAAGGCGGAGATGTATGTCGAAGTTTCTTGCAAGGAATGTCTTACAGTTGCGAAGCGGTGGCGCAGCGGCTAATCGATGTCACTCGGCCCAGGCGTTGTTGCATTATTGAATCTGAAGACAAAGTGCCTTCCGTGATCCAAAAATCAGGCGATGCGGACGGAATTCTGGCGTGCGAGAGCCGCCATGCGGTTAAGCACGCCTACGCGGATCGCGACTTCTGCATCGCTGGACGCTCAAGTTGCTGCCGGCGCTGCAAAAGGTATTTCGTCTTCGCAAGCGGCCAGTGGGAAAAAGCTGGCGCATGGACGAGACCTACATCCAGGTATGCGGGCAGTGGAAATACCTGTATCGAGCGGTCGACAAGGCGGGCAATACCATCGACTTTCTGCTGCGTGCCCAGCGCGACAAGGCTGCGGCGCGGCGTTTTTTTCGAGAAGGCCATCGCGCAGCACGGCCAGCCAGACTCGGTGACCATCGATGGCAGCCCGGCCAACCTGGCGGCCTTGCACGACATCAACGCCGAACGTGAAGCTCCCATCGTCATCCGGCAGAGCAAATACCTGAACAACATCGTCGAGCAGGACCATCGGGCCATCAAGCGCCTGACTCGACCGATGCTTGGCTTCAAGGACTTTCGCTGCGCGCGCATCCTGCTGGGCGGCATCGAGCTCATGCATATGATTGCCAAGGACCAGATGCAGTGCCACGAAGGGAGCAGTCCGTCCGCTGCGCAGCAATTCTATTCCCTGGCCCCATAAGCCAGCCCCCACGGGGTTCTTGCCGCCCTCCCTCACTTATCGCGACAATGCCGGCTGGCCCACTGCTTGTACAAAGGGGTAGGGGGCGAAGAGCGTACTATCTGCGTACAGAAACGAGAAGCCCGCCGGATGGCGGGCTGCTATGACTAGCCTTTTGGTTTAGTGCCGGTGCAACAGGTGGTCAAACCATGTCTGAACGGCACGCTGTTGCGTGGAAAGGAGTGTCGGATCGTGCTCGCGTAGCACCCAGACAACGACCGCACATAGAACTAATCCGATGAGCAGGACGACGAGCGAGGCAACCATGGCAGCCTCCTATTAGGGTAGCTATACAACCAGTGTAGATCGATTCTGCAGGGGGCGAGGGGCAACAAAATAGCCAACTCGGGGCGGGCAGTGCCTATTTGGCTACATGGAGGATGCGATCCCACCAGTACCGGAAGGTGTGCTTGCTTATGCTTAGCACTGGCTTTTGGTGTAATCCAACTCGGATGATGTAGGCGTAGATCGCGATCACCACCCCGAGGAAGACAAGTGACCCAATCATGGCGGGACCTCCGTTCCGGGGTGATCTTAAATCCATTGTAGGCCCCGCAGTTGGGCGCCGGGCAACAAAAAGCCCACTCGGGGCAGGCGGGTGACGTCACCGTGCCGCCGGGCCAACTCGCGAACGGGAGCATTCCTAGTGGTGTGACCGTGCCACCTGGCAATCTGAGCGGCGGCACGCTGCCTGGTACCGTCGCCCTACCGGCGCTGAACGTGACCGGCACGATTCAAACGAGCCAGCTCAGCGCCGCGGTGATCACTACCTCGAACCTGGCCACGCAGAACCTGAGTGCCAACCAGATTACCGCCGGCACGGTCAGCACCTCGCGGTTGGCAGCCGACGTAATCACCACTGGTAATTTCTACGCCCAGAGACCACTGGCCTGGCGATCCACCATGATCAGCAGCGCGCGGGTTCGCCGGCAGAGTGTCCCGTTTCGCTGGAGGAGTACCTCGCGGCCTCTTTCCGTTTTCTCCAATATGGCCTGATCATGCGCGCCGATGTCGCCGTGTAACGCTGGACGGATCGATACCCCTACCCGGAACTATAGAGGACTAAATTGGTTCTAATTATCGAGGCGTGGTTTTGGGGCTGAAGGTGCTCAGACTAAGCAAACTGACTGACTACGGCACGGTGATCATGACGCACATGGCGCGGAAGCCGGGCCGGATCTGCAGTGCTGCCGAGGTTGCCGCCGAGATTGGCGTGCCGATGCCGACGGCGAGCAAGATCCTCAAGATGCTCGCGCGGCAACAGCTACTGCATTCGCAGCGCGGCGCGAAGGGCGGTTACCTGCTGGCGCGGCCGCCGCAGGAAATCTCGATCGCGCAGGTGATTGACGCCATGGAAGGCCCTGCCGGCATGACCGAATGCAGCATTGCAGCCGGCTTGTGTACACAGGAAGGAACATGTTCCATCCGTGCGAACTGGCAGCGAATCAGCCTAGCGATCTTCCATGCGCTGGATGGCGTGACGCTGGCGGACATGACGCAACCGAATTGCCAGCCAGTGGATATCGGCGCGTTGCACGCCTGGAGGGTGACGGGCCGCAAGCAGGCATTCGAATGAAAGATGGGAAAACCGAAGGCAGGCCATGGCAACCCCGGCGCACAAGCTCGACGAACTAATCAGCCAAGGCTATCAGCATGGCTTCTACACATCCGTGGCAACGGACACGGTGCCGTGCGGGCTGAACGAGGACGTGATCCGCATGATCTCGGCCATGAAGGATGAGCCGGAATTCATGCTTGGCTGGCGTCTCAAGGCCTATCGTCACTGGCTGACGGTGTCCGAGCCGCACTGGGCAACAGTCAGACACCCGCCCATCGACTACCAGGCTATCGCCTACTATTCCGCGCCGCGCTCCCAGAAGGCCGGGCCCAAGACACTGGACGAGGTCGATCCAGAGTTGCTGCGCACCTACGAGAAGCTGGGCGTGCCCCTGCGGGAGCGCGAGTTGCTCGCGGGCGTCGCCGTGGATGCGGTGTTCGACAGCGTCTCGGTAGCTACCACCTTCAAGGCGAAACTGGGCGAACTCGGCATTATTTTCTGTTCGTTCTCGGAGGCAGTGCGGGAGCATCCCGGGCTGGTGCAGCAGTACCTCGGCACGGTCGTACCCTACACGGACAACTACTTCGCCACGCTCAACTCGGCTGTGTTCAGCGACGGGTCGTTCTGCTATATCCCCCCCGGAGTCCGCTGCCCGATGGAGTTGTCCACCTACTTTCGCATCAATGCCCAGAAGACCGGACAGTTCGAGCGCACCCTGATCATTGCCGACGAGGGCGCTTACGTCAGCTATCTGGAAGGATGCACCGCGCCGATGCGCGACGAGAACCAACTGCATGCCGCGGTGGTGGAACTGATCGCGCTGGAAGGTGCGCAGATCCGCTACGCGACGGTGCAGAACTGGTATCCGGGCGACAAGGAAGGCAAGGGCGGCATCTATAACTTCGTGACCAAGCGCGGCGACTGCCGCGGCGCCCGCGCGAAGATCTCATGGACCCAGGTCGAGACCGGATCGGCCATTACCTGGAAGTATCCAAGCGTGATCTTGCAGGGCGACGACTCGGTTGGGGAGTTCTATTCCGTGGCGCTGACCAATCACTATCAGCAGGCCGACACTGGCACCAAGATGACCCACCTCGGAAAGCATACCCGGAGCACGATTCTCTCCAAGGGCATCTCGGCCGGCCACGGCCAGAACGCATACCGCGGGCTGGTGAAGATGGCAAAGAGCGCCAGCGGCGCGCGCAACTACTCGCAGTGCGACTCGCTGTTGCTGGGCGACAAATGCGCGGCCCACACCTTTCCCTATATCGAGGTGAAGAATGCCACGGCCCGCGTCGAACACGAGGCCTCCACCTCGCGCATCGGCGAGGATCAGCTGTTCTATTGCCAAAGCCGCGGCATCGGCCCAGAGGACGCGGTATCGATGATCGTGAACGGCTTTTGCAAGGAAGTGTTCAAGGAGCTGCCGATGGAGTTCGCGGTGGAGGCGCAGAAGCTGCTGGGCGTCAGCCTGGAGGGAAGCATCGGCTAGTGGGCGCGCGGGACGCGCTGCCTCGGAGCCGCATTGGAACCACATTGCAACCACATCGGAACCATATCGGAACCACATTGGAGCAAGAGGCCAGCCATGCTTGAAATCCGCGACCTGCACGTCTCAGTTGACGACAAGCCCATCCTGCGCGGAATAGACCTTAGCGTGAAGGCCGGCGAAGTGCATGCCATCATGGGCCCCAACGGCTCTGGCAAGAGCACGCTTGCCCACGTGCTGGCCGGACGGGACCGTTACGTCGTGACCGCAGGCGAAGTCCTCTACGACGGCGCGAACCTGCTCGGCATGCCGCCCGAAGAACGCGCGCGCGCGGGCGTCTTCCTGGCCTTCCAGTATCCGGTGGAAATCCCGGGCGTCTCGAACATCTATTTGCTCAAGGCGGGGCTCAACGCGATCCGCAAGCATCGCGGCGAGCCGGAACTGGATGCCATGGACTTTCTCGCGCTGGTCAAGGACAAGCTCAGGCTCATGGAGATGGATCCAAGCTTGCTCTACCGCGCCGTGAACGAGGGCTTTTCCGGTGGCGAAAAGAAACGCAACGAGATCCTGCAAATGGCGGTGCTGGAGCCCCGGCTTGCCATTCTCGACGAGACCGACTCCGGTCTCGACATCGACGCGCTCAAGGTCGTCGCCAGCGGCATCGGTGCCATGCGCGGTCCGCAACGCGCCATCGTTCTGGTGACCCACTACCAGCGGCTGCTCAATTACATCGTGCCGGACCGCGTGCACGTGCTGGCGCAGGGCCGCATTGCCAGGTCCGGCGGGCCCGAACTGGCGCTGGAACTGGAGCGTCATGGCTATGTGGGAGTGGAGGCGCCGGCCTTCACCGGCGTGGAGGCCTCGGCATGAGCGCAACTGGCGTGGAACACTATCTTGCAGAGTTCGCCCGCGTCGAGACGGTATTGCCCGGCCGGCGGCTGCCCTGGCTCGCGCGCGCGCGCCAACAGGCGTTGGAACACTTCGCGCAAGCCGGGTTTCCGACGCTTCGCCACGAGGACTGGAAATACACCAGCGTGGCCGCGATCGAGAAAAGCCGCTTTACCGCGGGGCCGGCGCAGTCCGGCGACCAGCCGGACGCCGCCCTGGCTGCGTGGATCGGGACGCTTGCCCTGCCCGGCGCGCACCTGATGGTCTTCGTCAATGGCCGCCTCCAGCCGCAATGGTCGCGCATCGGGGTGCTGCCGGCAGGGGTTGAACTCCTCAGCCTCGCCACCATGCTGGAGCGCACACCGGCGCCTGTGGAAGCGCTGCTTTGCCGCCGCATGAGCGACCACCCGTCCGGCTTCGCTGCCTTGAACACCGCATTCATGACCGATGGCGCTTATATCCGCCTGGCCGCCGGCACTGCTCCCGACCAGCCGATCCACTTGCTGTTCATTGCCACTGAGCCGGAACTGGTCACCCATACGCGTAATCTCGTGATGGCGGAAGCAGGCAGCCATGTCTGCATCGTGGAACACCACGTGGGGGTGGACGGCCTCGGCTATTTCACCAATTGCGTCACCGACATCGTGGCCGCGCGCGACGCGCAGGTCGAACATCACAAGGTGCAGCAAGAGAGCCACAAGGCGTTTCACATCGCCGGCGTGAATATGGATCAGCGGCACGGCAGCCGCTTCACCTCCAGTGCATTCGCCCTGGGCGGCGCTCTGGCGCGGACCGACATCCAGGTCGGGCTGAATGCCGAGCGCGCCGAATGCTCGCTCGACGGGCTGTACATGACCGGTGGCCGGCAGCATATTGACCACCACACTCGTATCGACCACGCTAGGCCGGAAGGCAAGAGCCGCGAGTTCTATAAAGGCGTGCTGGCCGGCGCCTCGCGCGCCGTGTTCAACGGCAAGGTGGTGGTGCATCCCGATGCGCAGCATACCGATGCGCACCAATCCAACCGCAACCTGCTGTTGTCCGAGAATGCCGAAGTCGACACCAAGCCACAGCTGGAGATTTACGCCGACGACGTCAAATGCAGCCACGGCGCCACCGTAGGCCAGCTCGATCCCGACCAGATCTACTACCTGCGCTCGCGCGGGGTGGACGATGCCTCGGCGCGGGCCCTGCTGACCTTCGCCTTCGCCGCAGAAATGGGCGACCGGCTGGGCCTGGTCACCTTGCGCGCGCGGCTGGAAACGCTGTTGCGCGGCCATTTGCCCGCACCGGTGGAGGCGCGGACATGACCACTGCCGAGCATGAACTCAGGGCCGTGGAGTGCGCGGTACCAGCGGCTGGCCTGGACGTCATGCGCCTGCGCCGGGATTTCCCCATCCTGCGGCAGACGGTCAACGGCAAGCCGCTGGTTTACCTGGACAGCGCGGCCACCAGCCAGAAGCCACAGAGCGTGATCGACTGCGAGGCGTATTACTACGCGGCGCTCAATGCCAATATCCACCGCGGCGTGCATACCTTGAGCCAACTCGCGACCGATGCCTACGAGGCGGCGCGCGACACCGTGCAAGGCTTGATCAACGCGGCCCGGCGGGAGGAGATCGTGTTCGTGCGCGGAACCACGGAGGCGATCAATTTAGTGGCGGCAAGCTACGGACAGCGCCTACGGCCCGGCGACGAGATCCTGATCAGCGCGATGGAGCACCATTCCAATATCGTGCCGTGGCAACTGGCGTGCGAGCGCACCGGTGCCATCCTGCGGGTGGCGCCGATCAACGACGCGGGTGAACTGCTGCTGGACGCATTCGAGCGCCTGCTTGGCCCTCGCACCAGGCTGGTTGCCGTGACCCATCTCTCCAATGCCCTCGGCACGGTCAACCCGGTGCGGTACCTCATCGAACTGGCGCACGCCAAGGGGGTTCCGGTGCTGGTCGACGGGGCCCAGGCCGTGCCGCACCTCAACGTTGACGTTCAGGCGCTGGATTGCGATTTCTACGCATTCTCCGGGCACAAACTCTATGGCCCCACCGGCATTGGCGTGCTCTACGGCAAGGCCGCGCTACTCGATGTCATGCCGCCTTACCAGGGCGGGGGAGACATGATTCGCGAGGTCACGTTCCGCAGGACCACTTACAACGAACTGCCCTTCAAGTTCGAGGCCGGCACGCCCAATATTGCCGGCGTGATCGGCCTGGGCGCCGCGATCGGCTATGTGAGCGCGGTGGGCCTGGATGCCATCGCGGCCCACGAGCACGCGCTGCTCGCCTACGCCACCGGGCAGGCGGCGCAGATTGCCGGCCTGCGCATCATCGGTACGGCCGCGGACAAGGCGAGCATTCTCTCGTTCGTCCTGGATGGCGTGCATCCCCATGATGCCGGCACCATCCTCGACGTGGAAGGCGTGGCGGTCCGTGCCGGCCACCACTGCGCGATGCCCGTGATGGAGCGGTTCGACGTGCCTGCCACGGTGCGGGCGTCCTTCGCGCTATACAACACACGAGAGGAGGTGGATGCCCTGTTCCGCGCCGTGTGCAAGGCACAGGAGGTATTTGCCTGATGTCCGATCTGCTCGATCTTTACCGGGAAGTCGTGGTCGACCACAGCCGCTCGCCCCGCAATTGCAGGCGGCTGACGGGCGCAAACCGCCGTGCGGAGGGGTTCAACCCATTGTGCGGTGACCGGCTGACGCTGTACCTGAAGGTCAGTGATGGCGTGATCGAGGATGCGAGCTTCGAGGGTTCCGGCTGCGCCATCTCCACTGCCTCGGCGTCGCTGATGACCGAGGCGCTCAAGGGTAAGACCGAGGCACAGGCGCAGGCGTTGTTTACCGGTTTCCATGCGCTCGTGACCGGAAGCGGCCCGACGCAGGCCGGCGCGCCGCTGGGCAAGCTGGCAGTGCTGGGCGGCGTACGCGAGTTTCCGGCGCGTGTGAAGTGTGCGACGCTGGCCTGGCATACCCTCCAAGCCGCCTTGCACGGCAGCGCCCAGCCTATCTCAACGGAGTGACGCGATGAGCATGATCGATTGGCTGCGCAAGGCCGAGGCACACGAAGACAGGCTCGAGCCTGGCCCCGACACCATGGAGGGAAGGGTGATAGAAGCGCTGCGCACAGTCTATGACCCGGAGATCCCGGTGAATATCTATGACCTGGGCCTAATCTATGCCCTGTCCGTGGATGAAGCCGCGGGCAAGGTGGGTATTCGCATGACGCTGACCGCGCCGGGCTGTCCGGTGGCGCAGACCTTTCCCGGCGTGGTCGAGAGTGCCGTCATGGAAGTTGGCGGCGTGGACGACGTCGAGGTTGAGCTGATATGGGATCCGCCCTGGTCGCGAGAGCGGATGAGCGAGGCGGCGCGCCTGGAACTGGGGTTGCTCTGAGATGAGCGAATGGATCGATGTCGCTCCGGCCGGCGAATTCGCGCCCGGGACGTCCCGCACCGTTGACGTCGATGGCTTGCAGGTCGCGGTATTCAATGTGGGCGGCACCTACTACGCCATCGAGGACATGTGTTCCCACGAGGCGGAGCCCCTCTGTGGCGGGGACGTCGAGGGCGAGGAAGTCGTCTGTCCACGCCACGGCGCGCATTTCTCCCTCATCACGGGGGCGGCGCTGTCCCCGCCGGCTTATGACCCAGTGGCGGTTTTTCCGGTCCGGGTCATGGGCGGCACGGTACAGGTCAAGGATGACCGCTGGGACTAGGGGGAAGGCTTGAGCGCCGGGTCGGCTACTCAATGGACTCAATACGCATCGAGTTGCTGCGCCAATGAGTCGAACACAGGTCTCGATCCCATGACGTCTAGCGGTACACCAGCACGGGGATTTTGCTGTGGGTCAGCACCTTGAGGGTCTCGCTGCCGATCAGAAGCCCTTGCACACCGTCCATGGGACGCCATGACGATCAGGTCGCAGCCTCTATCTTCGGCGGTCTTGATGATGGCCTCGTATGGGTGATCGCTGACGGCATAGACGGTGTCGCATGTCACGCCGGCAGCGTTTGCCTCACCCGCGATCCTCTTAAGATATTTAGCCGACTCTTGCTGTGCCTCCTGGGTGAAGCGTTCGCGGTCTCGAAACGCGGCCCTGACCCGGCGCCTGAGGATTGCGGATCCAGCCGGCCGCCGTCCTCTCATGATGCAGTGCCCTCCGTCCCGTTCTCCGCGGTGCGCTCAAGCAGAGTAGCCGGGATTTTCTCGTCACAATGCGCCCGGCGTGAGCAACTGGCTGTCCTTGCGGGCGCTCTCCCGCGTTTCCTGCCCTGACTCGTGGCCACGGGCGAGTGCACCCTGTCCATGTCGCCGGCGCGGCATGGGGTTCGAACTGGCGTAAGGGCACGGAAGCTGGCGCCGGCTAGTTCCGCGTGATTATCCGGATCGGCCCCTGCCGGGCCAACACGTCAACCACCACACGCTCGCCAGAGCGGCGCACCGCCACGTCGGCGCTGCCGCCACCGACAGCCAGGTTGCGGAATACCACTTCGTCGAGGAAGGGCGGCAGCGAAGGATCCTCGAAGGTGATCGCCGGCTCGCGCGTGTCGAAGTTCAGCCCCAGGCACGCCTGCAATAGCAGCAGCGGAGCGGCGGCCGCCCAGGCCTGCGGCGCGCAGGCCACCGGGTAGAACGTCGGGCCCTGGCTGCGCTGCCGCGGGAAGCCGCAGAACAGCTCGGGCAGGCGTCGCAGGTCGATATAGTTCGAGGCCGCGAACAGACCCTCGAAGATGCGGCTGGTTTCCGGATGGTAGCCGTAGCGCGCCATGCCAGCGGCGATCAGTGCGTTGTCGTGCGGCCATACCGAGCCGTTGTGGTAGCTCATCGGGTTAAAGCGTGCCGCATCGGCGGACACGGTCCGGATGCCCCAGCCGCAGAATGAGGTGCTTTCCATCAGCGTGGCCACCACCGAGGGCGCACGCTCGGGGAGCGCGATTCCGGTGAACAGCGTATGGCCCGCATTGGAAGCACGTATGCGACAGGGGCGCTTGTCGCCGTCCAGCGCCAGCACGTAGGTGCCCAGCGCCGCGTCATAGAAGCGCGCGTCGAACGCGTCGCGCAGCAATTCAGCGTTGGCCGCGTAGGTCGCTGCGCCCTCGCTGTCGTCCAGAGCCGCGCGTATCGACGCAGCGGCTTGCCAGGCGCCATAGGTGTAGGCCTGCACCTCGGCCAGCGCAATCGGGCCGGGGGCGAGCCGGCCGTCCTCATGGAAGACCGAATCGCGGCTATCTTTCCAGCCCTGGTTGATGAGGCCTTCCGGCGACTGCCTGCCATATTCGACAAACAGGTCGCCATCGCGGTCGCCATAGTCGCTAATCCAGCCCAGCGCGGCCCGGATGTTCGGCCATAGCGTGCGAATGGTCTCGACATCGCCGGTGCGCCGCAGGTAGGCGCCGGCCAGCAGCACGAACAGCGGCGTGGCATCCACGCTGCCGTAGTAGAGCCCGAACGGCACTTCCCCCAGTCGTGCCATCTCGCCATGGCGCATTTCGTGCAGGATCTTGCCCGGCTCGGCATCGGCCTGGGGATCGACTGTTTCCGCCTGCATCGCGGCAAGGTATTGCAGCACGCCGCGCGCAATCTCTGGGTCCAGCCAAAGCGTTTGCAACGCCGTAATTAGCGCATCGCGCCCGAATACCGTGCTGAACCACGGAATGCCGGCATACGGGTAGGGCCCGTGCACGGTGTTGGTCAGCAGCATATAGAGGTCAGATACACTGCGCCGTGCCACCTCGTTGAAGAGTTCGTTGGAGGTGGTGATGGATGCCGCGCGGCGTGTCGCGTGTCGCAGCTCCCGCCGCGAATGGAGAAGTGCGCTAAGGAAGGATTGCGTCTCCTCGGCCTCGCGCTGCACCGACGTGCAGCGGATTTCCATGCGAAGCACTTGGGAGCACGACGGCTCGAGCGTCAGGGTGAAACTCGCGCCGTTTTTACCTAGCTCGGCCGGCGCCGGGTCAAAGGCGAGCCGGGTTTCGCGCCGCCCCTGGTCCAGGCCGGTATAGCTCAGCGTGACCGCGGCGCCCGTGACAACCGGCGCATGCACGGTGCCGCGCCGCAGCCGCCGCGTGCCGCGCACTTCGAACAGGTCGGCGAAGTCGGCATTGAAGGCAATATCCACACGCACGCGCCGTGACACCTCGTCATAGTTGCGCACGCTCAGGCGCTCATAGCAGGCGCCATTCCACAGGAAGCGCGACCTGCGCAGGTGGATCAGGTCGTGCTCGAGCCTCAGCTTGCCATCGTCATCAAACAGGTCGGGGTTGGTCAGGTCGCAAGTCAGCGAGGCGTTGTCGTCGCGTAGTGTTGACGACAGCAGCATCGGCCGCTCGCCGTCGATGGTTAGCCGAAGATAGGACAGGTGCCGGGTATCGAAGTGAAACAGTCCTTCGGGGCTGCCAGGCGCCCCGATCGCATCGCCGTTGTGGTCGAACAGCGCGAAGGTGTCGCCGTGCTTTAGCGTGCGCGGGCGCCGTTCCTGTAGCGACGCCGCCGCAGGGATGTAGAACTGGGCGACATGGTTGGCACCGGCGACTAGCCCCGGGCTGACGGGTAGTTCATTGGGGTCCGTAAGCATGGTGAAACTCCTCCGATCACGCAAGCGCCGGTTCGCCGGACTCGCCTTCCGACGCGTCTGCGTCGCCGGGCTCCGCCAGGCTCTGGTAGATGCGCACGTACTCGAGCGCCATCCGCTCGACGGTGAAACGCGCTTCGAAGGCTGCGCGCACGGCCGTGCGCGGCAGTGTGGCCGCGCGGTGCACCGCCGCCACCGCTTCATCAATACTGCGCACGATATAGCCGCTAACGCCACTCTCAATCACTTCCGGCACCGAGCCGCACGCAAACGCGACTACGGGTGTACCGCACGCCATCGCCTCGATCATCACCAGCCCGAACGGTTCCGGCCAGTCGATGGGAAACAGCAGCGCGCGCGCATTGCCAAGGAAGGCGGCTTTGTGATTTTCGTCGATCTCGCCGATGTAGTCGACTTCCGGGTGCCCCGCCACCAGGGGGCGGATGGTGCTGTCCCAGTAGTCGCGGTCAACCTTGTCGATCTTGGCGGCGATCTTCAGCGGCATTCCGGCGCGTGCCGCAATCTCGATGGCAAGGTCGGGACGTTTCTCCGGCGAAATCCGGCCGAGGAATGCCAGGTAGTCGCCGCGTGGATTGGCGCAGCAGGCCAGGAGGTTCGCCGGCAGGCCGTGGTGCACGGTGCCGGCCCAGTTCACCGGCGGCATCGGCGCGCGCTGCGCGCTGGAGACCGACACCAGAGGGAAATGCGGGAAGTGCGCGTAGAACGGCTGCAGGTCGGGCAGGTCCAGACGGCCATGTAAGGTCGTCACGGCCCGCACGGGCATGCGCCGCAGCCACGGGAAATGCACCATGTCGATGTGGAAATGCAGCACGTCAAAGTTGCTGGCACTCGCCATGACGCGATCCAGCATCATTACATAGTACGGCAACGGATCGCGCACGCGCGTATCCAGGCGCAGCGCCATGTCGCAGCACGGTACCAACTCGGCTTGCGTGGCCGAGTCGCCGCTTGCGAACAGCGTGACTTCGTGGCCCTGCCGCACCAGTTCTTCGGCCAGGTAGGAAACAATGCGCTCCGTGCCACCATACAGGCTGGGCGGGCAGCGCTCGGCTAGTGGTGCAATCTGCGCAATCCTCATTGGCGCCCCGGGTCGGGTAGGAATACCGTGGGTTGGATGGCCGCGACAGCGTCTGGCTGATGAAACGCAAAATAGCCGGCACTTTTCACGGTGTCGTGCCCAGCGTGCAGGTGCGCGACAAGGCGCTGCTCGGGACGCGAGCGGAAGTCCTGTTTCCACATTAGGTCAAGGCTGCAGGAATTTCGTCTTCATTAAACAATGATCTGCGGCTGGGTGACCCGCCAGCATCCTCAGCTCCAAAGACGACAGCTGCAAGCTAGGGCAAGACTTATGTGGACGCCTCCTATTGAGACTTGTATAAATCATGACAACCGATTTGAGTCTGACGCATTATCTGACCAAGGCGTTGATCGGGAGTCGATTGCATGGCTGGGAAGATGGACGAAGCGACCAGAAAGCGGGTTTGCGCTGGACGGATGCTGTTAGCGAACAA
>NZ_JBFTOX010000043.1:0-82002 GCF_056398185.1 Cupriavidus sp. 05L310
TTGAGTATCGCCTTAAGGCGATGCGAGTTTGGGTCCCGGCCGCTCTTTTCGTCGGATCCCGAGGGGGTGTCGCCCCATCCGGCGCGCCTTCTTTGCCTACTTTCTTGGCAAGACAAGAAAGTAGGTCGCCCCCCGCAGGGGGGTGAAACTGCCTTTGACTTTAAGCCTTTGCAGTTGAAGTTGAAGTTGAAGTTGAAGTTGACTCTGCAGTCAATCAGCCCCTACCGAGGCTTCCGAAACTCATCCTCAATCCAATCCCCCGCACTAGCCTTACTCAACTTAAATCCAGCCGACACCCGCACCTGCGCCAACTCATCCCCATTCTCATCAACAGCACTCAGCACCGCATAAGGATTATCCTCATCCGGCACGATATCCAGCGTCACACTGATCCGCGCAGCATCCGTATCCACAACCACACTCTTGTGCAACATGGCATGCAACTGCTGCTCATGCCGCCGCAGCACTTCGGAAGCCGTCTTGACCAGCGTCGAAAAGGCATTGGCATCGAGCGGCTTGGGGTTCTTCTTGTCGCGCCCCATGGTCCACGGCCCCACCAGAGCAGGCTCCGGCTCGCCATCCTTGATCATGGCAACAGCCCAACCCTCGTCATCCTCGTTCTTGATCACGCGGGCGGTCCATCCGTCGGCGCGCCACAGGCGCGGCTCCTGGATCTTGTCTGCGTTGTCCCCGCCGGCGTCGTGGTCATCGGTTTCGGGCGAAAGTTCGGGCTGATTGGTCATGGCTGGCTTCAATTCGGGGCTGCGCGGTGGACTGCGGGCGTCGCCCGGACCACGCAATGCCTGGCGGCGGGAGGACGGGACGGCGGCGGCAACAAGGACGCGATTTTACCCGTCCCGCCGTGGGGGCGGGCGCGGCATCCCGCCAGCCGCCTCGGGCGCGGCCATGACGGCACACCGATCCCCTCCGAAGTTGTATTTAATGTCTGTGTGCCACGTCCTATGCTGGAAGCGTCGCCAAGGCCCCCGTCTTGATGACGAACCCCTTCCGGTCGCCGCCAATTTTAGACGGCGACGTTTTTTTTGCCCGCCGGCCCCCTTCTCGCACCAAACCCGGGCTCGTGCCTGACAAAAGCGCTGGCCCGAGGCGCCCAGCCGGTTTAAGATGCGCGATTATCGAACAACCCGCGCGCACCCGCACACATGGACGCCCCCCCTCCTACCAGCCCTGGCCAGGCAACGGCCGCCACTGTCCGCGTCGCCCGGCCCCAGGCAGACCTGCTCAACAGCTTCTCCGGCGACCCGAACTTCATGCTATCGCTGGCACGCGGCCTGAGCGTGCTGGAGGCCTTCTCGGAGCGTAAGCGCCCGCTCACCATCTCCCAGGTGGCCCAACGCACCCAGCTTTCGCGGGCATCGGTCAGGCGCTGCCTGTACACGCTGGAACAGCTTGGCTACGTCAGCCAGCAAGCCGGCCAGTTCGCGCTGCGGCCCCGCGTGCTGCACCTGGGACACGCGTATTTCTCGTCGACCTCCCTGGTGTCGCTGGCCCAGCCCATCCTCGACAGCCTGAGCACGCGCATCCAGCAGACTTCGGCGCTCGCCATCCTGGACGACACCGACATCCTTTACCTGGTGCGCTCGGAAGTGCAGCGCGTGCTCACTTATTCGCTCGGCATGGGCAGCCGCCTGCCGGCCTACTGCACCTCGATCGGCCGCCTGCTGCTGGCCCACCTCGCCGAGCCGGCGCTGGAAGATTTCTTCGACCACGTCGATCTGCGCCCGCGCACGCTGCAGACCAAGATCTCGCGCCCCGAGCTGGAAATCAGTTTCGCGAAAGCGCGCGAGCTGGACTACGTGGTGATCGACGAAGAACTGGAACCTGGCCTGCGCGCCATCGCGGTGCCGGTGCGCGGCATCTCGGGGACCGTGATGGCCGGCATCAGCGTAAGCGTGCGCGCGGCGCAGGTATCGGAAGCCGAGATGATCTCCCGCCTGTTGCCGCCGATGCGTGAAGCCGCGGCGGCCATCGGCAAGCTGATCGCCGCCTGAGCCGTGGCGCCAGGCACCCCCAATCCGCAGGCGGGCAAGGGCATGCGCTTTGTCCGGCGCGTCTATGCCATGCGCGTCGTCGGCCTTGCCATCGGGTTCTTCGCGGTGGCGGCCGCCATGCTGGAAGCGGGAGTGCCGCGCTGGCTGCTGGCGCCGGTGTTCCTGCACGGCTTTGTCTGGCCGCACGTGGCGGCATGGTGGTCCAGGCACAGCGAGGTACCCTTCCTGGCGGAAATCCGCAACTTGATGATTGACGCGGCACTGGGCGGGGTGTGGGCGGCATGCATGAAATTCAACCTGCTGCCAAGCGTGCTGATCCTGTCGATGATGAGCATGAACAACGTGGCGGCAGGCGGCACCCGCCTGCTGCTGCGCGGCCTGGGCTGGCACCTGGCAGGCGCGCTGGCCGGGGTGCTGGCCTTCGGCGCGGCCTGGCATCCGGAGGCTGACCTCACCACCATCGTGGCCAGCCTGCCCATGCTGGTGCTCTACCCGCTGGCGCTGGGACGCACCACCTACAGCATCTCGCGCCGCCTGGCTGCGCACGGCAAGGCGGTCGAGGCCAGCAGCCGTCTCGACGGGCTCACCGGCGTGCTCAACCGCGGCTACTGGGAAGCCAAGCTGGCCGAGGAGTTCCAGGCCTGCAAGAACGGCCGCCGCCAGGCCGCCAGCCTGGTGCTGCTGGATATCGATCATTTCAAGCAACTCAACGACGCCCACGGCCACGTGGCCGGCGACGAAGCACTCAAGGCATTCGCCGCGCTGGTGGTGCAGCACACTGTGCAACTTCACCCCCCGGGCCGCGGCGAACCGCGCCAATGCCTGGTGGGGCGCTACGGCGGCGAGGAATTCGGCGTGCTGCTCAGCGGCGCGAGCCTGACGCAGGCCGTAGAGATGGCCGAGCGCCTGTCGCGCGCGCTGCAACCCGGCTCCGGCGCCAGCGCGGAGATCGCCGCGCTGCGGGGCCACACCGCCAGCCTGGGCGTGGCCGCGTTCGATACACGCATGCAAGGCCATCAGGAGTGGCTGACCCAAACGGACCGGGCGCTCTATGAAGCGAAGCGGGCCGGCCGCAACCGGATCCGCATCAGCGCGGCCTGAGCGCTGGATTGCCGCCGCGCCTGAGTGCCTGCGTGCTTCAGCGATTCAGCGCCGCAGCCGGCCGGGTCCGAGCATGGCTTCGGTCAGCCCGAAATCCGCGATGCGCTGCGGCAAGGGCTTGCCCTGTACCAGCGCGGCGCAGGCCTCGCCCATGGCGGCCGAGGTCTGGATGCCGTAGCCGCCTTGCGCGGCCACCCAGAAGAAACCTTCGGCCTGGCCGTCGAATCCGCCCACCAGGTCGCCGTCGGCGACGAACGAGCGCAAGCCCGCCCAGACGCGGGCCGGGCGGCGGATGGCGAGCGTGGTCATGTCTTCGATGTGATGGATGCCAAGGGCAATGTCCATCTCCTCGGCCTGCACATCGTGCGGCGGCACCGGATCGGCATTGGCGGGCGAGCCCAGCAGCATGCCGGCGTCGGGCTTGAGGTACCAGGTCTCGTCGAAGCAGACGAACATGGGCCAGTGCGCGATCTCCACGCCCTCGGGCGGTGCGAAGACAAAGGCCGAGCGCCGCTTGGGCGTGAGCCCCAGCGGCCTGACGCCAGCCAGCGCGGCCACCACGTCGCACCAGGCGCCGGCCGCATTGACCACCACCGGCGCGCGATAGGCGCGCCCGCCTGCCTGCACTTCCCACAAGCCCTGGTTGCGCGCGAGCGCCGTCACCTCCGCATCGCACACCAGGGTGCCGCCGCGCTGGCGCATGCCGCGCAGGTAGCCCTGGTGCAGGCTGTGCACGTCCATGTCGGCGGCATCGGGCTCCAGGACGGCGCCGAGCACCTTGCCGGCACGCAGCACCGGCACCAGGGCGCAGGTGGCGTCACGGTCCAGGCGCTGCGCGCGTGCGCCAAGCGCCGCCAGCGCCTCGAAATGCTGGTCGAGTTCGGCGGCCTCGCCCGGCTTGCCCACTGTCATGGCGCCGCGCGGGCTCAGGACGGGATGCTCGGCAAAACCGGCCGGCGGCGCGTCCAGAAAGGCGCGGCTGGCCATGGTGAGCGCGCGTACCTGCGGCGTGCCATAGCTCTCCATGAACAGCGCGGCCGAACGGCCGGTGGAATGGTAGCCGGGATGCGCCTCGCGTTCGAGCACGATCACGCGCCCGGCCTGGGCCAGCCAGTAGGCCAGCGAGGCACCGGCAATGCCGCCGCCGATCACCAGGAAATCCGCGGAATCGTATGCTGTCATCGAAGCCCTCCTTCATCCATGCGTGCGCCGTTGCGGGAAGCCCCTCAGCGGCAGATCCGATGTCGGCAAGCGTAACCCAAATTTTGCGGATACGCAAAATTTAGCGAATCGGCGCAAAGCGGCGAACCCTGGCAGCCAGGCTGCCGGGCCGGAGACATGCCTGGAAGGAAAGACAAGAATCGGGAAGACGCCGGCGGGCAATGCCGGCATGGCGAGGCGAGGCAGCCGGCCGGCCGGCGCGCGCCGTCAGCGAACGGCGCTGCGTGCGGCCAGCGTCGTTCAACCCCGGCTGGCTAGTTCCAGCGCGAACACCAGGCGCTGCAGGAAGTTCTCCATGCGGCCATCGAGATTGGAGAAGGCACAGCCGAAGTGGTGGATGGCGCTGTCATTGTGCCCGGCGAGCCAGTGGCCCACCACTTGCAGGCTCAGGGTGAGCTTGCCCAGCGCGCCGAAATCCAGCTGCACGCCCGGGATCGTGGTGCCGACCGGCAACTTCGTGGCATCCACGGTCTTGGAGCGCAGGCCGACACCCGAAAGCGAGAGATCGGCAATATCGAGCGTGAGCACAGTGCCGTCGCTCATCTTGATGGTGCAGACGTAGCCCTTGGTCACCAGCGTGCGCGCACGGAAATGGCGGCGGCGCTGGAAGTGGTAGAGCTTCTCCGGGAACGGCGCGGAGAAGGCCGGGCCGCCCTTGAACTGGGTGGTTTCGGGGGTACCGATGATGAAGTTCACCGGCACGCCGCGCAGGGACGCCGAAAAGGCATTCTCGCTGGAAGCCAGCAACGCTTCGCGCTCGGGCTCGGTGCGGCACCAGTCGAAGACAAAAGTGCGGCTGGCCGGGTCCACATGCAGCACGGTGGTGACCATCTCGTGGGCGGTACGCGCACGCACGTTCAGGCTGCACTTCTGCCAGGCAAGGTCGCGCAGCACCGTGCCGATCTGCGAGGAATGGGTAAGGCGATAGCGGTCGTCTGGCAACGCGCCGGCGTCAAGCTCGGATTGCTCCGGGGAATCTTGGAGACTCATGAAAATCACGCAAACGTCTGAGAGAGGCCTGCGTCGCGCCAGACTGGCTTGCGACGGGGAATTCGGGCTGCCCGCTTACCGGGTTGCAATCGAAATACAACCGGGGTGCGAGCGGCCAGCGCCGCATGTTAAGCGCGGCGCCCGCCGCTGTGCAAGCTCTTGTTTGGACAACGGCGGAGTGTGGCAAAACTTGAGACAGACTTCCGTGGGGTAGCCCGCCCGGGCGGGTTTACGCATCGGCGATCCGCGCGGACTCGCCGGGCTTTGCCGGCCTGTGATCTAGGATGCCTTTGCACGCCGCCCCTGGTCCGTTGCGCTCTTGCCGCGGCGGCGGCCATTTGCCGTGCCCGCCTGCACGGCTGCCGTGGCCGGGTCCGCGCCGA
The DNA here is from genome assembly GCF_056398185.1 of Cupriavidus sp. 05L310. Classification (NCBI taxonomy): domain Bacteria; kingdom Pseudomonadati; phylum Pseudomonadota; class Betaproteobacteria; order Burkholderiales; family Burkholderiaceae; genus Cupriavidus; species Cupriavidus sp. 05L310. The sequence goes on from NZ_JBFTOX010000043.1 coordinate 5,708, forward strand.
GCGACGCTTGCGCCTCCTGGCACAGCCAGTCGCGGACTGCGCGGCGCCGCTCGTCGCGCTCGAACGCCACTGGCGAGAGCAGGTGGTAGGACGAGCCGTCGCGCACGAACCCACGCGGCGCGGCGATGCGGCCATCGGCCATCTCGTCAGCCACCATCAGGCGCGAGGCGATGGCGCAGCCAAGCCCGGCGGCGGCGGCCTGGATGGTCAGGTAGAAATGCTCGTACCAGGCATCCGCGCCAAAGCGCTGCGTACTGCCGCTGGCTCGGGCCCAGCGCTGCCAGGCATCGGGACGCGAGCGAGTGTGCAGGCGGGCGAGCGAACTCAAGGCCGGCGCCCGCGCCGCCGGGGTGCCGGCGCGGCACACCACGCCCACCCATTCCTCGGCAATCTTGCACACGTGCAGCTGCGTGCCGAAGTGGAAATCGTTGCGGCGCAGCGCAAGGTCCACGCCGCTGCGGGCGAAGTCGACCGCTCCCCCGGCGGCCATCAGATGCAGCGTCACGCCCGGATGCGCCTCGGCAAAGCGCGGCAGGCGGGGAATCAGCCAGCGCATGGCAATGGTGGGTTCGCACGACAGCACCAGCGCCTTGTGCTGCCCGTGCGCGCGGATGCGCTCGGCCGCCGTGGCCAGGACTTCCAGCGACTGCGTGGCGGCGGCATGCAGGATGCGTCCGGACTCGGTCAGGAAGACGGCCCGGTTGCGCCGCTCGAACAACGCCACGCCGAGCGCCTCCTCCAGCTGGCGAATCTGGCGGCTGACCGCCCCGTGGGTCAGGTGCAGTTCGTCGGCTGCCCGCATGAAGCTCTGGTGCCGCGCCGCCGCCTCGAAAAAACGTATCCCGCCCAGCCAGTGCATGATTGCCTTGATGTATCAGTTTTACTCACCGATTTGCACGAGTATAAATCGGTTGTGGCGCACCGCGTGGACTCTGAAAATAGCGACATTCCCATCCTGCTTTCAAACATGGGCCGCAAGATTCCCCGCCCATCTCCGTCAGAGATACTCACACGATATGCATCCCCTCACCGAACTCCTGGCCGTCGCCACCATCACCGTGCTGGCCGTCATCAGCCCCGGCCCCGACTTCGCCATGGTGATGCGCAACAGCTATCTGCATGGCCGCAGGGCCGGGCTGCTTTGCGCGCTCGGCATCGCGCTGGGCGTGCAAGTGCACGTCTTCTACACGATGTTCGGCGTGGCGCTGCTGATGGAGCACGCGCATGGCCTGCTGACCGTGGTCAAGATCCTCGGCGCCGCCTACCTGATCTGGATTGGCATCCAGACCTTGCGCAAGCGCGTGCCGGACGCCAGCGCGGCGCCGCTCGCGGCGGATGGGGGCATTCCTGCCCTGACCTCGTCCGGCGCGCTCAAGATGGGTTTTCTCACCAATGCGCTCAATCCCAAGACCACGCTGTTCGTCGTCAGCACCTATACGCAGGTGGTGAACACGCAAACGCCGCTGTCCGTGCAGTTCGGCTATGGCTTGTTCATGTCGCTGGCGCACCTGGTCTGGTTCGGGCTGATTGCGTGCTGCTTCACCACGCCCGCGCTGCGCACCGCGATGCTGAAGCGACAGCGTGTGCTGGACCGCGTGATTGGCTCGGCGCTGCTTGGGCTGGGCCTTGCGCTTGGCCTGAGCAACCTGGCGTGACGGCTTGAGCCGAATGCGCCATCAGCCTGCCGGCGGATCCTCGCTCGCATTCAGCGCATAGGCGCGCCGGCACACATGCTGCGCGCCACCGGGAAGGAGATGGCTTTGATACAGGATGAAGCGATCGACGTGGAACGGTTCGCACACCAGCCCGGACTGCGAGCCGCACCATGCCTGCAGCGTGGCGTGCGCCACGGCGGGCGCGCAACGGGCCAGCGTGATATGCGGATGGAAGCGCGCCTGAGGCCTTGAGCCAGAGTCCGGCAACGCGTTGTTCTCATCATGCCCGATACCCGTGTCGATACCGTTCCCGGCGAGCGCCCGCTCCACGCCCGCGTACAGATCATCCAGCGCCGCGTTGGACTCCAACCCCGCCCACAGCACGCTCGCGCGCCGGCCGCGAAAATAGCCTGCCTCTTTCACAGTGAGCGCAAAGGCCGCGCATGACACCGTCCCCAGCGCCTGCTCGATGCGCATCGCCGCGGCTTCGTCCTGCTCGCCGAGGAAATGCAGCGTGAGGTGGATCTGGTTCAGCGTCGCCGGCCGGATACCCGCCACGCGGGGCACGCGCGCGAGCAGCGCGCTGGCGAGCGCCTGCGGGATTTCGATTGCCACGAACAGGCGTGCCATCGGTATCCTCTCGCCAACTTGCGCGGCGGCGCCTGCGCCGTGCCCGCTCACTCAAACGCCAACGCTGACTGGCGCAGGATGGGCAGCGCCATTGCCGCGGCCGTGCCCTCCAGCCTGAGCAGCGCGCGCTTGCGGTCAGTGCCGCCGGCGTATCCGGTCAGGTCGCCGCTGGCGCCCAGCACCCGGTGGCAGGGCACGATCACCGACAAGGGGTTGCGCCCCACCGCGCCGCCTACCGCGCGCGCATGGGTTGGTGGGAGCCCGAGCCCGGCAGCGAGTTCGCCATAGGACGTGGTCTCGCCGAACGGGATCTCGCACAGCGCTTGCCAGACGCTGCGCTGGAAGGGGCTGCCGGCCAGCATCATGGGCACCGAGAAGGCCTGCAGGCGTTCGGCAAAATAATCGGCCAGCTCGTCGGCCGCCTGCTCGAAGACCGGCTTCGCGGCGGCGGGTACATCGGTATCCGGCGTGGCCGCCGCCGGGTAGTACTTCTGCCCGGCAAAGAACACGCCGCTCAAGCGCGCGCCATCGGCGCGCAGCAGGACTTCGCCCAGCGGGCTGGCGACGATACGGTATGCAATCATGGTGCGCCCCTTTCCTTGTCTTCTTGTCCCGGCTTGCTGTCTTCGTGGCGCCGCCACAGGTGGATGGCTGCGTAGGCACGCCACGGCGCCCACTGCGCGGCGTGCTGGCTCATGCCTCGCACGGTAGCGATGCCGAGCACCTTGCGCAAGACATAGTCGGTGCCCGGGAAGGCGTCCGGCCAGCCGAGCGCGCGCATGGCCACGTACTGCGCGGTCCAGTCGCCCACGCCGTCGATCGCACGCAGGCGCGCCAGCGTGTCTTCCGGCGCGGCGCTGGGTTCCAGCTTGAGCTCGCCAGTCGCCACGCGGCTGGCGATGGCGTGGATGGCCCGGCCCTTGCCCAGCGGGATGCCGATCTCGCGCAGGCTCTCCGGCGTCACCGCGGCAAGCGTGGCGGCGTCGGGAAAGGCAAGGCGCAGGGCAGGCGCCGGCTGCGCCAGCACGCGGCCATGGCGCTCGGCCAGCCGCGCCAGCAGGGTGCGGGCATGCTTCGCCGAAATCACCTGACCCACCACCGCGCGCACGGCGATCTCGAAACCATCCACCGCGCCGGGCAGGCGCATGCCGGGCACCCCGGCCGCCAGGGGCCCCAGGTGCTGATCGACCACATCGGGCCGGCAACCCAGGTCGCACAAACGCCGCACGCGCCCCAGCGCCTGCGGAATCACGTGCGCCAGCGAGCCCGACAAGGTGACCCTGATCACATGGCGGCGCTCCACATGCGCCAGCCGCAGCCAGCCGAGATGCGTGCGGCCCCCGCTGTCGATCGCCAGCGTGCGCGCATAGCTGCCATCGGCAAGCTGCTCGATGCCGTCCACCGCCCGCACCCCCAGGAACTGCAGGAAGGCCGCCCAGGCCATCGGCGGGCGGTATCCCAGCTCGAACACGAGTTCCTCGGCCACGCTGTCGGCGGCGCGCTTGCGCATCGCCAGCGGCGTGAGCCCGTAACGCGTCTTGAGCACGTCGTTGAAGCGCCGCACGCTGCCAAACCCGGCGGCGTGCGCCACATCGGTCACCGTCAGCGCGGTATCCGTCAGCAGGCGCTTGGCCAGCAGCAACCGCTGGGTCTGTGCGTACTCCAGCACCGAGACGCCGAACTGCGCATCGAACAGCCGGCGCAGGTGGCGCTCGGTGACGCCGATGCGCGCGGCCAGGGCGGCGACGCCGGCATCGGCCATGAAGCCATCGTCGATCAGCGTGGCCGCCGCCTGGGCCAGCCGTCCCGACAGATCAGCCAGACCGTGCCCCGGCGCCAGTTCGGGACGGCAGCGCAGGCAGGGGCGAAAGCCCTGCTTCTCGGCGGCCGCCGCGGTTTCGTAGAAGGAGCAGTTCTCGCGCTTGGGTGTACGCACGGCGCACACCGGCCGGCAGTAGACGCCGGTGGACGACACGCCCACGAAAAAGCGCCCGTCGAAGCGGCGGTCGTGCGAGGCAACGGCCTTGTAGCAGGTGTCCGGATCGAGTTTCATAGCCAGCATGCTACTCCGTTGCGAGGGCGGTACTAGCTGGATTCGGACATTTGCCTGGACGGCGTGTATTGACCTGCCGCGCCTCAAGCGATGTGGATCAGGCGTGAGGTGGCGCTGGCTCGGAGGGGCCTCGGTGAAATGGAAAAATATCGCTTGCTATGTCGCGCTGTTGAAACAGGGCGGGAGTATTGTTGCTGGTCAGCCAAGAATCAATCCACAGGTCAACATGACTTCCGGTGCATGGCGGTTCTAAACTCGATACACAACATACAGTATCGACATCAGTGCCGGCATCGCGGCAATCAAGGTTAGCATCTTCGCTTTCATTTTGAAGGAATCAGGTATCGACCATTCCATGCCAGCTTGCAATCGAGTTGGCGGCGGAGCGCGAACCATCCTCGGCCAAGAATGGCTTTGTTCACTATGGGAGACGCGCGGCGATCCACTCCGACACGAAGACTCCCCCCCGCCGAACAGCGCGAACCCGATGCAGTAGGAACTGAGAATGCGCCAGCGGACCGCCGGACCATAGCCACCAGCACAAACACCAACCCCACCAGCAGCGGCACGGCAGCCAGAAGGAATGCCACCGCGGCATAGACGACGAGGGCGCCCGTAGTCACCTGCTGCCGAGTTATCGGTGTCAGCATGGTGGCCACCGCAAAGGCGAACCCATCCAGGGCGAGAAGCACGGCGATGCAGTCAACGATGCGCACCACGGCCCTTTTGCGCGTCGTCATTCAAGGCCCTCCGCCGCAACGCGCTCGGCAAGTGCCGCCCATCGTTTCGGGCTGTCTCGCACAACATGGGCATAGTAGAAGTGCCCCTCGCCCTTGCCGGCGAGCATCTGCATATTTAGCATCGGTGCCGATTCGACCAGCGCGCGCCAGGGCATTCCGGCGTAGGTCGGGTCTCCGAGCTGCTTCAAATCGATAACCACGATCTTGCGGATGTTCTCGTGGCTGCGCAGGTGCGCAAGGAATCCCGCCTCAATCGGCGAGCCCACCAATACCAAATGGTCGATCACGTGGCCGGCGCGGGCATATGACCATGCGGTTTGCGCGGCCAGGAGAGAGCCGTAGCTGTAACCGATCAGGTTGAACTGCGGCGCCTCCGCCGACATGCGCCCCGTAATCGTCCACTCGCTGTCGTCGCGTGAGCGGATCAGCATTCCCGAATGGATGGCATCAAGCAACGTGCCAGCGAACTCGTATCCATCTGGCATGGCCGCTCTGGCGGTATGGGTCAGTCCAGCGAAGCAGTGCGCAATCCCCGCCTTCCGGAACGCATCGAGCAGCGGCTGAACATATCCGCCGTCCAGCCCGGCACCGCCCCAATACAGGGTGCCGCGCGGCGGCGGCAAATCGACCTTGGCCGGCGCCCGGTCCTCGACGGGCGCATGTTGCACCTTAACTGTCTTGATCGGCTGCATCAGGCACCCTCCCCGAAGATCCCGGCCCGGAACTGGCAATCGTGCCGGTGCTGTTGCAAGCTTCGCAGTAAGCCTGGCCTGCATCAGGTAGGGTCTTCCCCCCGCGCTCCAGCGCGTCGCCAACGCAGGCAGTGCTTCGCTTCATGGTTGGGCCGCCCAACTGCAGATGGGCTGTTTGTCTTCCTGCATACGATCTCCGTCAGGATGGGCTATGTGCGCAAATTCGCCCTCCATTTGCACGTAATTCCTCATGGAAATCAATCAGACAAGTCCTAAAATGCAATGCATATTTTTGCGAAGATTCCGCAGCAAAATACGGATTCGTCCGATTCCAATCCGCTCGTCCGCAAGCTACTCTTTCCAGCCGTCGCCGTTGCGACGACTTGCCGCATTTACGTGGCCGCGACGGAAGGTGGATTTCGTGACCTCCGCCTCAATGCCCTGCGCGCGGCGAAGGTAGCGGTTCGCAGGCATGGAGCCAGCACGCTCCCGATGGACGCATTCCGCTTCGCCCAGGAGTACCTGTATCAGTACGCAAATCAATGCGTTGCCCGCGAGGGTATGGTCGCGCGCCATGGCTGAGGGGTGAACCTGCGTCCATCTTCCCCAGTGCAACGCGGCTGAAATGATAGGGCAACCCTCTCGGTTCTTAGCGAGAAGAACGCTCCATGACGGGACCCGACAGGGTCCGCAGGAACGCGACAACATCGCGCATCTCCTCCTCCGTCAAGCGGATGGGCTTGCGCTCGGCGTGCCCCGTGCCACCATGTGCCAGCTCGGAATGACCGACAGCCGCTGCCGGCGAACGCACGTAGTGCCTTACTACCTCTTCCAGGGTCGCGAGCTGGCCCGCGTGCATGTACGGAGCCCGTAGTGCCACGTTGCGCAAGCTCGGGGTCTTGAAGGCGCCTTCCATGCCCGGTTCGCCGGTGGCCATGAAGCGCAGCTCTTGGCAGACTTGCGGTGGCGCGTCGCTGTAGCGGCTCAGGCAATTGAACTCGTCCGCCAAGACCTTGGCTGTGGCGGGAGCGCGGCCACTGTCCGGGCGTGCTGGCTCTCTGGGCGGGACGCCCGTGTTGTGGAAGGCCTGGTCCGTCAGGAGCGGGCCGTTGTGGCACGTCGCGCATTGAGCCTTGCCGATGAACAGACGAAGGCCATTGACCTCTTGGGTCGATAACGTTTTCTGGCCCGCGCGGTCACCTATGAGAACCGCGTCAACGTACCGGTCGAAGCGGGACTCACCGTAGGTCACTGTCCGTTCGTAGGCCGCGATGGCTTTGCCGAGATTGGCGAAGACGCGGTTGACGGCATCGCGTTGCTCGTTCGTCAGCCGAGACCAGGCCCGCTTCTCGTCGGCGCCGCCCAGGGGGCTCGCGTCGGCCGGCAGATCCTGCAGGTTCGGGAGGGCGCCAAACAGCGACTCATACTCCCGCTGGTAGTGCGTCCGCACGACCCGGGCGAACTGGACGCGGTTGCTGCCGTGCTCAACAGCATCCTCTAAGGGACCCAACGCTTGAGACCACTGGCTGTCCTTGCGACCGTCCCAAAACAAGAACGGGCTGTGCGCCGTCGCCACGATTGGCATGGTCCGGCGTTTCCCGACTCCGATACCCCTTCCGAGAGGCAGTCCGTCCTGGAACTGGCGGTCGGGCGCATGGCAACTGGCGCACGACACCGCCCCGTTGCGAGATAGGCGTGCATCCGCGAACAGCCGCCTGCCGAGCGCGACTGCTTCTGGCTTGTCCGCCACGGCGTTCGACGGGTCGGGCGGCGGTGCGGGAAGCTTGTTAAGGCGCGTTGAGGATAGGACGGCCCGTTCCTCCTGCGACCACGAGGCGGCGCCGTCCATGGCGTCGCCGGCACGTCCGAAGCCGGTAAGCAAGGCAAGCGGGGCCAGGACCACGGCCACAGCGGCGAGTGCGCCCGTCAGCCTTCCGCGCTTGCTCGCCTGCCGTGACGCAGGCAGCTTGGATTTGTGGAGCTGGCTCATTAAACTGTCTCCCTGACCAAGACGCTTAGCGCTGAATCCCCGAGTCCCCGACGATGACGTTGAACACGGCTCCGTCGGTCACATCCCCGGCCTGAATTGCCAGGCGCATGTCCCACCAGCCGGTCATGCTGAACTTCATGCCTTCGAGTGCGTAGACGCCAGGCGCTACCTCGCGTGTGATGCGAGGCTTGGTAGGGAAGCCGTGGCCGTGCTGCGGCATGCCCCCGTCGAAGCCAATCACGGCTCGCGACACAGGTTTTCCATCGGGTGTCTCCAGGTGCACCTGCCATGCGTGCATCTGGTTGATAGCTGGCCCCGAAGCCGGAGGGTCCATGCGGACAACGAACTGGCCTTGGGAACTAGGATGCTGCAGGGAAAGGTCAAGGTTCGCCGGCGGTGTGCCGCAGGCGGCGGTGAGAAGGGAGAAGGCGACTGCTGCGAGCGCGGTCGGCGCGGAGAGTTTGAACATGGTTGGGTCCTTTTTTCCAATGACGATGGAATGAGCTAAGTCCGGGTGCCCTAATGAGGCACCTAAAGAAGTTGTCGGGAATCCGGGGGCGCCGTCGATGGGGCGCGTCGTGGCCGCTAGTGCACTGAGCGAGCGGCGTCGATGAGCTGCTGCAGGTCTGCCGGAACCGGCATGGGCTTGAAGCCGCTGACTTTGGCACCGCCGGTATTACCGATGGGCACCCAACCCGGCCAGGTTTTCAATGCCGCGGCAACGATTCGCCAGGTCTGGCCGAAAGCTTCGCCCGCAATGTTCTGGCGGAGCGCCCAGCGGAACATCGCACAGTGGGTGCGCACGTGTTCCACAGTGGATTCCTGCCCAAGGATGTGGGCGCGCTCGAGATGCGTGAACGCCAAGATTGACTCGCCCCGAGCTTCGTGCGCCGCTGCGGCATCGAGCTCGGCCTGGACGTGGGGGCGAATTTGAAAGGCGAAGGTAGAGCGGTACATCGTGGGTGTCCGGGATGGGCTGCTAATATGCGAGCCATTGTCGGGGCCGCGCACGGAATGAACTTGAACGAAACGGCTGAGTTGAGGGGGGGCGCATCGTGACAGCACTGCAGGGCGATTCCGCGCAACCGTCCATCGCGCACGGTCGTTTCTCGGCCGTCACATCCACGGGTCGCAGCTACTTATGGCAAGGCGGCATTCTCTGGATAGGCGAAGGTCAGGGCAGAACGCAATGGCATGGGCACCATGCCCATCAACTCGTCATCGCGTTGCGCGGTAGCTTCCGCTTTCGCACCACGGCTGATGGTGCCTGGACTGACTACGAGGCCGCCATCGTCCCCAGTGAATGCACGCACCAGTTCGAAGTTGTTGGCGCCGCTACCATGGCCCATCTCTTCGTGGAACCCGAAACCAGCGCCGGGCGCGCACTCACGGCACGCTTCGGTTCGAATGCCGTCGCTGAACTCCCGGCCGCAGGTGCCCGCGCGGCTGCCAGGTTGCTGTCCGAGGCTTTGCAGTCGAGCCAGTTGGCCAAAGACATGGTCGAGGCAGCAACGTTGGCCGTTGCAGAGTTGTGTGGGACCGCGACGAGGCCGGACAAGGACATGGACCCGCGCCTTAGCCGGGCCCTGGACTATATCCGGTCGAACATTCGAAATCCCCTCTCATTAAATGACGTGGCCTCGGTGGTCGCCCTGTCGGAGAGTCGTTTTCGGCATCTGTTCGTCGCCGGGACCGGGAGCTCGTTCAGAGCGTATCTCCTATGGCTGCGCATCAATCTGGCCGTCGAGGCGGTCATGTCGGGCGCATCCTGGACCGAAGCTGCGCATGAGGCAGGATTTGCGGACTCGGCTCACCTTACTCGCACGCACAAGCGCATGTTCGGCATCGAACCGACGGCACTGCGCCCTCAGGCGCCCGGTTGAGGTGCTGGAATGCCGATGCTTCAAAAGGTGCGCAGAACGCTTGGCCGGGGCTGAGTCCCACATCACCGACGGGAAAGCATGCTTGCTCGGCTGGACGGCCGGCAGGATCGATCTGGTGCCGGTGGTGGTTTGATGGCGTAGCGGGCGTGACTTTTTGTTGCGGCCGGGTTGGGCCGCATTGCCCCACGCTATACTTCGCTCGTCGCTGCAACCACAGCGGCCGGGTTTAGCAGCCCGGATGACAGAGGCGGACAGCCGCCACCAGGCGGCGTTTTTGCGTCCGTCGTGCCTCTGCACGTCCTTATGGGCGGGCCTAGGCGGGGGAGCCTTCGGGCTCGCCGGATCTCTGTCCCGGTCTGCTAACCTCGCCTTGCGCCCGCCCACCCCGATTAGCAGCGGGGAGCGGAGTCAAAATACGCTGACAGAGGAGGCACTCCCATGCCCCAGTCTTCGCTCGCCCGTTCCGGGCAAATCGCATCCCCCAAGCTCCCCCTAATCTGCCAGCGCCTGCGCGCATCCCGACGGAGGGCACTCGATGCATAAGTACTACCCGCGCTACAACATCACCGCCCAACGCGCGGGCCGCGATACCTTCCTGACCGCGCATGCCCCATCCGAAAGCCCGCTAAGCACTCGCCGCCGAAAAGACCGCGCAGCTCAATGCGTTGTTGTCGGTTGCTACCGAGAACGCGGCGGGCGGCACCTTCTGCAACCTCACCGAAGAGACCCAGGGCCATCTGCTTTCGCTGGTGACTGTGCTTGCGCACGAAACGCTGGTGTTGAGCGAACTGGCCGCGTTGGATGAGCAGGAGGGCGAGAGCGACGATGGATGATGCCGGTGCGCTGCCGGTCTGTTGACGGGGACCGGCCGGAGCAGCAATCCGCTGGCATCTTGTCTTGATGTCCTGAACCTGAATTCAACGAATTTTGATTCAGGACACCCGGTGCCCTGCCGCGGCTTGAAGCATGCGGAATATTCCCAAATTCACTGCGAACCGGCTGAAAAGCGCTGCGCCATGCCGCTACGGGCCTGGCAAGAGCTAGAATCAGCCATCGGGCCGACCTTACCGCTGCCTTGCCGCGCCCCGCAGAATCGCACAGATCTCCGCGACAAGGGAGCCAATCCACACCTCGAATTCCGCATGCGTCTCACGTTCAAGTGCCTTTCCTGCCTGCTGGCCCTGACTTTCAGCGTAGCCGTACCTGCCGCCGCCCCGGCAGTCCCGGCGACTGCGGCAGTTGCCAGGCTGTCTTCCGCCGCGCCGGTCGAAGTGGCCAGCGTGGAGGGCATTACCGAGTACCGGCTCCCCAACGGCCTGCGCATACTGCTGGCGCCCGACGCGGCGCAGCCAGTCACCACCGTGAACATGACTTACCTGGTCGGCAGCCGCCATGAGAACTATGGCGAGACCGGCATGGCGCACTTGCTCGAGCACCTGCTGTTCAAGGGCACGCCGGCGCTGCCGGGCAACACCATCGCGCAGGAACTCACGCGCCGCGGCATGCAGTTCAACGGCACGACTGCCTTCGACCGCACCAACTACTACGAGAGCTTCACCGCCAGCGATGAGAACCTCGACTGGGCGCTGAAGATGGAAGCGGACCGCATGGTCAACAGCTTCGTCGCCCGCGAGGCCCTCGACAGCGAGATGACGGTGGTGCGCAATGAGATGGAGCGCGCCGAGAACAACCCCGGCAGCGTGCTGATGCAGCAGATGCGCTCGGCCGCCTATCGCTGGCACAACTACGGCAAGGCGCCGATCGGCGCGCGCAGCGACGTGGAGCATGTCGCCATCGGCAACCTGCAGGACTTCTACCGCCGCTATTACCAGCCCGACAACGCGGTGCTGGTGGTGGCCGGCAAGTTCGACGTAGCCGCCACGCTGGCGCGCATCGGCACGCACTTCGGCGCGATCCCGCGCCCGGCGCGCACGCTGCCGGCGCAGTACACCGTGGAGCCGCCGCAGGAAGGCGCGCGCGAGATCACGCTGCGCCGCGTCGGTGACTCGCAAGTGGTGGCCGTGCAGTACCACATTGCCCCCGGCGCCCATCCGGATGCGGTGGCCATGCAGTTGCTGGCGGACATCATCTCGGATGGCTCCGGCGGCCGCCTGTACAAGGCGCTGGTGGAAAGCGGCAAGGCCAGCTGGCAGTTCGGCTCGGTATCGTCAATGAAGGATCCCGGCTCGGTCCTGTTCGGCGCCGGGCTGAGCAAGTCGAAGGATCTCGAGGTGGCGCGGCAGACGCTGGTGGCGCAGGTCGAGGGCTTCGCCGAGCGGCCGGTCACCGAGGTGGAACTGGAGCGTGCCCGCACCCGCATGCTCAACGGCTACGAGCGCCTGCTGGAAAACCCCTCCGGCTATGCCGTGGCCCTGTCCGAGGCGATTGCCAAGGGCGACTGGCGCCTGCTGCTGATCGCGCGCCAGCAGGCCGAGCGCGTGACGCTGGCCGACCTGCAGCGGGTGGCGCAGAACTACCTGCGCGCCAGCAACCGCACGCTGGGACGCTTCGTGCCGCTCGACATGCCCGGGGACAAGCCAGCCGAGACGCCTGCGTCGGCCAGCGTGCCCGCCGCTCCGGATATCGCCGCGCTGGTGGCCGCCTACCAGGCCAAGCCAGCCAAGGCCGCGGTGCCGGCGTTCGACCCGAGCCCGGACAATATCGAGGCCCATACGCTGCGCGGCAAGCTGGCCAACGGCATGCAGTTCGCCTTGCTGCCCAAGCCCAGCCGCGGGCAGACCGTCAATGGCATGCTGATCCTGCGCATGGGCGACGTGAACAGCCTGCAGGGCCTGGACGCGGCCGGCAGCCTGACCGCCGCCATGCTGATGCGCGGCACCCTTCGCCTGGAACGGCAGCAGATCGCCGACCGGCTGAATGCGCTCAGGGCAGTGGTGTCGATCCAGGGCGACGCCGAATCGGTCAACGTTCGTTTCGAGGCGCGGCGGGAAACACTTGCCGAGACGCTGGCGCTGCTGCGCGAGATCTTGCGCGAGCCCAGCCTGCCAGCCGCCGAGTTCGAGACGCTGCGTGCCAACGCCATTGCCGGCGTCGAAAGCGGGCTGAGCCAGCCCGAAACGGTTGCATCGAATGCGCTCGGCCGCCACAGCAATCCCTACGAGCTGGGGGACCCGCGTTATGTGCCCACGACGCAAGAGAATATTGCAGCACTCAGACAGCTGCGGCTGGCCGACTTGCGCTACTTTCACACGCGCTTCTATGGCGCCAGCCACGGACAGGCGGTGCTGGTCGGGGACTTCGACCGCGAGGCGGCTCAGGCGCAGCTGGCTACCCTGTTCGGCGACTGGGAGGCGCAGGCGCCCTATGCGCGTGTCGACCGCCCCTTCGTACCGCTCGCGCCCGCCCGCCTGACCCGGGAGACACCTGGTAAGGCCAATGCCATCTACCTGGCCGCCCTGCCGATCGAGCTGACCAGCAATTCCCCGGATTATCCGGCCCTGGTCATTGCCAATCGCGTGTTCGGCGGCAACGCGCTCAAGGGCCGGCTTGCGGATCGGCTACGCCAACGCGACGGCATCAGTTACAGTGTCGGCAGTTTCGTGCAAGTGGGCGCGCTCGACACCAACGGCAGGTTTGGCATGCAAGCGCTTTATGCGCCGCAGAACCTGGATAGACTCAAGCGCGGCGTCGAAGAGGAAATGTCCCGCCTTACGGATACCGGGATTACGCCGGAGGAGTTGGCGCAAGCCAGGAGCGGCCTGCTGCAGCTAGGCACGCTTTCCCGCACCAGCGATTCGGCACTGGCCGGCGCGCTGGCCAACCAGCTGTTCCTGGGGCGCACGATGCGCTTTGTCACGGAATATGAGCAAGCTATCGCCACGGCGACCGTCGAACAGGTCAACGCGGTAATCCGCAGGTACCTGGACCCGGCGCGGGTGGTGCATGTCTATGCGGGCGATTTTTCTGTCACGGCAGCGCAAAATGCCGGAGCGACCATAAAGGCGGATAGTGCGGCCACCGAGACCACACCCGCCCCCTAAAAGGGCCAGACTGGAGGAAAATAGCGGTACCGCGGGGCGGCGGAAGACGCCGCCGGCGCGGTAGCCCAAGAGTAGTCCAAAGGGCCGGGGGGCAACCCCTTGCCGCAATGACGCGTTGACTGTATATTCGTACAGTATAAGACGATATAAGAGGTGTGGATGTCAATAGTGCGAGCTAGCAGCAAAGCAGAAGCGCTTCGGCTTCTCGCATCGAAAGATGTGCTGGCGCTTGAGCTGGACTATGAAACCGGATGGCAGGACGCCGTCGAACTCGGCCGGCTCGGAGAAAAGCGCGGCATCAAAGTGCAATACCGCGGACAGGAAAGCATTGCTGTCCATTCGCGCGAAGCCCTGATCGAGGGCCTGGCCAAAACCAAGACCACCTTCCGGCAGCGCAACCTGTATTGCCAGTTCGATCTCGGCACGCTGGCCGATCATGAACTGCTTGATCTCGAAGCCAAGGCGACCCGACTGGGCGACTACATCCTGGCAGGTCATCTGCTAAGGGATGTGGACGGAGTCTGGCCGCAAGAAGCACAAGAAACGCAAGAACCCACGCAATAAGGCGGCAAGTGGTAGCAAGAGGCGCTATCCACGTCGAAAACAGCCGTCCAGGCCAGGCGCCTCGCAACTGAAGCGGCTTAGCGGCGCTTGCCCAGCCGCGCGATGCGGCCAGCATCGTTTATGTGCGGCGATGCTCCCCGCGCACCGGACGCCTCCCGGTCCAATCCAGGCGATACGCCGTTCTTCACAGGCATCGCACCCCTCCCCCGGCTCCCTCCACGCTTGGCCCCAGGCCGGTTGCGGATCGGCCGTCACGGACTGGGTTGCTGCGCACTCGGGCCAGCGAAAGCTTCAACCGCCTGCACGCCAGGCAATTGGTGTAACTGCCCAGCGTGCGGCAGGTCTTTGACTTCCTGATGCTCAGGCAGGTGCTGTCCACCACGCAGTTCCCGGCCTGACGGCGGCCCGGCAGTTCGGCGCAAGCGCACTACACTGGAATCCTGCGTGCCGATCTCGCACCACGGCTCTTCACGTGGGGCGGCATGCCGAAAGGAAGAGACAAATCATGACTGACCTGTCCGCCCCCCTTCTCGACGCACCGCCGAGCGCCGAGGAAAAGCGCAAGCGCATTTACGCCATCGTCGCCGCCTCATCCGGCAATCTCGTCGAGTGGTTCGACTTCTACGTCTACGCGTTCTGCGCCATTTATTTCGCGGGATCCTTCTTCCCCAAATCCGACCCGACGGCGCAGCTGCTGAATACCGCGGGCGTGTTTGCCGCGGGTTTCCTGATGCGGCCGATCGGCGGGTGGCTTTTTGGCCGTATCGCGGACAGGCATGGCCGCAAGAACTCGCTGCTGATCTCGGTGACGATGATGTGCTGCGGCTCGCTGATGATCGCCAGCCTGCCCACCTACAACAGCATCGGAGCCTGGGCGCCCGCGCTCCTGCTGATGGCACGGCTGTTGCAGGGGCTCTCGGTGGGCGGCGAGTACGGGACCACCGCCACATATATGAGCGAGGTGGCGCTCAAGGGCCAGCGCGGTTTTTTCTCGTCGTTCCAGTACGTCACGCTGATCGGCGGCCAGTTGCTGGCGGTGCTCGTGGTGGTGGTGCTGCAGCAGTTTCTCGACGAGCAGGAACTCAAGGCCTGGGGCTGGCGCATTCCGTTCGTGATCGGCGCCGTCACGGCAGTGGTGGCGCTCTTCCTGCGCCGCACCCTGCACGAAACCACCTCTGCCGCCACCCGCGCGAGCAAGGAGGCCGGCACCCTGACCGAGCTGTTCCGCAATCACAAGGCGGCCTTCTTCACGGTGCTCGGCTACACCGCGGGCGGCTCGCTGATCTTCTACACGTTCACCACGTATATGCAGAAGTACCTGGTGAACAGCGCCGGCATGTCGATCAAGACCGCCAGCTACGTGATGACCGGCTGCCTGTTTTTCTACATGTGCATGCAGCCGTTGTTCGGCGCGCTCTCCGACCGCATCGGGCGGCGCAACAATATGCTGCTGTTCGGCGCGCTGGGAGCGCTGGCTACCGTACCGATCCTCACGGCGCTGGGCGGCGTCCACAGTCCCTTCGTCGCCTTCGTGCTGATTTCCCTGGCGCTGGCCATCGTCAGCCTGTACACGTCCATCAGCGGCATCGTCAAGGCCGAGATGTTCCCGACGGAGATCCGGGCGCTGGGCGTGGGCCTGGCCTATGCCGTGGCGAACGCGGTCTTCGGCGGCTCCGCCGAATACGTCGCGCTGGACCTGAAATCCCTGGGCCACGAATCGAGCTTCTACTGGTACGTGACGGTGATGATGGTGATCGTGTTCATGGTCAGCTTCCGCCTGCCGCGGCAGGCCAAGTACCTGCATCACGAACACTGACGCCGGCGCCCGGCCGGGGGTGGCCTGGGTTAGCGGGGAAAGGCTGCGCACTGGTACGCGCCGGTCCGCGCAGCAAGATGCCTGGGGCCCACGGCCAGCTCGATGCTGGTGCCGTCGTCGAGCCGCAACGTCTGTGGCGCCGCGCGCAAGCCCTTCGCGCCGTCGAGGCCCTCGCCCCACAGCCCGAATGCCGTCTCGCTGGCCCAGGTGCCGAGCGTGATACCGTCGCGCCGCAAGGTCAGCCGGGCCCTGCGGGAGGTATAGGACAACCAGCGCCGCGCCACATGATGCACCGGCAGGCAGAGACGTTCGGCCAGCCCGGCCAGCACATCCAGGTCCACCGCGCCGGGCAATGCCAGGCGGAAGGCATTGAGCGGCATCAGCAACCGGCTCGCAAAGGCGTAGGCCAGGCCGCCAGCGGAGTCATCT
Source organism: Cupriavidus sp. 05L310 (assembly GCF_056398185.1). Taxonomy (NCBI): domain Bacteria; kingdom Pseudomonadati; phylum Pseudomonadota; class Betaproteobacteria; order Burkholderiales; family Burkholderiaceae; genus Cupriavidus; species Cupriavidus sp. 05L310. Next base: position 22,161 of record NZ_JBFTOX010000043.1, read on the forward strand.
TCCGGCATGACCATCACGTCGGCGTTCGCGCACTCCACGTAGTCCATCTCGCTGCCGCCAAGAAGCTGGCGGCCCAGCAGGTAAGCGATCATGAAACGCACATCCGACGCTGCCAGGCGATCGCTGTGGAGGATGGTCCACGCGCCGGTGCCGGTGCGGTAGAGCGCGCCGTCGAAGCTTTGCAGGCGAGCCGGCTGGACCGAGGTCACCGGATCGGCACGGCCCAGCGCGCCGGCCGCGTCCAGCGCCAGGCGGATACAGTCCAGCGGCGCGCCTGACCCACGCGCGGCGCCGGCCATCAGGGCTTCGATAATCGGGTAGCACGGTGCGCCATCGGTCCACGTGCCGTTGCCGGACGAGTGCGGCCGGCGCAGGTGGTCAGTACTGGGAACGGGAAAATTGAAAGCGGCAATTGCCATCGGGGCGGCCTCCGTTGAATACAACAGGACATCGCGTGCGCGCTTCGGTTGGCCCGCGGGCGCAGCGCCATCGCGGCACGAACACTGCCCGGACCCGGCGCGGACACCGGCCGGCGCGCCGCGGGCCGGGGGTCCGCACGCTAACGGCAAGGCTGGCCTTGCGCCCGCCTCGCTTCGCGTCTTCCGGTCAGTCGCGCAGCAGCTGCTTGGCGATGATCAGTTGCTGGATCTGCGTGGTGCCCTCGTAGAGGCGCAGCAGGCGCACATCGCGATAGAAGCGCTCGGCCTTGTACTCGGCGATATAGCCCGCGCCGCCATGGATCTGCACGGCGCGGTCGGCCACGCGGCCCACCATCTCGGTACAGAACATCTTGGTGCAGGAGGCCAGCATGCTGACTTCCGGATCGCTCTTGCCAGGCGTCTTGGCATCGTAGCGCTGGGCGCAGTCGCGCACCATCGACAAGCCGGCATACAGCTCGGCCTGGCTATCGGCCAGCATGGCCTGGATCAGCTGGAAATCGCCGATCGGCTGACCGAACTGCTTGCGCTCCTTGGCATAGGCCACGGCATCGGTAATCAGGCGGTGCGCCATGCCGCAGGCCAGCGCGGAGATATGCAGGCGGCCCCGGTCGAGCACCTTCATGGCGGTCTTGAAGCCCACGCCGGGCACGCCGCCGATGATGTTGGCGGCAGGCACGCGCACGTTTTCCAGCACCACGTCGCAGGTCTTGGTGCCTCGCTGGCCCATCTTCTTGTCCGGCTTGCCAAGGGAGATGCCCGGCGTATTCGCCGGCACGATGAACGAGGAAATGCCCGATGCCCCGGCGCCGCCGGTGCGTGCCATCAGCGTAAAGGCGCCGGCACGCGGGGCGTTGGTGATGAAGCGCTTGGTGCCGTTGATGATGTAGTGATCGCCGTCGAGCTCTGCCTTGGTCTGCAGCGAAGCCGCGTCGGAACCCGCGTTCGGCTCCGTCAGCGCGAACGAGATGACCAGCTCGCCGCTGGCGATCTTGGGCAGATATTCCTGCTTCTGCGCTTCGGTGCCGTCCATCAGGATGCCCTGCGAGCCGATGCCCACATTGGTGCCGAATACCGAGCGGAAAGCGAAAGCGGTATGACCGAGGTCATACACCACGTCGCATTCCTGCGCCATCGACAAACCGATGCCGCCGTAGTTTTCCGGAATGGAGATCCCGAACAGGCCCATCTCCTTCATGTCGGCAACGATATCGGCTGGTACGTCGTCGGTTTCCTCGAGCGTGTCTTCCGCCGGCTTCAGGCGTTCGTCGATGAAACGCTGCACCGACGCGCGCAGCAGCGAAAAGGATTCTGCATCCAGGCTCATGGGGGTCTCCGGTCAAAGCAAACAACGATGTGGCCCACATGGTACGCCGTCACCTGGTTTTGACAATCCCCCCGGTCTTGAACAGAATGGATAACAAATTTTGACAACGGTGGAATATGGCCAAAACGGCGCATTCCTCGCCGCATGGCCGATCCGACTGGTCAGCGCGCTCCCGCTTCGACGGCGAGGTCGGCCAGTTCCTTGGCCCGGTCCGCCGTCATCTGCATCACACAGGCGGACGCATTGACGCCAGCAAGCGTGCCGCCGTCGGGATCGGCCTGGAAATCGCAGTTGGCATCCCTGAACTTCAGCCATGCACGCTGCGCATCAAGCAGCCTGGGCTTCCTGGCGGGCGAAATCGCCTGCTGCAGACGCTTATAAATGGTATTCAGGGTCTTGTCCTGCCGTGCGGTCTCCGCCGCAATGCACTCGTGCATGCCGGCAGTAGTGACATCCGGGCGCTCCATGCAGGCCCCGTACTGTTTCGACAACAGTTTTTCGTCAGCATGCGCGGCAAAGGACGCGGCAAGCAGCAACGCTGAAAGCAGCGCTTTTTTCATATCGAATCTTGGGGGAATTGTTTCCTGGACGCCAATGGCCGCGCACAAGGCGCGGCCATTGGCTTGCCACCATGCCCGGCAAGCGGACAAATGTGGGCAAGCGAGCGCCGGCTGGAGCCAGCGCTTTCAGTCTGCTATTGCGTGATCAGGCTTCTGCGATCAGGAAGCGGGCACGGTTCTTACCCAGCCAGGCCGGTGCGCGGCCACGGCCGGTCCAGGTGGCGCCTGTCTTGGGATCGCGATACTTGGGAGGCAGGCTGGACTTGGGCTTGGCCGCGGCGCCGTTCGCGCTGGCTGCCGGGCGGCCCCGGCGGCGCTTCGGGGCGATATCGTCAGCCGTCAGTTCGTATTCCGCCATGAGCCCCTGGATCTGGGCAATAACGCCCGCCACTTCACTAGCACGCATCTCCGCCAGCTTGGCTTCGAGCGCTTCCTTTTCTGCGATCAGTTGCTTGTAAGTCGCCATTTTGATTCTCCTGGAGCGGTGTTAATTCAATGATAGGGGAAATTTTGCTGGCACAGCCTACCACGTTTGATTAAAGAAAATCCAATCGCGTAAGAAGATGATACATCCGCCCCGAATTGTAGCGAATTGAAAAGCCCGGCGGACACCCACATTGCACCCAGGATCGGCAGCCGGAATGCCCCGTCGAAGCAGACGAATACCTGTGCGCATTGCCGGATTCAAGTAATAGCTTGCGCGGCAAAGGCGGCTCAACAATTTGCTCCCGCACGCTGCTAACGGCATTGACGTGCGCCACGGCGCCGCAATCACCCGCCGGCACTAAGATGCAATAAGACAACTCTGTCCGAAAGGTCTTTGAAAGGACGGTCTTGCAAGTCGTTGGCAAACGCGATGCCCGACTAATCCGAGCGATGTGCGGACATTGTGCAGGCCATGCCAATGTGATAAGGAAGGCTGAACCGGCGAGCACGGGTTTCCGGAAATTGCCAGGCAAAGGCATAGGGTTCGGCCACGATGCTAAGCAGTATCCACTTTCCCATCCAATTCGGGCCGTGCCTCGCCGTCAATCCCACCCTGGAACCGCGCGGAAAGCTGGCGATCGATGATCGTCAAAGCAAGAAATGCCGGGCAATCCGCGCGCCAGAAACACTAGCAAATCGGCGCTGCCGAAGCCTCGCTTATGCATCTGTGGCGACTTTTTTTACCCGGCATTTGCCCAATTCCGGGTTGATTGCGTTTTAGCCTGGAACGCCTGCGGCGTTTGATAGGCAGCGTTCCGGCTTATGGATTCTGGCGCCCGCGCCTTTCCAAAAAGCAGCGCGCGTGCCACGAGATCTGGCTGGCCAGAAATCTTTCAGTTCCATGCCAACCGGACTGGTGGTACCTTGCAAAACGCGCCGCCCCCTTGGGGCATTGGCACAGCCAATTTGGGGAAAACACCATGTCGCATTGCCTGGAGGAAATCCATGAGGCGCAGGTAGTGGCCGCCGGGAAAGCGCAAGGACGCTGGCTCCGCCGCTTCGGCCTGTTTGCCGGCAGCGCAATGGCAGCCGCCCTGCTGACGGCCTGCGCCAGCCTGCCTGAGCCGGCCAGCCGGACGCCATCGCGAGCCCTTGCCGACACCGCCGGCACGCGCCTGGGCAGGGCGCTCGCCCCCGGCCAGGCGCAGCACCCTGGCCAATCGGTCTTCTACCCGCTTTCGTCCGGGCCGGATGCGCTGGTGGCACGCCTGGCGCTGGCGCGCGGCGCCGAGCGCAGCCTGGACCTGCAGTACTACATCTTCGACGGCGACCTCACCGGCAAGACCTTGCTGGCGGCGGTGGTTGCCGCGGCCGACCGCGGCGTGCGGGTGCGCCTGCTGCTCGACGACCTGCACCTGAGCGGGCAGGACCGCGAGTTGGCGGCAATCGACGCCCATCCGAATATCGAGGTGCGGCTGTTCAATCCCTTCGCCAACCGCAGCGCGCGCTGGCTGGAGTTCGCCACTGATTTCCGGCGTCTGGACCGGCGCATGCACAACAAATCAATGACCGCCGATAACCAGCTGACGGTGGTGGGCGGGCGCAATATCGGCGACCCCTATTTCTCCGCCAGTACGGCAACGGACTTTAGCGACTTCGATGTGCTCGCCGGCGGCCCGGTGGTGCCGCAGGTATCGGCCGTGTTCGATGACTATTGGAATGGCGCGGCGAGCTATCCCGTGGCCAGCCTGATGCCGGCCCCTGCCGATGCGCAAGCCGAGGTGCAGGCCCTGCGCACATACCTGGACGAACATGCGGCCGAGGCCAGGGGCGGCGATTATGCGCGGGAATTGCTCGATTCCGGCATGGCGCAGGCGCTGGAAGGCGGCAAGTTGCCCGCTTACTGGGGGCAGGGCTCCGTGATTGCGGACCAGGCTGTCAAGGTCACGCTTCCGCCCGAAGACAACAGCAGCCACGCCATCCCCAAGCTGGTGCACCTGTTGGATAGCGCCCGGCGGGAGCTGTCACTGGTTTCGCCGTATTTCGTGCCGAACGCATCAGCGGTCGATTGGCTTGCCGGCATGGCGCGCCGCGGGGTGCGCGTCAGTATCCTGACCAACTCCTTCGCGGCCACCGACGTGAGCGCCGTGCACGCCGGCTATGCGCCCACGCGCAAGGCGCTGCTGGCGGCAGGCATCCAGCTTTACGAGCTCAAACCGTCGGCCTATGCGGAGATGGCGCACGAAGGGCACCGCAGCCTGATCAGCAAGAGCCGTGCAAGCCTGCACGCCAAAAGCTATATGGTCGACCGCCGCTTGCTGTTCGTCGGCTCGCTCAACCTGGACCCGCGCTCGGCCCGGCTCAATACCGAGATGGGCGTGGTGGTCGACAACGCGACGCTGTGCACGCAGCTTGGCGCGGCGCTGGACGAAAAGCTGCTTGATGTGGCCTACAAGGTAATGCTGGAACCAGACCCCGCCGGCGGGGAGCCGAAGCTGGTCTGGGTAACGCGCGACAACGGGCTACTGCGGACCTACGACAGTGAACCCGACATGAGTGTCTTCCAGCATTTCGGCCAGGGCCTGCTGCGGCTGCTGCCGCTGCAGGAAGAGTTGTAGCCAGCGTTGTCCTTGGTCCTTGGCTTGCCGGTGACGGCTTGAATCACTGCCCATGGCATTGCTTTAAAGCACGGTCGCGTATTCCAGCGTCTTGGGCGTGGAGGTCAGCGTGCGCGGCGTCTGCCCGACCACGACCGTGTCGTCCAGCCTGAATCCACCAATGCCATAGGCATAGATGCCCGGCTCAGCCGAATACACTTCGTCATCGAGCAGAGGCCGGTGGCAGAAGGCCATATCCTCCGGATACTCGTGATGGATGATGCCGATCGCATGGCCGGTGCGATGGCGAATATAGTCGCCAAAGCCCGCCTGCTCGATCTGTGCCTGTGCGGCGGCATCGATGGCACTCACTGGGTTGCCGGTGCGGGCCGCGGCAATGGCGGCTTCGTTGGCGTTCCGGGCCGCGGTCCATAGCCTGACCTGCTCGTCGCCCGGCCGGCCGCAGAACCATGTCCGCTCGTTTTCGATGGCCAGGCCGTTGAGGCGCGGTATCACGATATTGACCAGCACGTCGCCCTCCTTGATGCGCGCGCCGCAGGAGGCCCCGTCGCCATGGGGCGAAGCCGATGCCGGACCGCTCAGGGTCCAGCAGCGGATCACCTCGAAATGCTCGCCGGGAAAGCGCTCAGCCGCCTCCTGCACGAACAGCGAGGCCATGGCGAAATCCAGTTCCTGCACCAGCCTGCCGGGGCGGATATTTTCCCGGTAGCGATCCTGGACCCAGTCGGAAATCGATCCGATGGCCGCCATCACCGCGAGTTCCTCCGCATGCTTTTGCCAGCGCAGGCTGCGGCATTCCGCCGTGGCGGGCTGCAGCGTCAGCTCGGGCAGCAGCCGGGCAGCGGCGGCCAGCACGGCACTGCCGCCTTCGACAGCAATGCGCGAGCGCGCCAGGCCAGCCCCTTTAAGGCGCTCGGCGAGCAATTCCGGCACTTGCCCGAGCAAGGGCAGGCGGTGGCTCAGCCTGGGATGCTCGGCGTAATAGCTGATATCGGTAATCCAGACTTTCTCCCGCTCCTGGGAGAACCGCATATGGTTGGTGGACAACTCGTTCATCACCAGGAACGGCGTGCCATTGCGTGGCACCACGGCAAAGACCGGCCGCTCCCAGGGCAATACATCGGTGTGGAAATTGGTCGCGAACTGAAAGAAGTCGCTGCTGGTGAAGATGATCGCATCGGCATGGATGTCGTCCATCAAGGCGAGCATCTTGCGATAGCGGCTGTCCCAGACGGCTTTGGTAAGTATTGGCACGGCAGTATTTCCTTTGGCTGTCTAATCTAGTCGTTGCTCAGGCCGAGTTGCCTGATCAGGGGACCCCAGATCCTGCTATCGCGCTGCATCCATTCCTTTACCGCTTCCGGGCTGGATGGCAGCGGCTCGAGCTGAAGCGCATCGAGCCTGGCTTTCACCGAAGCATCGGCAAAGAACTTCCGGGTTTCCGCATTCAGCCGGTCAATGATTACCCTTGGCGTGCCAGCCGGCACTACCAGCGCGTACCAGCCCGGCAAAGGAAAATCCTTGATGCCGAGTTCGGCCAGCGTGGGCACATTGGGTACGCTCGATGCGCGCCGCGTACCGATAACTGCCAGCGGTTGCACCTTGCCGCCATTCGCCTGCACCGCGGCGGTGTTCAGCACATCTGCCATCAATTGCGTCTGGTTTCCCATTACGCTCGTCAGTCCGGCCGCCGCGCCGTTGTATGGCACGTGGGTCAGTTGCAGGCCCAGGCGCTGCTCCAGCATTTCAACGACGAGGTGGGTCGAGTTGCCTTTCCCCGCCGAGGCAAAATTCAATTCCGCCGGCTTCGCCTTTGCCGCTCTCGCCAGATCCTCCAGCGACTTGATCCCTGTGGACGGGCTGGCCACCAGCAGGAATGGCGTATTGACCAGCAGGCTGACGCCGTCGAAATCCTTCTGCGGGTCATAGGGCAATGCCTTGTACATATACGGGTTGAAAGCGAGATAGGAAATGCCCGCCACCATTACCGTATAGCCATCCGGCGCCTGCTTGGCGACGAAGCTGGCCGCCACCACGCCGTTCGCGCCGGCCCGGTTTTCCACCACCACCGGCGCCCCGAGATGGCGCGACATGTAATCGGCCCACAGCCGCCCGACCACATCGGTGCCGCCGCCCGGCGCTTGCGGCACCACCAGGCGCACCGGCTTGGCCGGGTACACCGCATCGGCGTGCGCGGATGCCGCGCCAAACTGCAAACCGGCTATGGCGCCCATCACGAGCGCGCCTGCCACCGCCCTGCTTTTCCATGTCCTCACGCTGCACTCCCGGTTGTCGTCCCAGCCCGCGCCGGGCATGTCATCGAAGTGAAATCCACGACCGATTATGCATAGCCTATTCATGAATTAATAATGAAATAACTTGAGACTTCCATTAGCATTCGTGCATGACATGGAACCTTGACGACATCCTCTGGGCACGCCGGATGAAGCTGCGCCACCTGGAGATTTTCCTCACGCTGGTGGAATCCGGCGGCATCACCGCGGCCGCCGAGGCGATGCACATGACGCAGCCCGCGGTCTCTCACTGGCTGAAGGACCTCGAAGATGTGGTGGGCACCGCGCTATTTGTCCGCGGACGACAATTGCAACTGACGCCGGCCGGGGAAGTGCTGCGGCGTCACGCGCTGCGCATGCTGGGCGATGTGCGCCGCGTAAACGATGAACTCGGCACGATCCGCACCGGTCTGGTGGGGCGCCTGCATGTGGGCTCCATCCTCTCCGCCGCGCCGGTGATCCTGCCCAAGGGCATTGCGCGGCTGCAGCGCCAGATGCCGGGCATCTTCATCCATGTGGTCGAGGCCACGCTGGAGACTTTGCTGGAGCGGCTGGGGCGCCGCGAACTGGACCTGATACTGGGCCCGCTCGACATCCGCGCTCATAAGTCCGGCTTCGCCAGCGAGTTGCTGATGGAAGACACCGTGAAGGTGGTGGCAAGCCCGGGCCATGCGATGGCGCGAAAGCGCAAGCCGACCTGGGCGCAGGCGGCGGCCTACGACTGGATCATGCCGCCGGCCGGCACCCTGATGCGCACGCGGCTGGAAGATGCGTTCATGCACGCCGCCACCCCGGTGCCGATGCCGCGCATCGAGACCGCTTCCATCATCACCATCCAGATGCTGCTGCGCGAGTCGCCATACCTGACCGTGCTGTCCGGGTCGGTCGCCGCTCACTATGCCGCGATGGGCCTGCTGGAATGCGTGCGGATGACGCCGGAAGTCGCCTTCAGCGCGCTCGGGATGCTGTGGAACAGGAATGCGGAGAGCCCTGGGCTGAGCCAGCTCGTGCAGTCGTTCAAGGAGGTCGCGCAGTCGCTATAGCGCCAGAGGCCGCGCACGGCGCCGCCCGCCGCAAAAGCTACACTGTCTGCCGTGCCGGCGCCTGCCGGCACGTTTTCACCCGAAGGAACCAACCCGCCACATGGACCTGAACGCCCTGCGCCTTTTCGTGGACATCGTCGACGCCGGCAACCTCTCGGCTGCCGCGCGCAAGCTCAAGATGACCCGCGCCAACGTGAGCTACCACCTGAAGGCCCTTGAAGAAGAACTGGGCGTGCAATTGCTGCGCCGTACCACCCGCCATGTCGAACCCACGCCAGTGGGCGCGGGGCTGTACGAGCACGGCCGCAACATCCTGGGCGAAGTGGCGGCGGCCAACGCGCTGATCAACAGCATGGGCAAGAGCCTGCAAGGCCACGTACGCCTGTCGGTACCCACCGGGCTGGGGCATTCGATGCTGTCGCCGCTGCTGGTGAAGTTCAAGCACCGCTATCCCGACATCACGCTCGACGTGGTGTTCGACAACCGCATCCACAACCTGGTGTCCGAGGATGTGGAAGTGGCGCTGCGCATCATCTCCACGCCACCGGATTCAGTGGTAGCGACCGAGATCGGCGTGGTCGAATGGGTGGTGTGCGGATCGCCAGGCTACCTGGCCACGCAGCCGCCTCCGCGCGAGCTGGCCGATCTCAAGGACCACGCCATCGTCTGCGCCTCGCCCATCGGCCAGAAGCTCAAGGCCTTCGGCACGCGCGGCAATGGCAGCGGCGCCGCACGCGAGCAAGTGTCGCTGGAGCCCACGCTGAGTTCCGAGAACTTCGCCTTCCTGAAGGATGGCGTGATGGGCGATCTCGGCCTGGGCATCTTCCCGCTCTACGCCGTCGGCGCGGAGCTCGACACGGGCGCCTTGCTGCCCGTGCTGGCGGACTACCAGATCAGCGTATTCGGTAGCCGTCTCTATATGCTGACCATGCCGAACCGCTACCAGACCATGGCCACGCGTTACCTGCTGAACTTCCTCAAGACCGAATTGCAGGCTTTGTGGCCCCAGCCGCGCCAGGCCGCCCCCGCGCAAGCGGACGACGAGGCATGACGGCGACGCGAGGCAACGCGGGCAAGGCGGATAGCAGCGCAGCCGGCGGGGGCACGGACTATAGTAGGAAACGCAGGGGCCCGCCCCCGTGGCCGCCGCACGTACAGCGAAGGAGACGCATCATGGCCTTGGCTACCACCCTGGCAAATTGCCTCAACAGCAGGAACAGCCGTTTCGACACCATCCGCCATCCCTACACCCTCAGCAGCATGGCCACTGCAGAGGCTGCGCACGTTCCCGGAGATCGCCTGGCCAAGACCCTGTTGCTGGAGGATGACATCGGCTACGTAGCCGCGGTGATCCCGTCCAGCCACCACCTCAACCTCGCCGCCATCTGCGCGCAAACCGGGCGCACGCTGGTACTGGCGCATGAAGACGAAATCCGCGAAGTCTTCAAGGATTGCGATCTCGGCGCCATTCCGCCAGTCGCCATGGCCTACGGCATGCACACCTATCTCGATGACAGCCTGCTGGCCCAGCCGGAAGTATTCTTCGAGGCAGGCGACCACCAGCAACTCGTCCACATGAGCGGCGACCAGTTCGCAGACCTGATGGCAGGAGCAGAACAAGGGCATTTCTCGCGCCGCATGATGTAGCAAACCGAAGTGTGGCCCGCGAGCGGGCCACACACAGCACGATGCAAAGCGAGCCGTGAAGGTTTACCTACCAGGCCGCGCAGGGGTGGTGAAACTGCCTTTGACTTTAAGCTTTTGAAGTAAGGCCTTTGACGTCAAAGCCTCCAACACTGCAATTCACCAAACCACCCTACTGCAAACTAACCCCGGCCTGCCTGACCAACTTCTCCGTCCGCGGAATCTCCGCCCCAACCATCGCCCCAAAATCCGCCACCGAGCCCCCTCGCGGCTCGGCACCAGTAGCCGCCAGCTTCTCCCGAAAGCCTGGATCCTTAAGCAGCTTGTTGATCGATGCATTCAACTTGGCAACCACCTCCGCCGGCGTGCCCTTGGGCGCAACGATCCCATACCAAGGCGCAATATCGAACCCCGGATACCCCTGCTCGGCAATCGTAGGAATCTCCGGCGCCATCGCCGAACGCTTGCTGTTCGACACGCCCAGCGCCCGCAACTTGCCCGCCTTCACATAAGGCAGGCCCGTCATGATCGTATCGAAATACATCGATACCTGTCCCGAAAGCAGTGCGGGAATCGCCTCCCCCGCCCCCTTGTACGGCACGTGCACGATATCGATTCCGGCCAGCGCCTTGAGCATCTCGCCCGCCATATGCGAGGTGGTACCGGCGCCGAACGAGGCGTAGGTCAGCTTGCCCGGATTGGCCTTGGCATAGGCGATCATTTCCGGCAGCGTCTTGAAGGGCTGGTCAGGACTGGCCAGCAAAATATTCGGCGTGAAGGCCACCACCGCGACCTTCTCGAAAGCATCGGGATCGTAGCTGAGCTTCTTGTACAGAAAGCGGTTGGTCACCATGGAGGCGGGACCGGACATCAGCAGCGTGTAGCCATCGCCGGGCGCGCGCGCGGCGGCCTCGCTGCCGATCATGGCGGCGGCGCCGGGACGGTTCTCGACCACGAAGGTCTGGCCATATTCGCGGCCCAGGCCCATACCGAGCTGGCGTGTGATCAGGTCGGTGGCGGAGCCAGCCTGGAAGGGGACGACAATGCGCACCGGCTGAGTGGGCCAGTCATGCCTGGCCTGGGCAGAGGCAGGGGCGGCGGCAATGAGGCTGGTGGCAAGCATGGCGGCCAGCGCGGCAACGGTGCGGCTTTGGAGCAAAGGGAAGGTCATGGGATTCCTGGCTTCTGGTAGTGAACCGTCGTGATCCAAAGGACGGCGGATACGCATCAGCAGCAAGCCCCGTGCCATCCGGCTCGCAGTAAACTCCGGCATTTCCAGGGCGCGACCAAGCCGCCCCCATCGCTACCATCGCTTTGAGATGCTGGCGCACCGTGTTGGGTATCCGGCCTTCCGCCGTTAGTGCATATTGCCTGCGCGGCGCACCGGTTTGGGCGCGCGCAAATCACTCATGATGATTCCGCGATGGAAGTGGAACGAAGGCGATTTCCCGCATCGGCCCCGGCCCGCTGCGGCAACGTCAGCGACAGCCCGGCTGCGATGATCAGCGCGATACCCGCCATGGCGGGACCATCCGGCCAGCGGCCGAACCACAGCGCGCTGTACACCAGCGCCAGCAGCAAATGGCAATAATTGAGCGGCGCCACGGTGGATGCCGGCGCGCGCTGCAGAGCGAGGATCAGCAGCACCTGTGCGATCGCGCTCATGAATCCCATGGCGAGAATGGCCAGCCAGTCTGCCATGCCAGGCCATGCCGCGGGCAGGAAGAACGGCGCCGGCAACCCTGTGGCAATCATGCAGATCACCGCCGCGAAACCGTACTGCACGCCCGCCTCCACCTTCCCGGCAAGGCGCCGCGTCAGCAGCTGCAGCAGGGCATACGCCACCGCCGCGGCGACCATCAGCACCGTGCCCACTGCCGACAGTTCCCCGCCGGGCCGCACGATCAGCAGCATGCCCGCGAAGCCCGCCGCCACCGCCACCCACTTGCGCGGCCCCACGCGCTCGCCCAGCAGCCACGGCGAGAGCGCGACGATGACCAGCGGCGACATGAAGTAGATCGCCGTGGCCTCGGCCAGCGGCATCCACAGCAGCGCGGTCATGAAGCAGGTGCCCACCAGCGCCAGCATCACGCCGCGCAGCGCCAGCATCCCGCGGTGGGGCGTGCGCCAGAAGCGCAGGCGTCCCGAGCCCGCCAGCATGGCGATGGCCACGGTGGCGGTAATGGCATAGCGCACAGCATTGAGGAAAGGCGCGGGATAGCGCCCCACCAGATGCTTGGCGGTGGCATCCACGGTGGCGAACAACGCCACCGCGCAGAGAAAGATCAGGCCACCGCGCCACCAGCCCGCTGCGCCTGCGTGCCCCGGATCGCTCATACCCCGGCCATCGCAGGGACAAGGCCAGACAGGAAAGCGTCGAGCGCGGGACCGATCGCCTCCACCTCGTAGCCGCCCTCCTGCACCACCACCGTGGGCACGCCCAGCGCATTGATGCGCTCACCGATGCCACGGTACGCGTCCAGCCCGACGCGCAATACGCTGATGGGATCGTGGATATAGGTGTCGAAGCCCAGCGCCAGTACCAGCGCCTGCGGCCGGTAGTCGCGCAGCGCGTCGAGCGCGTTGTCGAGCGCGCCCAGGAAGCCGGCATCCCCGGTGTCGTGCGGCAGCGGGAAGTTCAGGTTGTAGCCGTAGCCCGCGCCATAGCCGCGCTCGTTGGCGTAGCCGGTATAGAAGGGGTAATACGCGCTGGGGTCGGCGTGCAGCGAGATCGTCATCACGTCGGAGCGCTGGTAGAAGATCTGCTGGGTGCCATCGCCGTGGTGGGCGTCCACGTCGAGCACCGCTACCTTGTCGAACCGCTTGAGCAGCGTCTCGGCGGCGATGGCCGAGTTGTTGACATAGCAGAAGCCCACCGCGCGGTCGCTGTGCGCATGGTGGCCGGACGGGCGCGACAGCGAGTACGCGACACCCTGCCGGTCCTGCTGCTCGCAGACGTACCCGGCCGCGGCCACGGCGCTGTGCGCGGAGCGCAGGATGGAACGCCAGCTATGCGGCCCGAGCGGCGCGCTCAGGTCGCCGAGGTAGTAACCAGCCTGCGCGATGATGGAATCGGTCGGGCACGGCACGCGGCGCGGCTGGTCTACGCGGCCGTTGTAGTACGGGGAGAGATTTGGCAGCACTTCGATGCCCGGCTCGAAGCCGGGGCGCGCCAGCGCCATCCAGCGTTCGTAAGCGTAGCCGAGGAAATCGAGATATGCCGGGCTGTGCACCGCCTCCAGCGGCGCGCGGCCGAAGTCCGCCGGCTCGGCCAGCGCAATGCCGCGCCCGGCCAGCGCACGTTGCAGCGCGTGGGCGCGGGCGGGCACGTCGGTAGGTTCGCACAAGCGGCCCGCGCGCATGAACTGGCGGGGCTGGTGCAGCAGTTGGTCATCCGAGAAGAAGGCGCGCATGATGGTTTTTGTAAAGGTGAGACTCACGGTTTCCGGGCCGCCGGGTGGCGCCCCTGGCACCACGTCGCCTGAGCTTGCGCGTTGTCGTTATCGCCGGCCTGGACCCCTTGCCACTCAGTCGCCCGTGGCGGGCGGCTGCGCGGCGGTTTGCTTGATTTCGATTTCCACGAACACGCATTCGCCGTCATGCGCGTTGATCACGTTGTGCTCCACGCCCGCGCCGCGGTAGTAGGCGCGGCCCGCCACGAGCTGGCTGACGACCTCGCCGGCCGGCGTCTCCAGCCGCAGCGCGCCGGTGGTCATCGGCACCACCACGTAGTCGTAGCCATGGCGATGATGGCCGGTCTCCGCGCCCGGCGCGAAGCGCCACTCGGTGACGACCACGCGGTCGTTGTCGACCTGCACGGTGGGGACGGCCTGGGGTCTGCTCATGGCGGATGCTCTTGAAAGCGATATGTGTTGTGGCAAAGGCCTGGCGGCTTAGCGGTCCACCCCGCCCGGCGAGGTCGCGGGCGTTGGCCAGCATCAGTTCGTACCTGGCGCGCAGCACCTGGGCGCGCTCGCGGGCCGCATGGCGCGCGCGGCTTCAGGCAGCGGCGCGGATCAGCGTCGGGTCCCACTCCTTGCCAGGAATCGCGGCAATCAGCCGCTGCGTGTAATCGTGCAGCGGCGCGTCGAAGATCTGGCCGGGCGGTCCGGACTCCACCACCTTGCCCTTGTGCATCACGATCACGTGGTGGCAGATCTGGGCGGCAACACGCAAGTCGTGGGTAATGAAGATCAGGCCGATATCGAGCCGCTTCTGCAGGTCGCTCAGCAGTTGCAGCACCTGCGCCTGCACCGAGACATCGAGCGCGGAGACGGATTCGTCGGCCACCAGCAGCTTCGGCTCCAGCGCCAGCGCACGCGCGATGCCGATACGCTGGCGCTGGCCGCCGGAGAACTGGTTGGGATAGCGGTCGAAGGCGGACGCCTCCAGCCCTACCAGCTGCAGCAGTTCGCGGCCGCGGGTCTGCGCCCTGGCCAGCGGCACGCCGTTGGCCACCGGGCCGTCGGTGATGATGCGCCCCACCGTATGACGCGGGTTGAGCGAGGCGAACGGGTCCTGGAAAATCATCTGCACGTCGCTGCGCAGCGGACGGAACTGGCGCTCGGACAGGCGCGCGATATCCTGCCCGTCGAACAGCAGCTCGCCGCCGTCGATATCGGTCAGCTTCAGCAGGCATTTGCCGATGGTGGACTTGCCCGAACCGGATTCGCCGACGATGCCCAGCGTCTGGCCGCGCCGCACGCTGAAGCTCACGCCGTCCACGGCGTTGACCACGCGCTTCTTGCTGAACAGACCGCCGCCGGAAGAGTACGTCTTGCGCAGCCCGCGCACATCCAGCACGATCTCGGCCGCCTGCTGGTCGCGCGCCTTGGCGCGTCCGTGCGGCACCGCGCCGATCAGGCGGCGGGTATAGGGATGCTGCGGGTGGTTGAGCACTTGCTGCACCGTCCCGACTTCCACCAGCACGCCCTTCTCCATCACCGCGACGCGGTCGGCGATCTCCGCCACCACGCCAAAGTCATGCGTGACGAACATCACGCCCATACCCTTCTCCGCCTGGATGCGCTTGATCAGCGCCAGGATCTGGGCCTGCGTGGTGACGTCGAGCGCCGTGGTGGGTTCGTCGGCGATCAGCAGCGCCGGCTCCAGCGCGAGCGCCATGGCGATCACTACGCGCTGCCGCTGCCCGCCGGACAGGCGGAACGGATAGCTGTGGATCAGCGTAGCGGGATCGGGCAGGCCCACGAACGCCAGCAACTCCAGTACACGCCGGGTACGCGCCTCGCCCGGGCAGGCGTCGTGCACGCGCATGACCTCGGCGATCTGGTCGCCTACCGTCATCACGGGGTTCAGGGCCGATAGCGGCTCCTGGAACACCATCGCCATTTCCTTGCCCCGCATGGACAGCAGGGTCTGCTCGTCCTGTGCCAGCAGGTCCTTGCCCTGGAACAGGATCTGGCCGCCCCGCGGCTTCAGGTAGGGCGGCAGCAGGCCCATGATGGCGTTGGCGCTCATCGACTTGCCCGAGCCGGACTCGCCGACGATGCAGAGGATCTCTCCGGCGTGCAGGTCGTAGCTCACGTGCTTCACCGCGTGCGCGCGGTCGCCGCCGGCGGGCAGCGCGATGGTGAGGTCGCGCACGGATAGCAGCGGTAGCTTGTCTGGTGCTTGCATGGTGCGTATTCCTTGTGCTTACTCGCCTCGGCGGCGCAGTTGCGGGTTCATGGCGTCGTTCAGGCCTTCGCCGATCAGGTTGATGGAGAGCACCGTCAGCAGGATGGCCACGCCGGGCCACACGCTCATCCACCAGGCTTCGCGGATCATGGTGCGGGCCGCGCCGATCATGAAGCCCCAACTCATCATGTTGCGGTCGCCCAGGCCCAGGAAGGACAGCGCCGACTCGGTCAGGATCGCGGTCGCCACCATGAAGGAGGCCGACACGATGATGGGCGACATGGCGTTCGGCAGGATCTGCGTGAGGATGATCCTCAGCGGCTTCTGCCCGATCACCACCGCGGCCTGCACGAATTCGCGCTGCTTGAGGGTGAGGAACTCGCCGCGCACCAGCCGCGCGACCGGCGGCCACGACACCACCGAGATGGCGGCCACGATGGAGTAGATAGTGGGATTGAAGATCGCCACGATCACCACTGCCATCGCCAGTTGCGGAATGGTCTGGAAGAACTCGGTGAAGCGCATCAGCGCGTCGTCGATGCGGCCGCCGCAATAGCCGGCCACCGAGCCGATCAGGATGCCGAACACCAGCGCCACGCCGGTGGAGATCACGCCCACCAGCAACGAGACGCGCGCGCCGTACAGCATGCCGGCGGTGATGTCGCGCCCGAGCATGTCGGTGCCGAAGGGAAAGGCCGCTTCGGCAAACGGGCGCACCAGCGGATCGCCCACCATCAGCCAGGGCGACTCCTCGTACAGCACCGGCGCCAGCAGCGCCACGGCCACCACCAGCAGCAGCACGACCAGGCCGATCACCGCGCCGTAGTTGCGGCAATAACGTTGTGCGAAGGCTTTCATGCCGTGGCTCCCTTGCCGCCCACCGAGATGCGCGGGTCGATAAAGCGGTAGACGATGTCCGTCACCAGGTTAAAGAACACCACCAGCGCCGAGGTGACGAAGAAGATGCCGAGCAGCAGCTGGTAGTCACGCTGCAGCAGGGCATCGAACATCAGCCGGCCGATGCCCGGCCAGGAGAAGACGGTTTCGGTCAGCACCGCGCCGCCCGCCATCTGGCCAAGCTGGATACCGGCAAAGGTGATCACCGGCAACAATGCGTTGCGCAGCACATGCACGCGGATCACGCGCCCGGCGGGCACGCCTTTGGCGCGCGCGGTCTTGACAAAGTCCATACCCATCACTTCCAGCATCGACGCCCGCGTCAGGCGCACATACACCGCCATGAAAAAGCAGCCCAGCGAGATGGTGGGCAGGATCATGTGCAGCGCCACGTCCTGCACGCGCGCCATGCCGGTATAGCCGGCGCCGATGGTTTCCATGCCGAAGGCGGGCAGCCAGCCCAGCACCACCGAAAACAGGATGATGGCCATCAGCGACAGCCAGAACAGCGGTGTGGCGTACAGCAGCAGCGCGCCGGACATCACCGCGCTGTCGATCCAGCGCCGCTTGTTCTCATAGCGCGTGCGCGCCGAGACCACGCCCAGGAACACGCCGAGCACGAGGGAGAAGACGAAGGCGCCGCTCATCAGCACGATGGTGGCGGGCAGCCGGTCCAGGATCAGGTCGAGCACCGGCAGGTGATTGCGATAGGAGTAGCCGAGATCGAGCGTGGCCACGCCTTTCAGGTAGATGCCAAGCTGCGTCAGCACCGGCTGGTCGAGCCCGAACTGCTGGCGCAACTGGCCCACGAAGGCGGCATCGCCCGCGCCGGCCTCGCCCGCCAGCACGGTGGCTGGGTCTCCCGGCGCCATGCGGATCAGGAAGAAGTTGATGATGACCACGCCGAGGACGACCACGAGGGCCTTCCACAGCCGGGATAGCAGGAAAGAGAGAAAATTCACGGCATGCTCCACACGGGCAAACGCTGGGCCCGGGCCGGCCGCGCCATCACCGCAGTCCTGGCGGAGCGCGGCGGCGACGGGCTTGGCCGGCACCATCTCGCGCGCGCCGGGCGGGTTGCCCGGCGCGCGAACTTACTGGCGGCTTCGTACTCGCGTACTCAGTTCTTCTCGATGGAGACGTTGTCGAACGACTCGTTCAGGCCGATGGCGGTGGTCACGAGGTTCTTGACGTTCTTGCGGTACAGCGTGGGGAACTCCAGCTCGAACAGGTTGCCCGCGGCCACTTCCGTCATCAGGATCTTCTGCACCTCGGTGTAGAGCTTCTGGCGCTCCGCCGGGTCCATGGTGATGCTGGCCTTGGCCCACAGTTCATCCGATTGCGGATTGCTGTAGCCCTGTACATTGGCGAACGGCGTACCCTTGACGATGTTTTTGGTCACGTAGAGCCGTTCCACGCCCAGCGCCGGATCGCCGTACTGGTAGGTGTAGGTGGCGGTCAGGTCGAAGTCCCAGTTGCTGACGCGGGCCGACCAGGTGCCGGCATCGGCGGACTCGATGCTGACCTTGAAGCCGAGCTGTTCCAGCATCTGCTTCATGTACTCGTCAAGGCGGTCCCAGTTGGCGCCGTAGGACGTGGACAGGATCTTGACCGGGTACTGGCCCACGTTGACGCCGGACTCCTTGATCAGCTCGCGCGCCTTCTTCAGGTTGAAATCATAGGCCGGCGTGTTCTTGTCGAAGAACAGCGTGGCCGAGGCGAACGGGCTGATCGCCGGCTTGCCCATGCCGAAGAAGATGTTGTCCACGATCATCTTGCGATTGAGCGCGTGCATCACCGCCTGGCGCACCTTGACGTTGTTGAACGGCGGCTTGCGCGTGTTCATCAGCAGGTTCGACATGGGCGAGAACAGCTCCCAGCCCTTGGTGGTGTATTCCACATTGGGCAGCGTGCGCAGGCGCTTGACGTCCACGTTGTCGACGTCGCCGCCGCGCAGCACCTGCACGTCGCCCTTCTCGAAGGCGACCGCGCGCGAGGCCGAATCCGGGATCACGTAGAAGACCAGCTCATCCAGGTAGGGCTTGCCCTTCTTCCAGTAGTTGGGGTTCTTGGCCAGCTTGATATAGGCGCCCTTCTTCCACTCCTTGAACACGAAGGGGCCGGTGCCGACGGGCTTCTGGTTGGCGGGGTTGTTGCGGTAATCGGTGCCGTCGTAGATGTGCTTGGGCATCATCGGCATGGTGCCGGTCTCGAACATCGAGATAAACGGCGGGAAGGCTTCCTTGAGCTTGATCTCGACCGTGCTGTCGTTCACCGCGCGGATCGACTCCACGTACTTGTTGAGCACCGCGCGGGTACGCACGTGGACTTCGCGCAGCATCTTGTCGATCGAGAACACCACGTCGGCGGAGGTGAAGGGCTTGCCGTCATGCCACTTCACGCCGCTCTGCAACTCGAACGTGTAGGTCAGGCCATCGGGCGAGATCTTCCACGACTTGGCCAGTTCCGGGCGCGGCTTCAGGTCGGGGCCGTAGGTCAGCAGGCCCTGGTAGATCTTGCCGGCGATGTATTGCGTGGGCGCCTGCGAGTTCATCGCGCTGATCAGGATCGGCGGTTCGGGTTGCACGATGCCGGACAATGTGCCGCCGGCGGTCTGCGCGGCAGCGTTGCCCGCGGGCAATAGTACCGGTGCCAGGGCCAGGCCGGCGGTGGCCAGCGCCATCGACACCAGGCTTTTGCCAAAGCTCTTTTTCAGGTGTTGGGTGAGGTGTTTCATCGGTCAGTTTCCTGTGGTGGTGATCGTGATCTGCGGATACGGAAGACGACTAACTTCGATTGCCTGGGTCCATGGCACCTCATGCAGCCCCGTCAAGCCGCGCGAGTGCCGCGCGCCGCCATGCGGACGCGCCGACGCATTGACGCATTGACGCGTTGACTCAGGTAGCGACCGGCTCGACACCGCACCAGTCATGCATGAACTGCGCGAGCGTGGTGGCGACGCGCACCATGCTTTCGATGGAAACCGACTCGTCGATGCCGTGGATGTTGCGGGCCTGCGGTCCGTAGCAGGTCACCGGCGTTTCCAGCATCAGGCGGAAATGCCGCGCATCGGTGGTGGCGGTGGTGGCCTCGCGCCGCACTGCCTCGCCATTGACCTTGCGGTGCGCCTCGCCCAGCGCCTGCATGCTGGGCACATCGAGATCGAACTCGCAACCGGGCGCGTGGAAACCTTCGTAGCGGATATTGAGTGTCAGGTTGCTGGCCAGGCGATCCAGCGTGGCTTGCACGCAGGCCGCGACCCGCGCCTTGGCATCGGTCACGCTCATGGTCGGGTAGAAGCCGATGCGGATCCCCAGCGTGCAGGTGCAGGGCACCGACGAATTCCACTCGCCGCCCTGGATCTGGCCAAGGTTGAAGTTGATCGGGTGGGCGTGGTCGCGATAGGCTGCGGGACGGTTCTCGGGCAGGTTCCACTCGGCCTCGAGCTTGCGCAGGCCGGCCATCACTTCGATGCCGGCTTCCACCGGGTTCACGCCGCTGGTCATGTAGGCCGCGTGCGCGGGCCGCCCGGTCAGTTCCACGAACATCCAGAACACGCCCATCTGCGCGCTCATCAGGCTCTCGCCCAGCGGCTCGGGAATCACCACGGTGTCGAAGGAAGCCAGCTTGCCGGCGCCCACCGCGCTGCGCAGCGCAGCCACGGTGGCGAGCGCGCCATTGCCGGTGTTCTCTTCTTCGAGCACGGAGTTGAAACCGACCGCGCCGGCGGGCTGCACGCCGAGGTCCTTCAGCGCCTTGTAGGCGGCGAGCGTGCAGATGATGCCGGCCTTCATATCGCCCGCGCCGCGGCCGAACAGCCAGCCGTCCTCGACGAAGGGCGCATAGGGCGACTGGCGCCACATCGATTCCGGTCCGGTGGGCACCACATCCAGATGGCCGTTGAACAACACGGAACGGCCGCCCTTGGCCACCGGCCTGTGCGTGGCCAGCAGGTTGTAGCGGCCGCCGTCCGGACAGCACGGCGGCGAGAACAGCGGCAGGTCCTTGAGCGTCTCGCTGCGCAGGTAGATGCGCTCGGGCTCCAGGCCAAGTTCGCGCAGCGCGCCTTCCATGAACGCCACGGCCGGCTGTTCCTGTCCGGAGGGACTGGGCGCCGCCACGAACTCCGACAGCGTGCGCACCATGTACGGCTCCAGCGCGCGCACTGCGGCGGCGATGTCGTCGGTGGAAAGCGTGGGGGTAGCAATGGAGGACAAACCGGAACTGCCTGCAGGACGATGCATAAGTGGCTCCACGGGGGTCCGGTGCACGCAGCGGGCGTGTGTCCGGAGAGGGCAACTCGGCCGGATAGGCCGGATCGGCAAAACGCCGTTCAGGAAAACGACGCTCGAAATATGATGGGTGGAAACTTAGCGGATCATTGGTACCATACATAGATCCATATTTTTCTTTTCACTAGGGGCCGCTTTGAAAGAGACGATTCTGTCCGAGCTGCTGTTGCAGCGTCTGGAGCGGCCTGCGGACGGCGCGACGGACAAGAATGGCGCGCACATGAACCGCCAGCTCTACGAGATCATTCGCCAGGAAATCCTTGCCGGATCATTGGTTGCGGGCACCAAGCTGCCCGCCTCGCGCCTGCTGTCGAAAGAGGTAGGGGTTTCCCGCAATACCGTGCTTTACGCTTATGAGCAGTTGCTCGCGGAAGGCTATGTCACAGCGGCGAGCGGAAGTGGCACCTTCGTGTCGCAAAGTTTTCCCGACCATAGTGCATTGCACAACCACAGGGCGCAAAGTGGCACCATGGCAGTGCCTGCGATGCAGCAGAACCCGAACCGGTTCACGCTTTCGCGCCGCGGCCAGCACCTGATATCGCACTCCGGTGCATCGGATCGGCAATGGGGCGCATTCGTTGCGGGCGTACCCGACGTGTCGCTGTTTCCGCACGCCGTGTGGGCACGCCTGCTGAACAAGCACTGGCGCGCGCCGCGCCCCGAACTGCTGACCTATGCCCATAACGGCGGCTACATGCCGCTGCGCCGCGTGCTGGCCGAGCACCTGCGGCTGGTGCGCTCGGTGCGCTGCGAGCCCGAGCAGATCATCCTGACCACCGGCATCCACCAGGCCATCGACCTGATCGCCCGCCTTCTGGGCGACGTCGGCGACAAGGCGTGGATGGAAGACCCGGGCTACTGGGGCACCCGCAGCCTGCTGAACAGCGCGGGCATCGAGACCATTCCGGTCCCCGTGGACAGCGAGGGGCTCGCCCCGGATGCGGCTACTTTGCAGAATCCGCCGCGCTTTATCTTTGCCACGCCCTCGCACCAGTATCCGCTGGGCATGGTGATGAGCCTGTCGCGCCGGCGCATGCTGCTGGAATACGCACGCCAGCGCGGCGCCTGGATCGTGGAGGACGACTACGACAGCGAATTCCGTTTCGAAGGCCGGCCGCTGGCCTCGCTGCAAGGGCTGGACGAACACGACCGCGTGATCTACATGGGCACGTTCTCCAAGACGCTGTTCCCCGGCTTGCGCATGGGCTTCATGGTGCTGCCCAAGCCGCTCGCGCCGCACTTCGCCACAGGGCTTTCGGAGTTGTTCCGCGAGGGACAACTGGTACAGCAGGCGGTGCTCGCCGACTTTATCGAGGAAGGGCATTACGCCACGCATATCCGGCGCATGCGGCAGCGCTACGCACAACGCCAGGGCCTGCTGCGCGAGTCCATCGCGGCGCGCCTCGGCGCGGCCTGGCCCACGTCCACGCACGAGGCCGGCCTGCACATGGTGCTCCACCTGCCGCCGGGCGCCGACGATCTCGGCATCAGCATGGCGGCGCGTACCCAGGGCCTGTCCACGCGGCCGCTGTCGCGCTATTTCTCCGATCCCGCGCAGGCGACGCAGCAGGGCCTGCTGCTGGGCTATGCCTGCGTGCCGGAAGCCGAGATCGCGCCTGCATTCAACAAGCTGGCGGAGGTGATCGAACCCGCGCTGGAGCACCTGGCACGCACGCAGGCACCGCGCCGCGCGCCTGCGGCGGCCATCAACCGGGAGGCGTGGAGCGGCGCGTGATGGCGCGTGCGCGGCTTGCCATGCGCGCGGCGCCGTGCGATGGTGCCATCGCCTCCCGCTGGATTGGCCCTTAACGCAAGGCCGATCCTTCCATAGCATTAGCGTCCTTGTTCTTCCCCTTCACCGCCTCCCCCCAATGCCAAGCAACGCGCCAGCCCAGTCCGCCACCCTGCTCACCGAACTTGCCGGCCTGCTCGACGCCGCCGGCTTGCAGACGGGCGACGCCATCGAAACCCGTTTCCGCAAGGACTGGTACGCACCGCTCGGCGCGGTGCCGCCGTTGGCGGTGGTGCGCCCGCGCAATACGGAGGAGGTAGCTGCCGTGCTGGCGCTGTGCAACCGGCTGCATCAGCCTGTGGTGCCGCAAGGCGGACTGACCGGGCTGGCGGGCGCCGCCACGCCGGAGGGCGGCGAGGTGGTGCTGTCGCTGGAGCGCATGCGCGGCGTGGAAGAGATCGACGCGCAAGCCGGCACCATGACGGTGATGGCGGGCACCACGCTGCAGGCCGCGCAGGAAGCCGCGCGCGCGGCCGGCTGGCTGCTGGCCGTGGATCTGGGCGCGCGTGGCAGTTGCCAGATCGGCGGCAATATCGCCACCAACGCGGGCGGCAACCGCGTGATCCGCTACGGCATGATGCGCGACCAGGTGCTGGGGCTGGAAGCGGTGCTGGCCGATGGCACGGTGGTCTCGTCGCTCAACAAGATGCAGAAGAACAATGCGGGCTATGACGTGCGCCAGCTCTTCGTGGGCAGCGAAGGCACGCTGGGCGTGATCACGCGTGCCGTGCTGCGGCTGGCGCCGCTGCCGGCGGCCACGCAGACGGCGCTGTGCGCGCTCGAAAGCTACGACGACGTGGTGCGCCTGCTGCGCCATGCGCAGCGCAAGCTCTCGGGCCGGCTATCCGCCTTCGAGGCGATGTGGGCGGACTTCTACAACCTCGTGACCACGCGCGTGGCCGGCGTGCGCGCGCCGCTGCCCGAAGGCCATCCCTTCTATGTGTTGCTCGACCTGCAGGGCAATGACGACGCGCAGGATGCCGCGGCCTTCGAAGGCATGCTGGAGTCCGCCATGGAAGCCGGCCTGATCCGGGACGCGGCGGTGGCCTCCAGCAACAAGGAAGCGGAGAGCTTCTGGCAACTGCGCGACGCGGTCGCCGAATTCCCGGTGATGTGGGCGCCCAATGCCGCCTACGACGTGAGCCTGCCGATCGGCTGCATCGGCGAATTCGCCGACACGCTGCGCGCACGCATGCTGGCCGTGTGGCCGCATGCGGAACTGGTCAATTTCGGTCACGTGGGCGACAGCAACCTGCACGTCAGCGTGTACCTGCCGGGCGCTACCGACGCAGACTTCCCGGAGCACGAGATCTCCGACGTGATGTACGGCGTGGTGCGGGAGTTCAAGGGCAGCGTCTCTGCCGAGCACGGCATCGGCTTTCACAAGAAGCCCTACCTGCACTGCTCGCGCACGCGGGAGGAACTGGGATTGATGCGCCTGCTCAAGCGCTCGCTGGATCCACACAACATCCTCAGCCCAGGGCGGGTGTTTGATCCGGATTGAGGAAGGCGCAATGTCGCCAAACGGGATTCAGCGTCGCCGCCGAAGTGGCGCACCAGCCGGAGAGCGGTGTCCGGCGTAATCCCCCGAAGCTCGCGCACGATGTCGTTGATGCGGGCTGCGGTCACATGCAGTGCCACGGCGAGCGCATTGGCGCTCATGCCCAGAGGCGCGGGAAACTCCTCGCGATAAACGACCAGGAGATCGGAGCAAGCAGGCGCGGGGCCGTGCCTGGCAGGGATTGGATCAGGCCCCCTGCGTATTACCGTCGAATGCGCGGTCGCGAGCGCTCGGCTGGCCGGGTTGCCATAGGACCGGCGTAAAAGGTGAAGGTTCGGCCGCAGACAGGCCGGATGGCGAGGCTGTCCGGTGAGCGCGGTGCCGACTGCGCTCACCACGGCCTCAGTCAGTCTTTGCGCCGGACGCAGGCAGCGTGCCCGGCGCTGCCTCGGGCAACGCCGCGTGCTCGCTGTCGTCCTTCAGGTCCACGCCGCTGCGCCCCAGCGCCAGCGCGCCGCGCAGCAGGAAGGCGAGCTTGTCGGCGGCCTGTGCGTAGGGCAGCCCTTCCGGCCGCACATTGGAGATGCAGTTGCGCTCGGCGTCGCTGCGCCCGGGCCGCGGGTCATGCGTGAGATAGATGCCGAGACTGTCCGGCGAACTCAGCCCGGGCCGCTCGCCGATCAGCATCACCACCTGGCGCGCGCCGAGCAGGTGCCCGGCCTCGTCGCCCAACGCCACGCGCGATTGCTCGGCCACCACCACCGGCCCGATGCGCCAGTCCGGCAGGCGTTCGCGCACGGCCAGCAACAGGGCCACGCCGTGGCGCTCGGCGGCCAGCGCGGAAAGGCCGTCGGCGATCACGAACACCACGTCAGGCTTTTCGGCGGGCCTGGCCTGCGCCAGCCGTGTGCGGCTGTCGTCATCAAGCTGCCTGCCCAGGTCGGGGCGGCGCAGGTAGTGCTGACGGTCTGGCGCGGCACTGTGCACAGGCACGCAGCCAAGACCCGCGTCGCGCAGGGCCTGCTCGATGGCCGCGCGCGCCAGCGGCAGATGCACGGCGTCGCGCGCCTGCGCGTGCGCCAGCCCGAAGGCGAGCACGGCCTCCGTGGTCTGGCTGTGGCCGGCACGGCCCAGCGCGATGCGCGCGGCAGTGAACTGGCGCAGGCGCTGCCACGGGTTGTCCTGGATCAGTTTGCGGCTCATGGCTGGCGATGTCTCACAAACCGTGGGCAAGCTGCAGCAGCGGCTGGCGCTCGGCGAGTTCAAGCAGCCGCCCGTCCTCGCCGAAGATGCCCATCGCCTGCAGCCAGGCCTCGAACTCCGGCGCGGGCCGCAGGCCCAGCGTGTCGCGCAGGTAGAGCGCGTCGTGGAAGGAGGTGCTCTGGTAGTTCAGCATGATGTCGTCGGCGCCGGGCACGCCCATGATGAAGTTGATGCCCGCCACGCCGAACAGCGTCAGCAGCGTGTCCATGTCATCCTGGTCGGCCTCGGCATGGTTGGTGTAGCAGACGTCGCAGCCCATCGGCACGCCGAGCAGCTTGCCGCAGAAGTGGTCCTCCAGCCCGGCGCGGATGATCTGCTTGCCGTCGTAGAGATATTCCGGGCCGATAAAGCCCACCACCGTATTCACCAGCAGCGGCGAGAACTCGCGCGCCACCGCATAGGCGCGGGTTTCCATGGTCTGCTGGTCCACGCCGTGATGCGCGTTGGCGGATAGCGCGCTGCCCTGGCCGGTCTCGAAGTACATCACGTTGTTGCCCACCGTGCCGCGCCCCAGGCTCTGCGCGGCGTCATGCGCCTCGGCCAGCAGCGCCAGGCTGATGCCGAAGCCCGCGTTGGCACGCTCGCTGCCGGCCACCGACTGGAACACCAGGTCCACCGGGGCGCCCTGCTCGATGGCGCGCAAGGTATTGGTGACGTGGGTCAGCACGCATGACTGCGTGGGCACGTCGTAGCGGCGGCGCAGGTCGTCGATCAGGCGCATGAGGGTGACGATGGCACCGAGATTGTCGGTAGCCGGGTTGATGCCGATGGTGGCATCGCCGCAGCCATACAGCAGGCCATCGATCATCGATGCGGCAATGCCGCGGGCATCGTCGGTGGGATGATTGGGCTGCAACCGCACCGAGAGCCTGCCGGGCAGGCCGATGGTGTTGCGGAAACGCGTGACCACGCGACACTTGCGCGCCACCGCGACCAGGTCCTGGTTGCGCATCAGCTTGCTCACGGCGGCGGCCATCTCGGGCGTAACGCCCGGCGCCACGCGGGCCAGCACGGCGGAATCGGTCTCGTGCAGCAACAGCCAGTTGCGGAAGTCGCCTACGGTGAGGGACGCGATCTCGCGGAAGGCGTGCGCGTCATGGCGGTCGACGATCAGGCGCGTGACTTCGTCCTCTTCGTATGGCACCAGCGCTTCGTTCAGGAAATGCGCCAGCGGCACCTCGGCCAGCGCCATGCGCGCGGCCATGCGTTCTTCCTCGCTGGCGGCCGCCAGCCCCGCCAGGTAGTCGCCCGAGCGTGCGGGGCTGGCCTTGGCGAGCAGGGTCTTGAGATCGGCGAAGAGATGGCGCCGCGAGGCAACGGTGTGGGTGAAGGCCATAGTGCGTCTCAGTCGGCGGGGGCGGCCACGGGAGCCGGCACCTGCGGCCCGCTGCGGGCCAGGTCGCCGTGCGCGACCTGGTGCCGCCCGTGCCAGTGGTAGTGCGCATAGCCCACGGCCCGCACGCCCATGAAGACCAGCAGCTCGAAGATGGCAAACAGCGTCACCACCAGCTCGAAGGTGGCCGCAATGCGCACACCGATGATATTGAGTCCCATGAACACAATATAGGCGCCCACCGCGGCCATCTTGGGATCGAGCCCCGGAAACTGCACATTGAGGTAGGCGCCGATGACCAGCGAAATGGCCGGCGGCGCGAACACGAACTCGATCAGCGTAGCCAGCCCCGCGAGATAGCCCGCGCCAGGCCCGAACGCGCGATACGCATAGGCGAAAGGCCCGCCGGCATGCGGGATGCTGGTGATCAGCTCGGTGAAGCTGAAGATGAAGGTGGCGTACATGGTCGCCACCGCCACCGCCGTGACCATGAAGCCGAGCGTGCCGGCGCTGGCCCAGCCGAAGCTCCAGCCGAAGTACTCGCCCGAGATCACCAGCCCCACGGCGATGCCCCAGAGCTGTACGGTGCCCAGCGTCTGCGTCAGGGTCTTGGCGCCACCGGACGAAGGGGAGGACGAGAGCGGCGATGCGTGGGGCTGGCTGGACATGGCTAGGGTTTCTCCGGGGCGGTTTGCCACCGCGGTGCATTGCCTTGGCGGTGGCATTTCCGGCATCATCGCCAAAACCGTGCGGGCAGCGTTATCGAAAATTGGCAGCATTGCCTTGGACCCGTGCAAAGACAGCAGGCAAGGGCGCCGGCGCAACGGATGCTGCATCCCGACGCTGGAATGAAACTTGCGGGAGAGACGCTTTGCACCGAATGCCCCCATCTTCGCCATGAGCGCTACGTTCGATCGCAGCACCGACAGCAACACCAGCGCCGGCCGCCACGGCATCTTCCGCGTCACCGCCGCGCACGATGCCGACGAGCACGCCAGCAACCTGTCGCGCTGGACCCAGACCTACGACCAGCTCTCTCCCGGCCACTTCGCCGGCGAGGTCCGTGAGCTATGGCTGCCGCATGTGCAGGTATTTATCGAGCGCACCAACCGCAGCCTGCGGCAGTCGTGCATGGCCTGGCCCGACGCGATGTGGTTCGGCGTGCCGCTGCCCTCGGTCCAGGCCCCGGCCAAGGTGGGCGGGATTGCCATCGCGCCCACGGCCATTGCCGTGCGGCCCGGAGGCACCGAGTTCGAACTGCGCACGCCGGAGGATTTCGGCATCTTCGGCATCGTGGTGGAGACCGCCGAGTTCGCCCGCTACATGGAGGAAGTAGAGCATCGCGACCCGGCCAGCGTGCTCGGCCAGCGCGAGGTGCTGTCGGTCCAGCCGTGGGCACGCGCACGGCTGTGCCGCGCGCTGATGGAGATTCTTTCCGAAGCCGCGGGCCATCACGCGATGGATGTAGCCGACCGGGCCGACCCGGCGCTGTTCTGCGGCGACCTGCAGGAACGGCTGCTGGGCAGCCTGGTGACCCTGCTGATGGCATCCAGCGACAGCGCGCAACGCGCCACCGTCACGCACGTCAACCGCCAACGCACCGTACAGCGCATCCGCGACTACCTGCTGGCCCATGCCGCGGACCCCATCACCGTGCCGGACCTGTGCCGGCATTTCCACCTGAGCCGGCGCGCGCTGCAATACTGCTTTGAAGACGTAGCCGGCATGTCACCCGCCGCCTACCTGCGCGCCCTGCGCCTGAACGGCGTACGCCGCGACCTCAAGTCCGGCAACGGCCACCGCACCGTTTCCGACATAGTCGGAGCCTGGGGCTTCCATCACCTGTCGCAGTTCGCCCAGGACTACCGCCGCATGTTCGGCGAACTGCCATCGGCGGCCCTGCGCGGACCAACCGGGCAAAGCCGCCCGAACTAGACAAACGCCAACCGCAAGCCCCCAAGCAATGCGAAGCGAGCCCCCCACGCGATGCGAAGCGAGCCGTGAAGGTGTACCAGGCCGTATGGGGCGCCTCGTCGGCAGGCAAAAAGAGCGGAAAAGAGGGGGCCATGTTTGAGTATCGCCTTAAGGCGATGCGAGTTTGGCCCCCGGCCGCTCTTTTTGTCTGCCGACGAGGGGGGGTCGCCCCATCCGGCGCGCCTTTTTTGCCTACTTTTTTGGCAAGACAAAAAAGTAGGTCGCCCCCCGCAGGGGGGTGAAACCGCCTTTGACTTTAAGGTTTCAAGCCTTTGACTTTGACTTTGACCTTGACCTTGACCAAGGCGCCCGCAGCCAGCCCCCAACGCCCCTCAATACTCCCCCCAGCAACACCCCAATCCCCCACCCCCCAATCAAGCGCCGTACAATCCACAGACGCCCGGCCGTCCCACGGCCCCCCCAAGCAGGAGACCTATGAATCAACCCGATCCGCCACACTTGCCCCGCCTGCCGGAAGCAAAGTGGTTCAGCATCGGCACGGCCGCCTATATCCTGACCGCCCTGGCGCTCTGGACAGTGATGCAGGCCAACCTGGTGGCAGCCCTGCTGGCCGGCCTGCTGCTGTACTCCCTGGTGGACGTGCTGGCCCCCAAGCTGGTGCGCCTGCACCAGCGTCACGACGCCCTGGCAGTGGCTATCCTGTCGGCGGTCACCTTGCTGGGACTGACGCTGGGAGGCTGGGCAGTCGTACGCTTCGTCAGCGGCGACGGCAATACCCTGGACACCCTGCTGATCCGCACCGCCGACATCATCGACAAGTCCCGGGCCCAGTTGCCGGTATGGGTCAGCGACGCGCTGCCGCGCGGGGTGGACGAGCTCGCCAACACACTGATCGACTGGCTGCGCGAGCACGCGCAGATGGCTCAAAAGCTGGGCGCCGAAGTGCTGCGCACCCTGGCGCACATCCTGATCGGCTTCGTGATCGGCGCCATGGTCGCCCTGTACCGCGCCATCTCCAAGCCCAACCGCAGGCCGCTGGCCACGGCGCTGGTGGAACGCGCCCGCAACCTGCAACTGGCCTTCTCGCAGTTCATCTTCGCCCAGGTGCAGATCTCGCTGATCAACACCGTGCTGACGGCGGTCTACCTGCTGGTGGTGTTGCCGCTGTTCGGCGTGCACCTGCCGCTGACCAAGACGCTGGTGGCGCTCACCTTCCTGGTCGGGCTGCTGCCGGTGCTGGGCAATTTGATATCGAACACCTTCATCGTGGTGGCCTCGCTGTCGATCTCGCTGCCGATGGCGATCGCTTCGCTGTTCTACCTGGTGGTGATCCACAAGTTCGAATACTTCCTGAACGCGCGCATCATCGGCGCGCGCATCAATGCCGCCGCCTGGGAGCTACTGACGGTGATGCTGCTGATGGAATCGCTGTACGGCATCCCCGGCGTGATTGCCGGGCCGATCTACTACGCCTACCTGAAGCGCGAGCTGTCCAACGCGGGACTGGTCTGAGCCGGCGGCCTGGCCGGCTCGCGCCGCGCCGCCGCCCCGATGTCCCGAAGACCTAGGGTAAATCGGGAGGGCCGCGCGGCGCTGTCTCGCGTGCCGAAGATGCGCCGAATAGGGCGCAAGTCGCCAGGCTCCCCACCCTGGTTGGACCAATCCACCCTAGACCCCACCCCCACCCTCTTCCACCCGGCTGCGCACAAAATCGATATGCGTCTGCATGGCGGTGCGCGCCTCCTCGGGCCGGCGCGCGCAGATCGCCTCGCACAGCGTGCGGTGCTGCAGCAGCAATAGCGCCGAGGCGTCCTCGTCCTGCACGCGCAGGCCGGTGCCATTGATGGTGATGTGTTCGCGCAGCATGCCGATCACGCTGGTATGCAGGTGCAGGAACATGGTGTTGTGCGAGGCCTGGGCGATGGCCTCGTGCAGCCTGGCATCCGCCTCGGCCTCGGCGGCCTTGTCGTCCTGCTCGCGGGAGGTTTCCAGCGCGCGCAGCAGGCCGCGGATGCGCTTGAGATCGGCGGCATCGGCGCGCAGCGCGGCAAAATAGGCTGTGGCGCCCTCCAGCACGCGCCGGAACTCCAGGATATCGTCGCGCAGCACGGGGTGGTCGGCCACCAGCTGGCGCCACGGCGAGGCCATCCCGGTACGCAACTGGTCGGTGACGAACACGCCGGCGCCCTGCCGGCTCTGCAGCAGCCCGCGCGCGGCCAGGCGCTGGATCGCCTCGCGGATGGTGTTGCGGGCCACGCCGTACTGCGCCGCCAGCAGGCGCTCCGCGGGCAGGCGCGCGCCAGCCGGCCAGGTGCCGTCCAGCATGGCCGTTTCCAGTTTCCGCATGACCTCTTCCACGCGCCCCCGCGCCTGCATGCCCGCCGCCATCCCCAGCTCCGAAATCGCCCTGCGCATCCACCTGGTCCAACCAATTTGAACTGGCGCGCGTCTCGCGGAATTATGCGCCCAAACACCGGCCGGCCTGACAGCAAGGCAGCCGCCCCACGGAGCGAGACATGAAGCAAAGGCGCTACCCCCCTGCCCCGGCACAGGTCTACCTGTTCGCCACCTGCCTGGTTGACCTGTTCGTGCCCCAAGCCGGGCTGGATGCGGTGCGCCTGATGGAGCGCGAAGGGCTGACCGTGCACTTCCCGCGCGGCCAGAGCTGCTGCGGCCAGCCGGCATACAGCAGCGGCAACCCGGAGCAGGCGCACACGGTAGCGCTGGCCCAGTTGGACCTCTTCGCCGAACCGTGGCCGGTCATCGTGCCCTCGGGCTCATGCGCCGGGATGATGCGGCACCACTGGCCCCAACTGTTCGAGCATGACCCGGTGGCGGGCCCCAAGGCGCGCGAACTGGCCGAGCGCGTGTTCGAACTAAGCGAATTCCTGCTGCACGTGCTGAAGGTACGCTTCGATGTCAGTGGCGTGGCCGGGCAACCGCCCGAAACAGTGGTGCTGCACACCTCCTGCGCCGCGCGTCGAGAAATGGGTACGCGCGAGCATGGCGTAGCCCTGGTCGACGCCCTGCCCGGCGTAACGCGCGCCGAGCACCAGCGCGAATCCGAATGCTGCGGCTTTGGCGGCACCTTCTCGCTCAAGCATCCCGATATCTCCGGTGCCATGGTGCAGGACAAGATCGCCTCGGCCTGCGCCACCGGCTGCGACCGGCTGGTTTCCGCCGACTGCGGCTGCCTGCTCAATATCGGGCATGCGGCCCGGCACCAGGGCGCGGCGCTCCCGGTGGAACATCTCGCTACCTTCCTGTGGCGGCGTACCGGGGGCCAAGCATGAACGCACTGAATGCCCGTGAGCGCATGCTGGGCAGGCTGCGCGCGGCAGCGCCGGCCGCCGCGAGCGATGCCAGCATGCTGGACGCAAGCATCGACGCGCACTATCAGGCGCGCCGCGAGGCGGCATCCGCCGTGCCTGCCACCCCGATCGAACTGGCGCAAGCCATGCAGGCCGCGCTGGGCGCTTCGCACGCGCAAGCCTGGTGCGCGAGTGCCGACGCCTGGCCCGCGCAACTTGCAGACAAGCTCGCCGCAGCCGGCGTGCGGCGCCTGCTACTGGACCCTGCTGGCGCGGAAGGCGCAGCGCTTGTGCGTGCCCTGCACGCCCCGGTGGCGGCCATCGCCTACGACCGCCCCATCGAAGCCTGGAAATCCGAGCTCTTCGACTCCGTGGACGCGGGCTTTACCGTCGCGCGTTCCGGCATTGCCGGCACCGGCACGCTGATCCTGGCGCCCGACGCGCAAACGCCACGCACCGTCTCGCTGGTACCGCCGCTGCATATCGCGCTGGTCTACGCCGACACCCTGCATCCCGACCTGCATGCCGCCGCGCGTGCCGAACGCTGGAGCGCTGGGATGCCAACCAACCTGGTGCTGGTGTCCGGACCATCCAAAACCTCCGATATCCAGCAGACGCTGGCCTACGGCGCGCATGGTCCGCGCGAACTGTGGGTGATCATCGTCACTCGCAGCGATGCAACGGGAGCCGCCCAATGAGTACGCCGAACACCTCCGGCACCGCAGGCGCCGCGCCCCTGCATTTCGTCCCCGCCGCCGACTTCAAGGCGCGCTCGCGCGCCGCGCTGGATGACCCCAAGCTGCGCAGCAGCTTCCGTGGCGCCATGGATTTCCTGCAGGCCAAGCGCTCGGTGCAGTTCCCCGACGGCGACGAACTCGAACAGTTGCGCGACCTGGGCGAAGCGGTGCGCCAGCACGCCCTGTCGCGCCTGCCCGACCTGCTGGTGCAGCTCGAAGACAAGCTCACGGCAGCCGGCGTGCAGGTGCACTGGGCCGAGACCGCGGATGAAGCCAACGCCATCGTGCACCGCATCGCGCAGGCACGCCAGGCGCGGCGGGTGATCAAGGGCAAGTCGATGGCCAGCGAGGAAATCGAGCTGAACCATTACCTGGCCGAGCGCGGCATCGACTGCATCGAGTCCGACATGGGCGAATACATCGTGCAGCTCGCCGGCGAGAAGCCGTCGCACATCGTGATGCCCGCCATCCACAAGACGCGCGGCGACATCGCCGAACTGTTCGAGCGGCACATCCCCGGCACGCCTTACACCGAGGACGTGGACGAACTGATCCAGACCGGCCGGCGCGCGCTGCGGCAGGAATTTGTCAACGCCGATATCGGCCTGTCCGGCGTGAACTTCGCCGCGGCCGACACCGGCACGCTGTGGCTGGTGGAGAACGAAGGCAATGGCCGCCTCTCCACCACCGTGCCCGACGTGCATATCGCCATCATGGGCATGGAGAAGGTGGTGGCCCGCCTGGAGCACATCGTGCCGCTGGCCAGCCTGCTGACGCGCTCGGCCACCGGCCAGGCCATCACCACCTACTTCAACCTGATCTCCGGCCCGCGCCGCGCCGGCGAGCGCGACGGCCCGCGCGAGGTACACCTGGTGCTGCTCGACAATGGCCGCAGCCAGGCCTACGCCGACGAGCAACTGCGCGCCACGCTGCAATGCATCCGCTGCGGCGCGTGCATGAACCACTGCCCGGTGTACACGCGCATTGGCGGCCATGCCTACGGCACCACCTACCCCGGCCCGATCGGCAAGATCATCTCGCCGCACCTGCTCGGGCTCGACGCCACCGCCGATCTCGCCACCGCCTCCAGCCTGTGCGGCGCCTGCGGCGAAGTGTGCCCGGTGCGCATCCCCATCCCGCAATTACTGGTCCGCCTGCGCACCGAAGCCAACCGCGATCCGGACGAACAGGTAGCGCATCCGCTGCGAGGCCAGGGGGCGAAATTCAGCCGCAGCGAACACCTGGTCTGGCGCTTCTGGAGCGGAGCCTTCGCACATCCCTTCACCTACCGACTGTTCCGCTGGGCCGCAACGCGGCTGCGTGCGCTTACGCCTTCGCGCCAGCTTGGCTGGACACGGCACCGCGCGCCGCTTACGCCAGCGCCGCGCAGTCTGTCGGACTTGCTGCGCGAGCGTGGACAGGCAGAGTAGGCCGGCACCGGGAACAAACACAACGAAAGCGCGCGGATTCGATGTGTAGGCCCGCCCGCGGGCCACACCCCAGCGCGATGCGAAGCGAGCCGTGAAGGTGTACCAGGCCGTATGGGGCGCCTTCTTTGCCTACTTTCTTGGCAAGACAAGAAAGTAGGTCGCCCCCCGCAGGGGGGTGAAACTGCTTTTGACTTTAAGCCTTTGACCTTGCCAGTCAGGCAGTCAGTTGCAGAAGATGTCAGTGATGCCCCAAGCCAACAAAAAACAAACGCAAGCACCAAAACGCCCCAAAGCAAATTCATCCAAACGCAATTCAACGGAGGAGACCCACCGTGCAACCCTGGACCCAGATCTACACACCGCTAGGCAGCCTATGGCTGTCCGCGCTAGCAGCCGCGCTACCCATCCTCTTCTTCTTCCTCGCCCTTGCGGTGCTCCGCATGAAGGGCCACGTGGCGGCAGCCATCACGCTACTGCTCGCGCTAGGCGTGGCGATCTTCGCCTACGGCATGCCCGTGCCGCAAGCGCTGGCCGCCGCGGGCTTCGGCTTTGCCTACGGCCTGTGGCCAATCGCGTGGATCATCGTGACCGCGGTGTTCCTCTACAAGATCGTGGTAAAGACCGGGCAGTTCGACATCATCCGCGCATCCGTGCTGGCCATCACCGATGACCAGCGCCTGCAGATGCTGCTGATCGGCTTCGCCTTCGGCGCCTTCCTGGAAGGCGCCGCGGGATTCGGCGCGCCGGTGGCGATCACCGCGGCGCTGCTGGTGGGGCTGGGCTTCAACCCGCTCTACGCGGCGGGCCTGTGCCTGATCGCCAATACGGCCCCGGTGGCCTTCGGCGCCATGGGCATTCCCATCATCGTGGCGGGCCAGGTGACCGGCATCGACGCCATGCACATCGGCGCGATGGCGGGCCGGCAATTGCCGCTGCTGTCGCTGGCGGTGCCGTTCTGGCTGGTATTCATCATGGACGGCAAGCGCGGCGTGAAAGAGACGTGGCCGGCAGCGCTGGTGACCGGCGCCAGCTTTTCGGTGACGCAGTATTTCACATCGAACCACATCGGGCCCGAGTTGCCGGACATCACCTCGGCGCTGGTAAGCCTGGTGTCGCTGACGCTGTTCCTGAAGGTGTGGCAACCGAAGCGCGCAAGCCAGCGTGCCGGCGGCGTGGTGGCGACCGGCAGCGGCGGTGCCGCCGCGCTGGCGCGCATGGGCAGCGGGCTCGCCGCTGGCGCCGGTGCCGTCGGCAACGGCGCGGGCGATAATCGCCGCGCCTCGCCCTATACCGTGGCGCAGACCGTGCGCGCCTGGGCGCCGTTCGGCATCCTCACCGCCATCGTTACCGTGTGGAGCCTGCAACCGTTCAAGGCGCTGTTCGCCGGCAACGGCGCGCTGGCCGGATGGGTGCTGAAGTTCCATGTGCCGGCGCTGGACCAGCTGGTGATCAAGGCCGCGCCGATCGTGGCGCAGCCCAAGGCCTACGAGGCAGTGCTCAAGCTGGACCTGGTATCGGCGGTGGGCACTGCCATCCTGCTGACCGCGCTGATCTCCGCCGTGCTGCTGCGCATGAAGCCGCGCGATGCGCTGGCCACCTTCGGCGAGACGCTGGCGGAACTGCGCCGCCCGATCCTGTCGATCGGGCTGGTGCTGGCGTTTGCGTTCGTCGCGAACTACTCGGGCATGTCGTCGACGCTGGCGTTGCTGCTGGCCGGCACCGGCGCGGCCTTTCCGTTCTTCTCGCCCTTCCTGGGCTGGCTGGGCGTGTTCCTGACCGGTTCGGATACGTCGTCCAATGCGCTGTTCTGCTCGCTGCAGAGCACCACCGCGCACCAGATCGGCGTGTCCGACACGCTGCTGGTGGCGGCCAACACCACCGGCGGCGTGACCGGCAAGATGATCTCGCCGCAATCGATCGCGGTGGCTTGCGCGGCGACCGGGCTGGTGGGCAAGGAATCGGAGTTGTTCCGCTTCACCGTGAAGCACAGCCTGCTGTTCGCGGTGATCGTGGGCATCATCACCGTGCTGCAGGCTTACGTGTTCACGGGCATGGTGCCGCACTGAGCGGGCACCGGCGCCTGCCGCGTGCAATGCGCGGCGGGCGCGGCGACGTTACTCGCTATCGTTGGCGGCGTCGCGCGGCAGGAACTGATCGCCCTCGGCCAGCGGCGCGTAGCGGTAGGTGGCCGGCGTGCGGCTCAGCTTGATGGGCGCGCCCAGTCCCTTGTAGCCATCCGCCATCTCCACCACCATCTCGCGGTGAACGGTGTGCGGATGCTGCAAGGCGTCGGCCACCGACAGCACCGGCGCGCACGGCACGCCGGCAGCCACCAGCGTATCGGCCAGCACCTTCCCATCCAGCTTGCCCATGCGGGCTTCCAGCTCCACCTTCAGCAAGGCACGGTTGACCGAACGCGCGCCCGCCGTGGCGTAGCGTTCGTCGTCGGCCAGCGCGGCCAGGTCCAGGTACTCGCACAGGATGCGGAACTGCCGGTCGTTGCCGACCGCGAGGAAGATCGGATCGGTGGCGGTGGCGACGGTGTCGTAGGGATAGATATTCGGGTGTGCGTTCCCGGTGCGGGTGGGCTCCTTGCCGTTCATGAACCAGTTCGCGGCATGCGGGTGCAGCAGCGACAGTCCCGAGTCGTACAGCGCCGCCTCGACGAACTGGCCGCGTCCGCTGCGCTCGCGCTCCTGCAGCGCCAGCAGCACGCCCAGCGCGGCATTCAGCCCGGTCACCATATCCACCACCGGCAAACCCACGCGCAGCGGATCGCCGCCGGCTTCGCCGTTGATGCTCATGATGCCAGCCATGGCCTGGATCGCCGCGTCGTAGCCGGGCAAGCCGCCCAGCGGGCCATCGGCGCCAAAGCCCGAGACCCGGCAGTGCACCAGGCGCGGGAAGCGCGCCGACAGCGCGTCAAAGCCCAGGCCCCACTTTTCCAGCGTGCCGGTCTTGAAGTTCTCGACCAGCACGTCGGCATCCGCCAGCAAGGCGAGCAGCACTTCGCGGTCTGCATCGGCGGTGAGGTCCAGGCGCATCACGCGCTTGTTGCGATTGAGCCCGAAGTAGTACGAGGCCACGCCATCCTTGAACGGAGGCCCCCAGGTGCGCGTGTCGTCGCCCTGGGGCGGTTCGATCTTGAGCACGTCGGCACCATGGTCGCCGAGGATCTGGCCGCAGAACGGGCCACCCAGGATGCGGGAGAGATCGACCACGCGGATGCCGGCGAGGGCGCCGGGGGATGCAGGGAGTTTGCTCATGAGATGGGTTTCCGTAGCTGCGGTGGTTGGCGGCGGTTGGCGGTGGTTGACGGTTGACGATTGGCGTTTGCTGCTCAGGCAGCCGCGGGGGCGCGCTCGAGCAGCTTGAAGGTGCCGGTGGCCAGCGCCAGCAACTCGCCCTGCTCGTCGCGGATCTCGCCGCGCGCGAAGCACAGGGAGCGGCCACGCCGCTCGCACCAGGCGGTGGCGGTCAGCTCGCCGCGTCCGGGCGCCGTGAAATGCACCGACAGGTCGATCGTCGCCACGCCATAGCGCCGGGGATCGTGGCCGCGCGCGACGCAGGCCAGCGTGCAGTCGAGCAGGGTGGCCAGCGCGCCGCCATGCACGTCGCCGCGGCTGTTGGTGTGGTCCGGGTGATAGGGCATGCGCACGCGCGCTTCTTTGGCGTCGATGTGCACGCCGGTCAGCCCGAAGACGCGGGCCATCGGCATCGGCAGGGCGAACAGCAGGCCAGGCGCCTCACCGGCGAATTCGTTGACGGGCGTGGGCTTGGATAAATCGGTCATATAAGGCAGGGTCGGTTGGGGGCGGTCAGGAAACGCGGGAACGAGGGACGGTCATGAAGTCCGGAGCGGGCACCGCTGCTTTGTTGTGCCCACGAACAGGCTTCATGCCATGAGGTGCGCAGAAACGCACGCTCGTTCGCAAACAACGATACTACAGCCGAACCGGCCATCGTTCATAGCCTTGCCTGGCCAGCGTCACCGCCGGGGCGGCGGCGCGGCCGCCCCGGCGCCGTTTGCTCAGTCCAGCTGCGCGCCCGATTTCTGCACCACGCCGCGCCATTTGGTCACCTCCGCCTTGACGAAGCTGCCGAGCTGCTCCGGCGTCGTCGACGGCGCGAGTTCCAGACCCTGCGCGAGCAAGGTCTTGCGTACTTCGGGCTGTTGCAGCGCTTCGGCAAAGGCACGATTGAGCCGGGTGATGACCGCCGGCGGCGTGCCGGCCGGCGCGACCACGCCGAAGAATACCGAGACGTCGAAGCCGGGCACGCCCTGCTCGGCCACGGTGGGCACATCGGGCAGCGCTTGCGAACGGCCCTTGGTGGTCACGCCCAGCACGCGCACCTTGCCGCTCTTGATAAAGGGCAGCGCGGTGAGCACATCGGTGAACGCCATGCTGACCTGCCCGCCAAGCAGGTCGTTGAGCGCGGGACCGGTGCCCTTGTAGGGGATATGGCGGAAGTCGGTGCCGGCCATGTTGTTGAACAGCACGCCTGCGAGATGCGAGGACGCGCCGTTGCCGGAGGAGGCATAGGTGAGATTGCCGGAATGCGCCTTGCCGTACGCGATCAGTTCGCTCACGTTCTTGGCGGGCACGGATGGGTTGACCACCAGCACGTTAGGCAACTGCCCGATCTGGATCACCGGCGCAAAGCTCTTTACCGGGTCGTAGTTGATCTTGCGGTACAGGCTGACATTGATCGCCAGCGGGGCCGAGGTACCGAACATCAGCGTGTAGCCATCCGGCTCGGCACGCGCCACCGCTTCGGCGCCGATATTGCCGCCGGCACCGGCGCGGTTTTCCACCACCACGGTCTGGCCGAGGCTGCCCTTGAGCGCGGACGCCAAGGTGCGCGCCATCACGTCGGTGGGGCCGCCGGGCGGGTAGGTCACGATCATCATGATCGGCTTGGACGGGAATTCCTTCTGCGCCTGCGCGGGGGCCACGCCTACGCAGAGGGTGCAGGCGGCGACGGCCGCGATGCGTTGCCAGAGGGTCATGCTTGTCTCCTGGTTTAGGTCTTCTTCCGCCGGGCAGCCGATGCTGCGGCGGCGTGCGCGGCGCCGGTGGGCGCCGCGGGGGCTTGTCGGTTTACGGTTTTGCGGTACTGCGTCAGAAGAGGTTGACTTGGTCCACCTCGCCGGTAGCGCTCACGGCGCCGTCGTCGGGCGGCGCGACGGTGTCGGCCAGCCAGTAGGGTTCGGCCTCGCCGGCCAGAGGATCCTGGGGCAGCACGCGATGGAGCAGCACCAGCTGGGCCAGGCGCATGCGCCGTACCGAGCCGATGCGGCCGGCTTCCCAGGCCATGGCGACCGCGCTGGTCACGTGGTACAGCGCCGAGGCGGCCTGGCGGGCCAGCACATCGCCATCGGCGCCGGCTTCGGCTGCGCGGTCGGCCAGCGTGCTGGCACGAGCGACGGCCCTGGTGAACGCAGCGCGCGCCGTGGAATGCATCGGCGTGGCTTGCAGCAGGCCTGCCAGGTGGGCTTCGAGCACCGGCAACGCGCCTTCGCGGCGGATCGCGCGCAGCACATCCAGGGCGACGATATTGCTGGTGCCTTCCCAGATCGAACCAAGATGCGCGTCGCGCACCAGGCGCGGATCGCTCCATTCCTCGATATAGCCGCAGCCGCCGCGCATTTCCATGGCGTCGCCGGTGACCTTGCGCGCATCGCGGCAGGCGCGGAACTTGATCAGCGGCGTCAGCACGCGCATCAGCGGATAAGCATCGGCCTCGCCGGCATCGGCGCGGCGCAGTGCCTCGGCGGTCTGGAACACCATGGTGCGGGCCTGCTCGGTGGGCAGCACGAGCTTGAGCAGCTGGCGGCGCATCAGCGGCATGTCCAGCAGGCGCTTGCCGAAGGCGCGGCGCTCGCGCGCGATGAACTGGCCCTCGGACAGGGCGCGGCGCATCAGCCCGGCCGCGCGCACGCCGTTGGACAGGCGCGAGTTGTTGATCATGTCGGCCATCTGCACGAAGCCCCGGCCCAGTTCGCCCACCAGGTAGGCATGGGCGCCTTCGAGGCGGATCTCGCCGCTGGCCATGGAGCGCGTGCCGAGCTTGTCCTTCAGGCGGATGATGCGATAGTGATTGGCGCTGCCGTCGGCCAGTGTGCGCGGCAGCAGGAACAGCGACACGCCCTTGATGCCGGGAGCGGCCTCGCCGTTCTCGTCTTCGACGCGGGCCAGCACCATCGCCAGCGCGGCGTCCGGGTTGGAGCAGAACCACTTGTCGCCCGACAGGCGCCAGCCGCCTTCGGCCTGCGCGTCGCGGGCGGCGCGCGTGGTGGTCGCGGCCACGTCGGATCCGGCGCCCTGCTCGGTCATGAACATGGCGCCCTGGTACAGGTCCTCGAAGACCTGGGTAGTGAGATTGGGCAGGAAGCGCTCGACCACCGCCGGATCGCCGAACTTGCGCAGCGTGCGGGTGAGCGAATCGGTCATCGACAGCGGGCAGCACAGGCCGAACTCGGCCTGCACGAACAGGTAGGTCAGCGCATACTTGGCCGCGGCGGGCATCGGCTTGTCCCAGCCGAGCACGCCGCCGCGGTGCGATGCCGCCGCCAGGCCGAACTCGGAGAACGCTACCTTCTCAAGCTCCACGTAAGCGGGATGCTTGTCGATGCGTTGCGCATCGATGCCGGTGCGGGTCCGGTGCGACAAGGTGGGCTTGTTCTGGTCGG
Organism: Cupriavidus sp. 05L310; assembly: GCF_056398185.1. Lineage (NCBI taxonomy): Bacteria > Pseudomonadati > Pseudomonadota > Betaproteobacteria > Burkholderiales > Burkholderiaceae > Cupriavidus > Cupriavidus sp. 05L310. The sequence continues at coordinate 63,332 of NZ_JBFTOX010000043.1, forward strand.
CGATATGCGCGAGTTCGTCCAGCACGCCGCCGGCCAGCGCGCCCATGCGATCGAGGTGGGGCAGCAGGTGGGCGAACAGGTCCGCCGGGAGATACAGCGGCAACAGCGCGCGAAGATCTGGATCGCTGGCAAACAGGTTGACGCCCTGCTGGTCCGGCACCGGATGGGCTGGCGTGGCCGTGGCGGCGGGTGCGGTGGTGGCGGAAGTGGCAGTTTGGCGCGCTGCGCTGGTCTGCATGAGGTGTCTCCTGAGTTTGCCGGCGCGTGACGCCGGGTCCAAAGCCAGACCGGCCCCTGGGCGGACGCTCCAGGCTGCTGGCGGGCGGTTCTTGCGCGGTGTGGTGGTTTTGCTGTCTCTTGCTGTTAGTTTTGTGCTTTTACCGGCCGTTTTTAGCGGGCAGGGCATCTGCGTGGCCCCTGGACCGTGGCATCGCGCGCGGGGCGGCGGACGGATGCTCTGTCTGCATTATTCAAAGCCCGGCGATTCGTGTCTAATTCTAAAATTGGCTTGATCCATATAATTTCTGTATCGCTATGGAATTCCGTCACCTGCGCTACTTCCTTGTGCTCGCCGAGGAGCTGCATTTCGGCCGTGCCGCTCGCCGGCTGTCGATCTCCCAGCCGCCGTTGTCGCTCAATATCCAGCAGTTGGAAGCTTCGGTGGGCGCCCGCCTGTTCGAGCGCGACAGCCGCGGCGTGCGCCTGACCGCCGCCGGCCGGGCCTTCCGGGAATCGGCCAGCGCGCTGCTTGCGCAGGCCGAGGAAGCCCGCCTGCTGGCGCGCGAGATCGAGGCCGGCGCGGTGGGACGGCTGCGCATCGGCTTCGTTGGCTCAATGTTGTACCGCGGCCTGCCCCAGCGCCTGCGTGCGTTCCAGGCCAGCTACCCCGGCATCCAGGTGGCGCTGACCGAACTCAACTCGCAGGAGCAGATCGACGCGCTGCTGCACGATGCGCTGGACGCCGGCTTCATCCATACCAACCGCGTCCCGGACGAGCTCGCCACCTCGCTAGTGCACAGCGAGCCGTTCCTGTGCTGCGTGCCCGACGACCATCCGCTGGCCAACCAAGCCTCCGTAGCGCTTGGCGAGTTGCGTGGCGAGCCTTTCGTACTGTTCTCGCGCAAGGCTTCGCCCGACTATTACAACCGGATCTTCGAGATGTGCGCGGCGCAGGGCTTTTATCCGCAGATCCGGCATGAGGTGCGGCACTGGCTGTCGGTGGTGTCGCTGGTGTCGCAAGGCACCGGGGTTGCCGTGGTGCCGGCGGCATTGCAGCACTCGGCGATGGCGGGGGCGGTGTTCCTGCCGCTGGCGCAGGCGACAGTGCCGTCGGAGGTGTATTGCGTGTGGAAGGCCGGGCCGGATGATCCGGCGAGGGACCGGTTCCTGGAAATGGTGAGGGAATGAGGCAGGAGGACAGCGCGGCAGTTCACGCAGGGTGCTTTCGGGTTTGAGTGGGCATCGCAGCGCCCCTATGGCGAAAGCCCCGGCACAAGAAGAAAATGCCACCTGCTTTACCGGCAGGTGGCACGTCAAATACGCGTGGAACGGGGTGTTCAGCGTGCAAACAGCTTACCCCCTGGCCATGCCCCCACCAATAACGCAATTGCGTTATTCGCCCCCCTCCCGAAGCAGGGGACTGCAGCAGGGGAAAAGCGCCGGCAGCCCGGGCATCCCCGGCTGCCGCCGGCCTCAGAACCCTTCGACCGCGACGCTCGCATGCCCGACATTGGGCGCCGCCGCGAAGTATTCGCCAACCAGCTTGCGCCACTCGGTGAAATCCTCGGATTCGCGGAAATCGACCATATGGTTCTCGACCGTCTCCCACTTCACTTCGAGGGTGTAGTGCAAGGGATTCTCGATCGACCTGAGCAGGCGCATGGCGTGACAGCCGCGGGCGCGCTTGAAGAGCGGCGCCGCCTTCGCCACACCCGCCTCGAACGCCGATTCAGAACCCGGCTTGATCTGGAACTGCGCTATTTCGAAAATCATGTCTTGTGCTCCCTGTTAGCGTGGCTTGGCCGCCCTGGGCCAGCGCCGGGTGTGTGCCGACTCGCATTCTATGACAGGGGGCAACATCCCGTCGCGCAACGCCGTCCGTCCCCCGGCAATGTCCGCTTCCACAACCGCAAATGCCCGTTACCAGCGGAAGATTTGCGGCAGCAACATGGCAACGGCCCGAAAGCCGAACACAGGCATGCAAATCGGCTACAATAGGAACGATTTTCATTTACCAACCCTGGTGTGAGTTTGCCGACCGCGTGCCGTGCCTCGCGCCAACGGACTGGAAGCCACATGCGGTTGTCTGACCTTGCGCGGCGCACCGCCGCTGTCATCGTGTCTGTCGATGACAACTCTCCTAACGATCCGGTAGCTCGCCGCCTGCGCGAACTCGGCTTTGTGCCGGGCGAAGCTGTACAGGTCATTGCACTGGGACCGTTCGGCATGGATCCCCTTGTCGCCCAGGTTGGCTTTACCCGGTTTGCATTGCGCCGCGCCGAAGCGGCCCGCATTACCGTGGAAGCGGTCAGCGCTTCCGTCTCCAGCATCACGCCGGCAGCGCAGCCCGACGCGCCCGCCGTCAAACGCTCCGCTGCCTGACCGGGCACCTGCCAAGAATATGTCTGTCGCCTCCCCGACTTCCGCTTCCCAGCGTCCCGCTTTGCGCGTTGCGCTGGTGGGCAATCCCAACTGCGGCAAGACCGCCCTGTTCAATCGCCTGACCGGCAGCCGCCAGAAGGTGGCCAACTATGCGGGCGTCACCGTCGAGCGCAAGGAAGGCCATTTCGTTTCGCCGGCCGGGCGCCAGGTGCGGGTGCTCGACCTGCCGGGCGCATACAGCCTGCACGCGGCCAGCCTGGACGAAGCCATCACGCGCGATATCTGCCTGGGGCAGCGCCCGGGCGAGCCGCGCCCCGACCTGCTGGTGTCGGTGGTGGATGCCACCAACCTGCGCCTGCACCTGCGCTTCGTGCTGGAACTGCGCCGCCTCGGCCTGCCAATGGTGCTGGTGCTCAATATGAGCGACGCCGCGGCCAAGCGCGGCATCCACATCGATCGCGACAAGCTGTCCGCCGCGCTCGGCGTGCCGGTGGTGGCGACGGTGGCCGTCAGGCGCGATGGCGCCGCCAACCTGCTGGCCGCCCTCGACGCCGCCCTGCCCGCGGCGCCGCAGGCAGCAGCCGAAAGCGCTTCCGACCTGGACGTCCACCAGGAGGTCAAGCGCCTGCTGGATGCGTCCGTCACGATGCCGGCGCGCACCGCCGCCATGGACGACCGGCTCGACCGCATCCTGCTGCATCCGGTGTTCGGGCTGCTGATCCTGGCCGTGCTGCTGTTCCTGATGTTCCAGGCGGTGTTCTCATGGGCCACGCCGCTGATGGACGGCCTCGAGGGCGGCGTGCACTGGTTCGGCGAGATCGTCGGCAGCCACCTGCCAGAAGGCATGCTGCGCAGCCTGCTGGTGGATGGCCTGATTGCCGGCCTGGGCGCCGTCATCGTGTTCCTGCCGCAGATCCTGATCCTGTTCCTCTTTATCCTGACGCTGGAAGAATCCGGCTACCTGCCGCGCGCAGCCTTCCTGCTCGACCGGCTGATGATGGGCGCGGGCTTGTCCGGCCGTTCCTTTATCCCGCTGCTGTCGAGCTTTGCCTGCGCGATTCCCGGCATCATGGCCACGCGCACCATCCAGGACCCGCGCGACCGCCTCGCGACCATCCTGGTGGCGCCGCTGATGACCTGCTCCGCGCGCCTGCCCGTATACGCGCTGCTGATAGGCGCCTTCATCCCGGCGCGCACGGTGATGGGGCTGTTCAACCTGCAGGGACTGGTGCTGTTTGCGCTCTATGTGGCGGGCATCGTGAGCGCGCTGGTGGTGGCCTATGTGCTGAAGTATTTCCGCCGCGACCGCACCGACCACCCGCTGCTGATGGAGCTGCCCTCGTACCGCATCCCCAATGCGCGCGACGTGGCGATCGGCCTGTGGGAGCGTGCCCGTATCTTCCTGTCCCGCGTGGGCAAGGTGATCCTGACGCTGACGGTGCTGCTGTGGTTCCTGGCCACCTTCCCGTCGCCGCCGGACGGCGCCACCGCCCCGGCCATCGACTACAGCTTCGCCGGCATGATCGGCCGCGGGCTGGAGCATGTCTTCGCGCCGGTGGGCTTCAACTGGCAGATCTGCATTGCGCTGGTACCCGGCCTGGCCGCGCGCGAAGTCGCCGTGGGCGCGCTGGCCACCGTCTATGCCCTGTCGGGCAGCGAGGACGCCATGGCCAGCCAGCTGGCGCCGATGATCGCCGCGCAATGGTCGCTCGCCACCGCGCTGTCGCTGCTGGCGTGGTTCGTGTTCGCGCCGCAGTGCATCTCCACGCTGGCGGTGATCCGGCGCGAGACCGGCTCCTGGAAGGTAATGGCGGCCTCGACCGCCTACCTGGCGGGGCTGGGCTACGTGGCAGCCTTTGCCACATACCGCATCGCCCTGATGTTCAGCTAACCAGCAGCACCCAGTCATGAACCTCTACCACGCCGCCGAAACCCTGCTCGTACCGTTGATCGTGCTGGTCTGCGCGCTCTCCGTGCTGGCGCGCTACGCGCCGCGCACGCGCGAGCGGGTCAAGGCGTGGCTGGCGGCGAGCCTGGGCGGCAGCGCCGCCAACGGCTGGCGCCAGCGCGCCGTGGCATGGCTGGCACCGCAGGCCGCGGCCGGCTGCGCCAGCGGCTGCGACAGCGGCGGGTGCAATACCTGCGACTCCAGCACGGCGCAGGGCGAGCATCCGGCGCCCGGCAAACAGGCCGGCGAGCAGGTCATCCGTTTCGCGGCCAAGCGCTGAAATACCCTCAAGACCCATCGCGAACCCTCTTGCCGGTCCACGCAGAAACGGGTACGCCCTGGGTTCGCCGGGGCTGAATCCCGGCTTTTCCCGCCTCCTTTCCCCCTCCCCCTGCGCCGTCTTTCTCTACCCGCCAGGAAGCCTGGGCCAGGCAGTCTCCACGATGTTGCGCCAAGGTCCAGGCTCTCATGCACGAGCAGTTGCCGGATTCCCACCGCGTTACGGTATTTTCCCGAATGCCAGGCCAACCTCTGCTTGCTTGTGCAGTGCGCCGGCAATGACAACGACGCCCGGCAGATAAGCATGCCGGGCGCCGCGTCAAAGCCGAGAAGGCGTACAGGAAGACCTGGCCCTCGTATCAGATCACCGTTCCCGGAATCGTGATCGAGATCGGCTGCAACTCGGGGCCTGCCGTGCAGGTTGCCGTCACGGAGAAGTCGCCAAGCGCCAGGGGCGTCACTACGATCTGCGCGGCATCGACGCCAGGCCCGAACGTCACGTTTGCGCTGCTGGTCCAGCTCCAGCCGGTGCAGTTGAGGGACGGGCTTGCCGCACCGAAGAACATCAGCTTGGCGCTGACTGGAATGGGCACCGGCAGCGACAGCAGCAGCTTCAGGGGCTGCGGCCCGCTATACACCAGCGCCCATTTCGGCTGCTCCGTCACCGTCAGGCTGGCCTTGGGCGTACTGGATATCTTGGAACTTGCAGCCGTCACCAGCAACTGGCTCTGCACGGTGGGCTTGCCAATCACGATATTGCTGCTCACCACGGCTTGCCGCGTGGCCGGAGTCGCGGAGACGGACAGTGTCGGGGAAGCGATCGCATAGCTCCAGGTGCCGTCGAAGTCCGCGGTGGAATCATGTGAGTCGCTGCGGATCACGCGGGCGCCAAAGGTCTGCGGATAGCCATTGAGCACGGTCAGCGTACTGATCGGCGTCCCCCCCTGCGACAGTTCGAGCTGGTACGTGTAGCTGGTGTTCTTCTGCACCGTCACCAGCATTTGCCCGCTGACAGGACTGCCGTTGGGCGCGGTGACCGACACGGTGACCGTGCCGACCGCTTCGGTCGTATCAGAGCTGTTGACCCCCTTGAGCGAAGCCGAGTTCTGCGTGGCACTGACTTGCACGTTGGAAATCGAACTGGCCCAGGCCCAGTCATGCACGGCCGCGCTGACGTCGTTGCCGTTGCCATCGACCAGCTTCGCCGTGACTGGCTGCACCTGGCCGTCGACCAGCGACAGGACCGGATTCGACAACGCCAGGTTGTAGCTGACGGTGCCCGGCTCCACGGTCACCGTCGCGGTCTGTGCGGGCAACTGCGTGGTGGTGTTGTCGGCCGCCTTGACGCTGGCGACCACCTGGATGGTGGCCGTACCCACCGCCACGCCCGTCACGGTGGCGCTGCCGCTTGCAGCGGCGGCAGGGACCACGGTGGCCACTGTATCGACTGACGAAGTCCAGGCAAAGGCGGTGGACGAGGTCACGTCCGTGCCCTTGCTGTCCACCACCGAGGCTGACATCGAAATGCTGCGTCCCACGCCCACCTGTCCCGAGGTCATCGTGAGCGTTACCGAGTATTTCAGCGGTGTCGTATCGGCCGCGGTGCTCGCCGTGCTGGGCGCGGCTGAATTTCCGCCGCCGCCCCCGCCACCGCAACCCGCCACCAGCAATGCCATGGCGCCACAGGCCAGCCATGCTGGCCACCGCTTGGTGTTTGTCATGATGTCTCCCCCGTATGGCGTCCTGTCCGCGGGCCATGCCGAACAAGGCAAAGGCGCAGGTGCCGAATCTCGTTTTCCGGACGCGCCAGCTGGGAAAATGGCGGAATCTCTGGTCACGTCGCTTACCAGACTAGTCAGGATGCGCGGACTGCTGTACCAGCCATACGGTTGAGGGTTCGAGGCTTATGTGCGGCAGCGCTCATCCCCGCGCCGCCATCCGTCAGGGTGAAATGCGAAACGCGCACCTTTGCGGCTCAGGCCCGAAGACGACGCGGCGGCGCCCTTGACGCCCGCGCGTCAACTCGACTACTCTTGCCAGATGCTTGCCGCTTCGCTGGCGACAGGCATGCAACGCAAGTGATCAGCGCAACCACGGAAGCCGCGCCATCCGGACCGCTTCCCGCACCGCACGCAATGCACCAAGCCACCTGCTCCCACCGCCAGGCCGCCGATGCTTCCAGCATCGCCGCAGCCGTGCGCGTGCCGGCAGCAGGCCGTGTGCCGGGCACCGCTCCGGCGCTATCGGCGCCGCATCTCTCCTCCTCGCTACTGCTAGACCTACCGATCGGTTGCCGGGCCTAGTGCCTCGTGGCAGTTCGGCAGCCTCGCGCCACCCTTTTTCCGCCATTGCGCTTTAGCGCTCTGGCCTATTGTGTCTTGCATCTTCCCGCGAGGAAGGAGAACCGTCATGATGTTGTGCAACCCCGCCGCCAAGTACCGCCCCGCCATCGCCGTCGAAATCGCCGACCGCACCTGGCCCGACCAGCGCATCACGCGCGCGCCGATCTGGATGAGCACCGATCTGCGCGATGGCAACCAGGCCCTGATCGAGCCGATGAACCCGCAGCGCAAGCTCCGTTTCTTCGAGCAACTGGTGAAGATCGGCCTGAAGCAGATCGAGGTGGCGTTCCCCTCGGCATCGCAGACCGATTTCGATTTCGTGCGAATGCTGATCGAGGAAGACCGCATTCCGGGTGACGTGACCATCGTGGTGCTGACGCAGGCGCGCGAGGACCTGATCCGCCGTACCATCGATTCCGTGCGCGGCGCGGCTCGCGCCGTGGTGCATCTCTACAATCCCATCGCTCCCGCGTTTCGCCGCATCGTGTTCGGTGCCAGCCGCGAGGAGGTCAAGGAGATCGCCCTGGAGGGCACGCGGCTGATCAAGGCGTTGACCGATGCCATGCCCGAGACGGCATGGAGCTACGAATACTCGCCGGAAACCTTCAGCATGACCGAACTGGATTTCTCGCTCGAGGTCTGCGATGCGGTGTCCGCGATCTGGCAACCGAGCGCTGCGCGCCCCCTGATCCTGAACCTGCCGACCACGGTGGAATGCAGCACGCCCAATATCTTCGCCGACCAGGTCGAATGGATGCACCGCCATCTCGCAAGGCGCGCTGACATCGTGCTGTCGGTCCATCCGCACAATGACCGCGGTACCGCCGTGGCTGCCGCCGAGCTGGCCGTGATGGCCGGCGCGGATCGCGTGGAAGGTTGCCTGTTTGGCAACGGCGAGCGTACCGGCAATGTGGACCTGGTCACGCTGGCGCTGAATCTCTACACGCAGGGCGTGGACCCTGCGCTCGATTTTTCCGATATCGACGAAGTGCGCCACTGCGTGGAGCATTGCAACCAGCTCCCGGTGCATCCGCGGCACCCCTATGTGGGCGACCTCGTCTTCACCGCGTTCTCGGGCTCGCACCAGGACGCGATCCGCAAAGGCTTCGCCCAGCAAAAGCCTGACGAGATCTGGGAAGTGCCCTACCTGCCGATCGACCCGGCCGACCTTGGCCGCAGCTACGACGCGGTGATCCGCGTCAACAGCCAGTCCGGCAAGGGCGGCATGGCCTACCTGCTGGAACAGGTGCATGGCATCTATATGCCGCGGCGCCTGCAGATCGAGTTCAGCCGCGCGGTGCAGGCAATGACCGACGAAAGCGGGCTCGAAGCCAGCGCCGACGACCTCTACGGCTTGTTCCAGCGCGAGTATCTCGAACACGCCGCGCCGTTGCGCTATGTGGGCCACCAGATGGTGTCCGATAGCGAAGGCCAGGTGGAGATCGAAGTGGCATTGCTGCGCGACGGCGAGTCCGTCAGCGTGCGCGGCCGGGGTAACGGCCCGATCGATGCGTTCGTCGGCGCCTTCGCCGGCGCGCTCGATGCGCCGGTACGTGTGATGGATTACCACGAGCACGCGCTGTCGTCCGGCGCCAATGCCGCCGCGGCTTGCTATGTGGAAGTGCGTGTTGGCGATTCCGCCACCGGCTTCGGCGCCGGCATCGATGCCAATATTGTCACGGCGTCGCTCAAGGCTGTGGTGTCCGGCGTGAACCGCCACCTGCGCGCCACCAGCCAGTCGCAACGCGAGGAAGCCCTGGCCGGCTGAGGTCCACCGAGGAAAAACCGGTGTGCCCCGCCCCCACGGGGCACACCCGGAAAGACGCCCTTGGCGGGACGCCCACGACATGCTCGTTGCTTGACTGTGTGCACAGCGTAAGGGGCGCCGGTGCCGGTTGCCACGAATATTTGCGCATGTCCTTAGAACCCCGGAGCGCGATTGGAAATGCGAAAGTCCGGCGGCTTGCCCACGATCCCGCCTGACAACCAGACAGCGGCTGTGGCGACGCTGCGACGCACATGCACACGCGCGCCGCCGATGCAGTGCTTCTTGCTTTCGGTCAAGGCTTGGCTGGGAACCCTACGCCACACTGAGCGTGAAGTTTCCCTACTACACGAGCCAACCATCATGAAGAAGCGTCTGTCCACCCGCCTTTCCACAACCGTTGTTGCTGCCATCGCCCTGCTCGGCAGCGTTGCCGCGGCGCCCGCCATGGCAGCGTCCGACGAAACCCAGGGCAACTGGATGGTGCGCCTGCGCGCCACCTATCTGGACATGGCCGACAAGTCGGACCCGATCGGCGGCGTTGGCGCATCGGACCGCATCACCGTCAACAACAAGTGGATCCCGGAACTCGACGTCACCTACTTCTTCACACCACACATCGCCGCGGAACTGGTGCTGACCGTGCCGCAGAAGCAGAACGTCTACCTCGATGGCAACAAGATCGGTTCCTTCACCCACCTGCCGCCGACGCTGCTGGTGCAATATCACTTCATCCCCAACGGTACCTTCCGCCCCTATGTGGGCGCGGGCCTGAACTTCACGCGGATCTGGGGCGCCGACATTGCCAACAACTCGCTATCGCTCGACAGCTGGAGCGTGGCGCCTGCCTTGCAGATCGGCATGGACTACAAGCTCACCAAGAACTGGTTCCTCAATGCCGACATCAAGAAGGTGTGGCTGTCGAGCGACGTCAAGGCGGCCGGCGTCAAGGTCTCGAACGTGAGCCTGGATCCGTGGCTGTTCAGCATGGGTGTGGGCTACCGCTTCTAAACACCTCGAACACATCGAACACATCGAGCCCTTCGAACGCCTCGGACGCCTCGGACGCCTCGGACGCTTTAACCGGGCTTCCAGGCGCGCGCGGCAGATCCCCCGTCAGGCCCTCGCCTGACGGGGGATCTGCCGCAATGCATCGCGATTCAAGCCGTAGAAGCGCGCGACCACGGCCATCTCGGAGCCGGCGCTGAGCAGCGCTTGCGCCGACCGCCGGCGGTGCAAGACCTGCGGGATGTTGGCGAGGAAGACGCTCGTCACCTCCGGGTCGAATTGCGTGCCTGACCCAGCCGAGACGATGGATAGCGCATCGTCGTCCGTCATGCAGGGGCGATAGCAACGCGCCTCGGTCATCGCGTCAAAGGCATCGGCAACCGCCACGATGCGAGCTGCCAGCGGGATCTCCTGGCCGGCCAGCCCACACGGATAGCCCGTGCCGTCAAAGCGCTCATGGTGGTGATGCGCGACCTGCGATGCGAGCCGCATCAGGGCATTCGAACTACCCGCAAGTAGGTTCGCGCCGATCTCGGCGTGGCGCTCGATCACCTGTCTCTCTTCGGGAAGCAACTTGCCGGGCTTGAGCAGCACGGCGTCCGGGATGGCGAGCTTGCCGACGTCGTGCGCCGGCGTGGCGAGCCGAATGCGCTCGCACTCCTCGGCACGCAGTCCGACCATTTCCGCAAGGCCGGCCGCAATCGTCGCGGTGCGAACCAGATGGCCAGAGGCATGCGGATAACGCAAGCAGCCTGCCAGCGTCAGGCTGGCCAGCGTGACGACCGCATGGTGGTTCGTAGTCATAGTTCTGAAGTGGTGCAGATCGCAACGGCACCGGCATGGCCAGGTGGATGCCATGCCGGGCAATCGCGGCATTCGCCGCATGACGGCGAATGGCATCTGGCAAAGCGCGAGATTCTATGCCTGGACTGGCATATCGCCAATAGGCAATAGCCGGTTATCGCCAGGGATCCGGTGAAACACGCGTGGCGGGCCAACGGCGCGGTGAGCGGGAACAGGGAATGCGATGGACCGCCAGTGCGAACGTACGCCAGCTCGCACGTCGATGAGAGCGCGGCACAAGAAGAAAGGCCCCGCATCACGGGGCCCCCTTGCATTGCAGCTTTCCCGAAGAAGCCCGCCTAGCGGAACGCCGGTTCGTCGAAGCTACGCAGCTTGCGCGAGTGCAATTGTTCGGCACCACCTTCGCGCAGGATACGAATCGCTTCCAGCCCGATCGACATATGCTGGCTCACCCGCTGCCGGTAGAACGCATTCGCCATGCCCCGCAGCTTGAGCTCACCGTGCAGCGGCTTGTCGGACACGCACAGCAGCGTGCCGTATGGCACCCGCAGGCGGAAGCCGTTGGCCGCGACCGTAGCGCTCTCCATGTCGATGGCGATGGCACGTGACTGGTTGAAGCGGGCGTACAGCGCCTTGGACTTCAGCTCCCAGTTGCGGTCGTCGGTGGAAACCACCGTGCCGGTGCGCATGCGGGTTTTCATTTCATTGCCGGACAAGCCCGTCACTCGCACCACGGCCTCCTGCAGCGCGACCTGGATTTCGGCGATGGGAGGCACCGGTACCCACGGCGGCAGGTCATGATCGAGCACGTGATCGTCGCGCACATAGGCGTGCGCCAGCACGTAGTCGCCCAGTTGCTGCGAGCGGCGCAGGCCGCCGCAGTGGCCGACCATCAGCCAGCAGTGCGGACGCAGCACGGCAAGGTGGTCGGTCATGGTCTTGGCGTTGGACGGGCCCACGCCGATATTGACCAGCGTGACACCGAGCTTGTCCTCGCGCACCAGGTGATAGGCGGGCATCTGCGGCAGCGCGCGCGGACGCTGGGCGTCGTCGGGCTCGGCCGCGCCGCGCTCCTGGATCACGTCGCCGGGTTCGACGAAGCGCACGTAGCCATCGGCGCCCTGCGCATCTTCGGCCCCCATCAGCGAGCGGCCGAGCGCGATGAATTCATCGACGTAGCGCTGGTAGTTGGTGAACAGCACGAAGCGCTGGAAGTGCTGTGGCGCGGTGCCGGTGTAGTGGTAGAGACGCTGCAGCGCCAGGTCCACGCGCTCGCCGGGGAACATCGAGAGCGGCCAGGCCTCGCCCGCCACCGGCTCATAGGTACCGTTGGCGATGGCATCGTCGATGCGGCTCAGCTCGGGCAGCACGAAGGAGGCTTCCAGCTCGCGCGCCTGGGTGTAGCTGATGTCCGTGGTGGAGGCTTCGATGACGAAGGGCAGCGGGATCGGGCGCCGGCTCACGCCGACCACCACGGGCACGCGGTGGTAGCGTATCAGGCGCTCGATCTGGTCCCGGTAGTAGTCCGCCAGCAGTTCGGGCCGGGTGACCGTGGTGCCGTACACGCCGGGGTAGGCGACCGTGCCCCAGGATGGGCGGCTGTCGGTGACCATGGTTTCGAGATTGACCGAGATGCCGAGGTAGGGGTAACAGGCATGTGCCGCTGACGGCAGTGGCTGTCCCTTGGCAAAGGCATCGAAGCGCGCGCGGATGGCGCCGACCGAGGCATCGTAGATTTCACGGATGCGGGCCAGCGCGGCATCGGCATCGCTGAACTCGGCCAGCTGATCGGCCGGATGGGCGGAAGAGAAGATCGAGGCATTCATGGTGTCCATGATACCCCGCCACAGCATGGTAGCAACATGGCCTGTCGCAAATTGACGGGCCTGCGCGCGCTCGCTACACTGCCAGCAGTCTTTCGCGGCCTCGGGCCGCACTCGCCTCGAGACGCCCCCCCACAAGAAGGGCAGCGCCGAGTTGCAGTATGTGCTTGCATGGGGAGCCCTGATGGAAATCCGCAATCTGCTGCCAGAAGAAACCGAGGCAGCCAGACAACTCCTTGCGGCCAACGGGTGGGCACACCGGGTCGCCAATACGGAACGCTTCGCCCGCCTGATCGCCAACTCGCAACGGGTGGTGGTGGCGGTGGATAACGGTGAAGTCGTAGGTTTCGCGCGTGCCTTGTGCGACGACATCTCCAACGGCTATCTGTCGATGGTCGCGGTGGCACCGAGCCATCGCCGGCGCGGCATCGGGCGCGCCCTGGTGCGCCAGATCGTCGGCAACGATCCCGACATCACCTGGGTGCTACGCGCCGGACGCTCGTCCGAGGCGGCCTTCTTCGGCCAGCTAGGCTTCGTGCCTTCGCTGGTGGCCATGGAGCGCCGGCGCACCTGAGTGGCGCAAGGCGGCCGCCAAACACCTCACACGCAACGCCATGGCTTCTTCCACCGGTTGGTTTCATTGGGCATTGCTGTCGGCTGTTTTCGCCGCGCTGACGGCGATCTTTGCCAAGATCGGGCTGGAGGGCATTAATTCCGACCTCGCCACCCTGGTGCGCACCGCGGTGATCATCGTGGTGCTGAGCATCTTCGTGGTGCTGACGGGCAAGTGGAGCAACCCGCTCGCGCTGCCGCCCCGGACCTGGATCTTCCTGGTCCTGTCGGGACTGGCCACCGGCGCCTCCTGGGTGTGCTACTTCCGGGCACTGAAGATCGGCGATGCCTCGAAGGTGGCGCCGGTGGACAAGCTCAGCCTGCTGCTGGTGGCGGTGTTCGCCGTGATCTTCCTCGGCGAACGCCCCAGCCTGCGCGAGTGGGCCGGCATCGCTCTGGTGGGCGCCGGCGTGCTGGTGCTCGGGTTCAAGCGCTGAGCGGCGCCCGCGCCGCCCGGATTCCTCACCGGTCCGCGGCGCCGGCACGAAGATACGACAGCACCGGTGCCAGTTGCGGCAGCGCCGGCGCCTGCTGACAGGCGAGTGCACCAGCACACCACGGATAGGGCAGCCGCGCCAGCCAGCCGTCGAGCACCGGTTGCGCGGTGTCGGAGGGCAATACTTCCATGGCCTCGATCACGATGGCGAGGGCTTGCACGCGCGGCTTGCCCGGCCCGGAGAATTCCCATGCGTAGCTGCCGCAGCCCACACGTACGCCGCCGGTGGCCTTGTCGGTCATGCCGACCAGCCAGTCGCAGGCATAGCGCTGCGCATCCGCTGCGGGCTGGGCTTCGGCCAGGCAAAACGTGTAGACATTGTCGTAGCTCTGGCCAAAGCGCCGCACCAGCACATCGCTGATGGCGGCCAGGCCTTCGCTGCGCGCGGGGAAGGCGATGGCCGCGGACTTGACCGTCATCTCCAGCGTGGCATCGGCGGCGAAGGCCTGCGCCATCAGGTGGGGACGGTTTTCGTCCTTGGCGCGGATATAGGTGCGGATCAGCGCCTGGGGGTCGAGGGAGCCGGGAAGTCCCGAAGCGGCGGTTGCGTTCATGCTGTGCCTTGCGTACGTCCGCGCATGGCCGTGGGCCGGGGCGTGGCGAAAGTTGAGTGGGTGCCGGCATGGTAGCCCGTCTGTGGCGCCCGGGGCGCTGCAGCCCTGCCGCCAGCAAGGTTGACCGAGGGCGCGCCCCGCCCCATCCAACACATCCGATGCGCAGCGCCTAGCCCGGCAAGCTGCCGTATGCGGTTGGCTGCCAGGCCATGCCGTGCAGGTGGATCGCACGGCAAGGCGGCACGCATGGCTTACTCGGGCTGGATGTTCGCGGCCTTGATGATGCGGCCCCACTTGGCCGATTCCTGCGTCTGGAACCTCGCCAGTTCCGCCGGCGTGCTGGTGAACACTTCAGTACCGGTGGACTGGTAGAAATTGGCCGCGGTGTCACTCCTGGCGGCCTTTACCATCAGCGCGTTGAGCTTGTCCACCACCGGCTGCGGCGTTTTGGCCGGCGCGTAGGCGGCGAACCAGTAGCTCATCTCATAACCCTTGACGCCCGCCTCGTCGATGGTCGGCACATTGGGCGCAAGCGGCGAGCGGGTCTTGCCCGACACGCCCAGCGCCTTGAGCTTGCCGCTCTTGACCTGGGGTAGTCCGGTGGCGGTATCGGTGATCATCATCTGGATCTGGTTGCCCAGCAGATCCGTGACCGCGAGCGGATTGCTCTTGTAGGGCACGTGCAGCAATTGCACATGCGCCATCTGCTGGAACAGCTCGCCCGCGATACGCGAGGACGAGCTGCCGCTGCCGAAACTGAGCTTGCCCGGCTCCTTCCTGGCCAGCGCGATGAAGTCTCCCACGCTATTGACCGGCAACTGCGGGTTGACCACCATGATCTGGCCGCCACGGCCCAGTGCTGTCACCGGAACGTAGTCCTTGACCGGATCGTAAGGCAGCTTCTTGAACAGGTGCTCGTTGGCCGCATGCGTAGTGTTGCTGGTGATCAGCACGGTATAGCCGTCGGGGCTGGCCTTGGCCACGTCGCTGGCGGCGATAAAGCCGTTGGCGCCGGGCTTGTTGTCGACCACCACCGTTACCTTGGCATCCAGCGTGATGGCCTGGCCGATCGCGCGGGCTAGCTGGTCCGTCGCGCTGCCGGCGGCGAAAGGCACCACGAAGCGGATCGGCTTGTCCGGGAACTCCGCGTGCGCCGGGCCGGCCAGCAGCACGAGCGCGGCGGCGGCGATGCCGGTGACCGCCTTCAGGACGGAAGCGGGCTTGGTGTATGCGGACATCTTGGGTCTCCTGTTCGAATCTCGAATCGTTTTGATTTGTGATACGTGGTTTGTGGTTTGTCGCTTGCGGTCTGGATCCGGCGTTTCAGCCGGCGCCGGCCAGGCGCGGGGGCAAGGGAATTTCCAGTTGCAGCAGCAGGAAGGACAGCGCCTTGCCGTGCGTGTCCAGGTTGAGTGCATCGTTGACGCCGCCGTCGAGCACGCCGTCGATGACGAAGTTCATCGCCTGCAGCGAGGGCACCAGGTAGCGTCTGACCGCAGACGGCCGCCGGTAGCTGAACAGTGCCGCCACGGCGTCTTCGGTGACATGGGCGGCGAGATGGTCGAAGTCGCGCGGGTCGTAGGCGATCACGCTGATATTGGAGCGATCGCCCTTGTCGCCCGTGCGTCCGTGCGCAAGCTGATAAAGCGCGATGGTGGCTGCAGCGGCAGCCGGCGTGGCGGTATTGGAGGTGGTGGCGTTCATGGCAGCAGAGTGTGGCTTGCGGTGACGGCGCTGCGCGGCACCAGGCAGGACATGGCATTCAGGCGCGCGCGCAGCGCGGTGCGCACGCCACCGCCGCCGGCGGGTCCGCAGGTATAGAGCGCATTGACCTCGCGCAGCAGCGTTTCCGCCACGGACTTGTCCTCATGCGCCAGCGCGGCGCGCAGACGCACGTCCCGCGCCTGCGCCTCGCCGGCTTGCGGCTGTTGCAGCAGGCGGCCGCCATCGTCGGCGAACACGCTCAGCACGCCGATCAGGTCGAAGCGGATCGGCGCCGCGTGGCCCAGCAGGTCCATGCGCTTGCGCACGATCTCCGCAGCCAGGCGCGCGCGCGCCGCGGCGTTGGGGCCGGCGTACGAAATCTCGCCTTCGGCGATCCAGCCGCCTTCGTAGAACAGGTTGGCCTTGAGTTGTCCGGGCCGCTCGCGGCCGCGCACATTGCGCACGGCCACGCGGTCGGGGCCGACCTGCTCGACCGTGGCCGCGCTGATATCGGCGATCACGTCGGGCGTGAGATAGGCGGCAGGGTCATGCACCTCGTACAGCAACTGTTCCTTGACCGTGCGCAGGTCCACGCAGCCGCCGGTATCCGCCGCCTTGCCCACCTCGATATTGCCGTCTTCATCCAGGCGCACGATGGGATAGCCGACGGCGTGCACATCCGGCACGTCCTTCATGCCGGGATCGGCGAAATAGCCGCCGGTGACTTGCGCCCCGCATTCGAGCAGGTGGCCTGCCATGGTGGCGCGCGCCAGGCGATCCCAGTCCTGCCATGACCAGCCGAAATGCGCCATGGCCGGGCCGACCGCCAGGGCGGGATCGGCCACGCGGCCGCACACCACCACCTGCGCGCCGGCGGCCAGCGCATCGGCAATGCCCTGCGCCCCGATGTAGGCGTTGGCGCAAACGAAGCGCGCCTCGGGAAAATCAGGGCCGACGATCTGGCGCAGGACGGCGCGGCCGGCCTCGTGCGAAAGATCGTCGCCCTCCACCACCGCCACCCGCGGCGGCGCCAGGCCAAGCTCCGCCGCCAGTGCGCCCACGCGCTGCGCGGCGGCATGCGGATTGGCCGCGCCGAAATTGCCGACGATGGGAATGCCATTGGCCAGGCACAGCCCCAGCACGGGCGCCAGCAGCGCGTCGAGCAGCGGTTCATAGCCATGGGCGGGGTTGCCGCGGCGCGCCAGCTGGGCCAGCGCCAGCGTGCGCTCGGCCAGCGTCTCGAACATCAGCACGGCCGGACCGCCCGCTGCGATCAGGGACCGCACCACGGGCAGGGCGGCGTCGGTGCGGTCGCCGGAGAAGCCGGCGCCTGAGCCAATCAGCAGAGGAGCGGTCATAGGATGGAAGCCCGTTGATGGCCTGAGAAAAGCTTGGGTGATGAAGAAGTACGAGCCCCGATGAGCACGTCCGATGAAGTCATTCTAGACGTGTCATCCTCACCCAAAAAACGGATAATTTGGATTAATCTATCGTTTTTTCAGCTGAATTGGGCGCCTGCCAATGAACCTCTCGGTCAAACACCTGCGCGCCTTCGTGGCCTTGGTCAAGCACCGCAACTTCACGCGCGCCGCGCAGGCCTGCCACCTGTCGCAATCGGCCTTCAGCGCACTTATCCAGACGCTGGAGGAACAGGCCGGTACGCGGCTGTTCGAGCGCACCACGCGGCATGTGGAACTGAGCGTGGAAGGCCGGCGCTTCGAGGAAGTGGCCACGCGCCTGCTGGCGGATTTCGAGACCGCCTTCGCGGAACTGCGCGACCACGCCGAACGCCGCAAGGGGCGGGTTTCGATTGCGGCGCTGCCCTCATTGGCCGCGGGCGACCTGCCGCCGATCCTCGCGGCCTTCCACCAGCGCTATCCCGGCATTGCCATCGAGCTGTTCGACCTGCTGGCGGACGGCTGCATCGAC
Source organism: Cupriavidus sp. 05L310 (assembly GCF_056398185.1). Classification (NCBI taxonomy): domain Bacteria; kingdom Pseudomonadati; phylum Pseudomonadota; class Betaproteobacteria; order Burkholderiales; family Burkholderiaceae; genus Cupriavidus; species Cupriavidus sp. 05L310. The sequence goes on from NZ_JBFTOX010000043.1 coordinate 81,197, forward strand.
CTGGTACGGCGAGGCCGCGCGGACTTCGCGCTGGCGCCCGCCCCGGCGCAGGACGGCGACCTGCGCATCGAGCCCCTGGTGACGGACAGCTTCCACCTGGTTTGCCCGGCGGACCATCCGCTGGCGCGCCGCCGGCGGGTGGCCCCGCAAGCGCTTGCGGGCCTGCCCTTTATCCAGCTCTCGCGTACCAGCAGCGTGCGCCAGCACCTGGACGCCGCGCTCCATCCGCTCAAGCTTAACGGGGTGATGGAAGTAGAACACCTCGCCACCGTAGCCGCACTGGTAGCGGCGGGGCTCGGCGTGACGGTGGTGCCCGCGCTGGCGCTGTTCCAGTTCCAGCAAGAAAGCCTGGCGATCCGGCCCCTGCAATTACCCTCCCTGGTGCGCGAGATATGCCTGGTGCGGCTGAAAGAGAGAGGAGACTCGGTAGCGGCAGCGGCGATGATTGAAGCCTTGCAAGCGCATTTCAGGAAAGGCGGAAGCGGCTAGGCTGCAGCGACGATGCTCTAACGGCAACAGCCTGGCCAAGACCAAAGGCGAATGTGGAACTCGCGCCTGACAAGCAAAGCCTGACGGACCGAAGCAACGCAGAGAAAAGCGCCACCGCCAGATCAACGACCTGGTGTAGCCGTGTGGAGCGCCCCCAAGGGCGGGCCGCACCAACCCGCGATGCGAAGCGAGCCGTCAAGGTGTACCAGGCCGTATGGGGCGCCTCGTCGGCAGGCAAAAAGAGCGGAAAAGAGGGACCCATGTTTGAGTATCGCCTTAAGGCGATGCGAGTTTGGGTCCCGGCCGCTCTTTTTGTC
>NZ_JBFTOX010000044.1:0-78246 GCF_056398185.1 Cupriavidus sp. 05L310
TGGGTCCCGGCCGCTCTTTTCGCCGGATCCCGAGGGGGTGTCGCCCCATCCGGCGCGCCTTCTTTGCCTACTTTCTTGGCAAGACAAGAAAGTAGGTCGCCTCCCCGCAGGGGAGGTGAAACTGCCTTTGACTTTAGGCTTTTGAAGTTGAAGTTGAAGTTGAAGTTAAGCAGTTAACGAGTTACAAAAAGGCCCCCCAAAAAATCAATTCTCCGCCCGAGCCGGCCGAGGCGCAGCCACAGTATTGCCCCCATCACGCATCAACGCATTGGCATCATCAATCCATTTCTGAAACCGCTCCACCGCATGTGCCTTCTGCTCCGGCGTTGTCAGGTTGGCAATAGTGACAGTCAACGCCAGTCCAGCCTCGTTATTGGCGTCATGACGCGCATTGCGCTCCCTGGTCGGCGGGTTCTGCCAGTGATCGCCATAGCGCTTGAGCATCTCGACCACCTGGGCCTTGGGCGGATGCTCGGCCTGCACCTGCCGCACCAGCGCCAGCCATTCCTGCTGGCGCTTGAGGCGTTCGGCGTAGCGCGCCTCGGCGCCTTGCACCACCGGAGCCATGGCGCGCCGGATGGCGGCTTCCTGGTCACTTGAAAAGCGCCCGTAGACCAGCCGCGCGTAGTCCATTATCTTGTCGAAGCGGGCCTCTTCGCGCGCCGCCGGGTCCGGGCGCAGGTATTCCTTGCGGTACTTGGCGTTGGCATCGGCGAATTTCTTCTCCATGCGGGCAATCTGGTCCGGGGTCAGCGTCAGCAACAGGTCGGCCACGTCGGGCGTGGAGCGGTCGAACGCTACGCGCGCCAGCCGCTGGGCGTCGTCCTGGATCTTGCCCACTGCCGCGGCGGATACCGGTTGCTGCACTTCGCTTTTGGCCTGCCGCAGCAATCCGGCGATCTCGGGCAACTGGTCCTTGCGGTGCCAGGCAAAGAAGCGGGCGATGGCATCGCGCGTCAGCGGTTCCTGGCTGGCGGTTACGTCGACGTAGTTGTCGATCCACCAGTAGGCCAGCCGGTCGCCCTGCTGGTAGCCCAGTTTCATGGCGCTGCAGGCCGTCAGGGCGAGCACGGCCGTGGCCAGGAAGAGGCGCCGGATCCGGTCCCCGCGCAGGTGGGGAAACGTCGTCAAACGGCGTAAAACGCCCATGATAGAATCCTTTTCCGCGCGTTTGGGTGCCTGTTCGCGCCCGCCATTCCGGGTCGCCGCAGGCGTTACCCCGCGCACCGGGGCTGGGGCCAGGACCCTGGCCGACGCTACGCGTCCCCGGCCATCGCGGGGGAGCGCTTCAAACGGGTTTTTGGACACACTCACTTAGGACCCTCCTTGTGAATATCGTCATTCTCGCTGCAGGCATGGGCAAACGGATGAACTCCGCGTTGCCCAAGGTACTGCATCCTCTCGCTGGCCGGCCATTGCTCGCGCATGTGATTGATACGGCGCGCAAATTGTTGCCGACGCGGCTTGTGGTGGTGGTGGGACACGGCGCCGAGCGCGTGCGCGAAGCCGTTGGCGCGGAAGACGTCGCCTTCGCCCTGCAGGCCGAGCAGCTGGGAACCGGTCACGCCGTGGCGCAGGCGCTGCCGCTGCTCGATGACAGCCAGCCCACGCTGGTGCTTTATGGCGACGTGCCGCTGACCGAGCCGTCCACGCTGCAGCGCCTGGTGGCCGAGGCCGGCAACGGGCGCTTCGGCATCCTGACCGTAGAGATGGATGATCCCGCCGGCTACGGCCGAATCGTGCGCGAAGACGGCCGCATCGTGCGCATCGTCGAGCAAAAGGATGCCAGCGAGCAACAGCGCGCCATCCGTGAGATCAATACCGGCATCATCCTGGCGCCCACTGGCCACCTGCGCCGCTGGCTGTCCACGTTGCGCAATGACAACGCCCAGGGCGAGTATTACCTTACCGATACCGTCGAGCGCGCGGTCGCGGACGGCGTCGAGGTGGTCTCGGCACAGCCCGCCGCGCTGTGGGAAACACTTGGCGTCAACAGCAAGGTGCAACTCGCCGAGCTCGAGCGTATCCACCAGCGCAACCTGGCGCAGCGGCTGCTGGAAGCCGGCGTGACGCTGCTGGACCCGGCGCGGATCGATATCCGCGGCGAACTCACCTGCGGGCGCGACGTCACGATCGATGTCAATTGCGTGTTCGAGGGGCGGGTGCACCTCGAAGACGGCGCGCATATCGGCGCCAACTGCGTGATTCGCAACAGCACCGTGGGTGCCGGCGCACGGGTGCAACCGTTCTGTCATTTCGAGGATGCCAGCGTCGGCGCGGAAGGCCGCATCGGCCCGTACGCGCGCCTGCGCCCCGGCACGGTGCTGGCCGAGGACGTGCATATCGGCAACTTCGTCGAGGTCAAGAACAGCCAGATCGCGGCGCACAGCAAGGCCAATCACCTTGCCTATGTGGGCGACGCCACAGTTGGCTCGCGCGTCAATATTGGCGCCGGCACCATCACCTGCAACTATGATGGGGCCAACAAGTTCCGCACCGTGATCGAGGACGATGTCTTTATCGGCTCCGACACGCAACTGGTCGCCCCGGTGACCGTGCGCCGCGGAGCCACCATTGGCGCCGGCACCACGCTGACCAAGGAAGCGGCGGCCGACAAGCTGACGCTGTCGCGCGCCAAGCAAATGACCATCGATGCCTGGCAGCGGCCGGTCAAGCAAGCAAAAAAATGAGTCCCGCCGCCGACCTGCCCGGATAAGGGCGGGCGGCACGGGCAATCCTCGGGCGACGGCGCCGCCGTCCTCGCAGCAATCATCCGGTGCGGCCGTGTCCGCACCCCGTGGGAGAAGAATATGTGCGGCATCGTCGGCGCGGTTTCCTCGCGCAATATCGTTCCGGTCCTGATCGAAGGCCTGCGTCGCCTCGAATACCGCGGCTATGACTCTTGCGGCGTGGCGGTGGTGCGCGATGGCGCGCTCGAACGCGCCCGCACGGTGTCGCGCGTGGCCGACCTGGACGAGCAGACCCGCGCGTCCGGCCTGTCCGGCCTGACCGGCGTGGCGCACACGCGCTGGGCCACGCACGGCAAGCCCGACACCACCAATGCCCACCCGCACTTCTCGGGCGAAACCATCGCACTGGTGCACAACGGCATCATTGAGAACTACGAGCCGCTGCGCGAAGAGCTGCGCGCCGCCGGCTATGGTTTCGAGTCGCAGACCGATACCGAGGTCGTCGCCCACCTGATCCACCAGGTCTACACATATCCGAGCAGCGCCACGCGCGGCGACCTGTTCGCCTCGGTGCGCGCGGTGACCAAGCGCCTGCACGGCGCTTACGCCATCGCCGTGTTCTCCAAGGATCACCCTGAGCGCGTGGTCGGCGCCCGCGCCGGTTCGCCGCTGGTGGTGGCGCTGGGCGACAACGAGTCGTTCCTGGCTTCCGACGCGCTGGCCGTGGCGGGCACCGCCAACCGCATCATCTATCTGGAAGAAGGCGACGTGGTGGAGATCACCCGCGAGGGCGCCACGATCCACGACGTGCACGACCACCTGGTCGAGCGGGAAGTGCGCGTGGTCGAAACCCACGCCGCTGCCGTGGAACTGGGCCCGTACCGCCACTTCATGCAAAAGGAGATCTTCGAGCAGCCGCGCGCGCTCGGCGACACGCTGGAAGGCATCGAAGCCATCACGCCGGAACTCTTCGGCGCCAATGCGCAAAGCGTGTTCAGCGAAATCGACAACGTGCTGATCCTGGCCTGCGGTACCAGCTACTACTCGGGCTGCACCGCCAAGTACTGGCTCGAATCCGTCGCCAAGATCCCGACCCAGGTCGAGGTGGCGAGCGAGTACCGCTACCGCGAGACCGTGCCGAACCCGCGTGCGCTGGTCGTGGTGATCTCGCAGTCCGGCGAAACCGCCGACACCATGGCCGCGCTGCGCCATGCCAAGTCGCTGGGCCACACCCACACGCTGGCGGTATGCAACGTCGCCACAAGCGCCATGGTGCGCGAGACCGAGTTGCGCTTCCTCACCCGCGCCGGCACCGAGATCGGCGTGGCCTCGACCAAGGCCTTCACCACCCAGCTCGCCGCGCTGTACATGCTGACGCTGGCGCTGGCCAAGGTGCGCGGCAAGCTCACGGCCGAGGCCGAGGCCGCCGCACTGGCCAACCTGCGCCACCTCCCTGTGGCGCTGCACGGCGTGCTGGCGCTGGAGCCGCAGATCATCTCCTGGTCCGAAGACTTCGCGCGCCGCGAGAACGCGCTGTTCCTGGGCCGTGGCCTGCATTACCCGATTGCCCTCGAAGGCGCGCTCAAGCTCAAGGAAATCTCCTACATTCATGCCGAGGCTTATCCCGCCGGCGAACTCAAGCATGGCCCGCTGGCGCTGGTGACCGAGGCCATGCCCGTGGTCACGGTGGCGCCCAACGACGCCCTGCTGGAAAAGCTCAAGTCCAACATCCAGGAAGTGCGCGCCCGTGGCGGCCGGCTGTATGTGTTCGCCGACAGCGACACCCACATCCAGTCCACCGATGGCATCCAGGTGATCCGCCTGCCCGAGCACTACGGCGACCTCTCGCCGATCCTGCACGTGGTGCCGCTGCAACTGCTGGCCTACCACACGGCCTGCGCCCGCGGCACTGATGTGGACAAGCCGCGCAACCTGGCCAAGTCGGTCACGGTGGAGTAAGGGAGGCAAGCCGCGCCGCCCGGCATGGCCAGGACTGCCTGGCCGGGCCGGTGGCATCGCCGGCATTTGCAAGTGCGCTTCCATGTTGGCGGCAACGCAAGGGCGCGCGCCCGATGTGGCGCGCCTTGCCAGCCATGTTCAGATACTGCGTCCAGCATGGCCTCGGCACCCGCCGCGCGCTATCGGTGAGTTGCCTACTTTGGTATCCACCAACGTCGCGGCGGCGCGGCGCGCGCTCGCCCGCGCGCTCCAGGGCTACCGGTGTTCGGCAGAGCGGAGAAAGCTCGACGAGATTTCCCGCGTCAGAAGATCGAACGATTCCATTTCATCGTCGGACAGTCCGCCCGCGCAAACCGTCGTGCCCCAGTCTCCGCAGATCATCGCGACACAGCGGTTCTTGATCATCACGGGCGCCACCAGGATGGACCTGGCATCGGGCATCTGCTCGCGATACCAGCGCGGCACGCGGTGTGCCAATTCCTTGTCGAAGGAGTCTTCGAAGAGCAGGGGCTTGTGCGCGATGGCCGCGAAGTGAAAGATATCGGGGACAAATCCCTCTTCAAACGATAGCGCCTCCATCTTCTCGCGCATGCCTTCGCCAAATCCGACGCGCGCCCCAAAGCGTTTCGCCATCGGATTGAGCAGCATGAGAAAACAGTGCGAGAAATTCAGCGCCCGCATGGCCGATTCGAGCACCAGCGGAGCCAGTTCGGATACCGGCAGTCCGCTGCCCTCGCGCTGTACCTCAAGGAGACTCTGCTGGAGCCGCTTGAGCGCATCCTTGGGCTTGCCTGCGTTCCGGGGAGGGTTCGCATCGCCCGCATCGTCTGTATCCGGGGACTCCGCATGTGCCATGGACACGTTCAATGCCAGGGCCTGCTTCACCGCGCCTTCGACCGCGGCGGTTTGCAGGCCCAGCGCCTCCGCGTGAGTCAGGAGCAAGGCCTGGACGGCTGCCTCGGGCGCATCGCTGGCGAGCATTGCGGCGGCCCGGGCGGAAACGTCGGCGATGGCGCCCAGCCAGTCGGCATGGGATTCCAGTACGGAATCCGCATCGAAGCGCTTGCGCAGCATCGAGTTCGCGATCACGGCGGGCAGGCGCCATTTAATGGCCGCCGCCTCCGCGATATCCTCCAGGGTCACGTCAAGGACTCGCTGGCAGGCTTCGCTTTCCTGCATGGCATCTCCCTCGCACAAGGCCCGGATCTGTTCCCATTCTTCAGGAAAGTAGAAGATGAGGAGAAGGCGGCTCATGTGGTGCATCAGCGTGCAAACGACGGCCTCCTCGGCCTGTCCGATGCCTTGCGCGTTGCTGAGCGAGCGCGTGAGCTCGCCTGCGATCAGGGCCTGCTTTAGCTCGTGGGAGGCCTGGGGGCGGTTGATTGCCACGCCGGAGAAATAGTCCAGCAACTGGACCCCCAGCGTGAGATGGCTGATCGCATCGACGCCCAGGACCAGGATGGCGCGCGACACCGTCGTGACCTCGCCCCCGAAAGAGCGGTACATGGCGGAGTTGGCCAGGCGAATGACCTTTTGCGACAGGCTGAAGTCGGAGAGCACGGCAGCGGCCATCTCGCCGACGCTGATATCGCTGCTCAGCGTCTTGAATACGTTGTCGATGCAGAACTGTAGCGTGGGGAAATCCCCTTGCTGGGCCATCCGGTTCCATAGCGCATCGAAGAACTGCTTGTTTTGCATAGCGGCGTCTACTTCGAGAATACTTGCGAGCTGCCAAGGCGCAGCTTTCCGCTTTGCGTTTGTTTCACGAACTGGACCGGGCTCATTGCCTTTGCGTAGCGCCACCCCTGTACCAGCTCACACCCTTGTTCGGCCAGCAACTGGCTTTGCTCCTTTGATTCCACGCCTTCCGCGATGGCGACCAGCCCGAGTTCCCGCGCCAGGGACAACACGGCAAACACAATGGTCCTGGCGTGCGGCGAGTCCATCATGTCCGCGACGAAGCTCCTGTCGATCTTCAAAGCCGAGAGCGGGAAGCGGCGAAGGTAAGACAAGCTGGAATAGCCCGTCCCGAAGTCGTCCACCGCGAACCGGACTCCCAGGGCGCGCAGCTCCATCAGCAAGTCCTGGGCCGCTTCGGGGTCGGTCATCAGTGCGCCTTCCGTGATCTCCAGGACCAGCCGGTGCGAACTGATGCCAGCGTCCTTGATCGCCCTTCTGACGCTATCCGCGAATCCCGGGTGCCTGAACTGAACCGGCGAGACGTTGACGGATATATATCCCACATGCAGGCCCAGCGCATCCCAGCTTGCCAGCTGCGCGCAGGCGCAGCGAAGGGCCCATGCCCCAAGGTGGTTGATGAGGCCGTTATGCTCCGCAACCGGGATAAACACGCTCGGGGGGACTGGCCCCGTCGGGTGCTCCCATCGCATCAGCGCCTCGACTGCGCAGACCTCGCCTGAACCGGGCCACACGATGGGCTGATAGTGGAGAAGGAACTCGCCGTTCTGGACGGCCTCGAACATGCCCTGCTCTATCCGGAACTGTTCATCCAGGCGATGCTCAAGCTCCGGCGTGTAGACGCAATAGCGGTTCTTGCCCTGCGCCTTTGCGTCATACATGGCGAGGTCAGCGCGCTTGAGCAGTTGCGACTCGGACTGATGGGCGTGCGTGCCGAAGGTCAGTCCGAGGCTGGTGGTGACACGGATCTGGCAGCCTGCGAGATGAAAGGGCTGCCTGCAGGCATGTATCACTCTTTCAACCAGGCCGATGGCCGCCGCTTCCGATGCGATCCCGTCCAATAGCAGCACAAACTCGTCGCCGCCCAGCCGCGCGACCACATCCTTGGGGCGAACGGCGTCCAGCAGCCGCACGCTGACTTGCTTTAGCAAGGCATCGCCGAATTCATGGCCCAGCGAGTCATTCACCTTCTTGAACCCATCGAGGTCCATCAAGGCGACCGCAAACGGCGTCTTTCCCGTTCCGTCTTCGGCAAAGTAAGCGGAAATGCGCTCGCGCAGGAATGCGCGGTTGCCCACGCCGGTCAATGGGTCGCGAAAGGATGCCTCGATAAGTCGCTGTTCATTGTCAACCCAGTGCGTAATGTCGTAGCCAAACAACAACAGACAAACACCGCCGTCTTCATTTGCGTACCGGCAGACCCGGAGGTCCAGCCATCGGCTTTCGCCCACCCCGCCGGAGAACCGGATCCGGCCGCGCTGCCAGGAACCCTCTTGTTCGCAGGCCAGGAGCAGCTCGGCGAGCTGTTCGCGTTGTTCGAACGAGACCACATCCAGTATCGAGGACTTGAGCAGGTATTCCCGGGGAAAGGCCAGCAACTGAGCCGATGCTTCCGTTGCCAGCATGATGTAGCCCGTGACATCGATTTGCAGGGCAAGTCCGCCTGTGGCTTCGAGCAGCGCCCAGGCGTCGCGCGCCGATACATCGGCCGACGAGGGCGTGCTCCGGTCGGATGCTGGCCATCCAGGAGGCTCGTCCGCTAGCACAGCATCATACGTAAACGACGTCATGGAGCTCTTGTTGAAATCCAGGCTGGATTGAGAATCCCGATAATTAAACGCCGCCGGCGCGGCTTGGTGCCGCCATGCCGGGCATTGGTCTTTGTCACGTGCGCGGCCGTCCCTGCCTTTAAAGTGATTTTAAGTGCATGTTGACCATACAACGCATGTCAGTTTAACGCTTAACCGCGACGGCGCATTGTCTCAAATGCGTTGGGGAATTGGAGATCGCGTTGCCGTGGCCGGCGCCGCGCCGGCCACAACCCGCCGGGCCCGTGTTTTCCGGGCAAGACGGGCCACGTGAACCCCTATGGACTGGTGCCTTAGAATGCGGGACAAACAACATCGGAGACCGTGCATGCTGTGGAAATCGACCCCGTCCCTGAAAGACCTCCAGGCCCGTCACAAGGACACCGCCGTCGAGCAACTGGGTATCGAGTTCACCGAGATCGGCGAGGCGTCGCTCAGTGCGCGCATGCCGGTGGACCGCCGCACCGTGCAGCCGCATGGCATCCTGCATGGCGGGGCTTCGGTGCTGCTGGCCGAGACGCTGGGCAGTTGCGCCGCCAGCCTGTGCCTGGATAGCGCAACGCAATACTGCGTAGGGCTCGATATCAATGCGAACCATGTGCGCGCGGCGCGAACCGGCTATGTGACCGGCACCGCCACCCCGGTCCATATCGGCCGCACCACCCATGTGTGGGCCATCGACATTCGCAACGACGAAGGCAAGACGGTGTGCGTCTCGCGAATCACCATGTCGATTCTTTCGCGCTGAAAGCCGGCCGGTCGGGTGCCGTGCAGAGTTTTTTATTTCCGGCTACACTGCGCCCCGCACTGTAGCGGATGCCAATCGAGGCATCCCGGCAGCGGCGGGGTGGCAGAGTGGTTATGCTACGGTCTGCAAAGCCGTACACGGCGGTTCGATTCCGTTCCCCCGCCTCCAGCAAGGCCCTGATTTTTCAGGGCTTTTGTTTTTTCTGTTGATATCGGGTTCCACCGGAAGGCGATTGCCGACGGTCCGGTCGAACTCGCCGGAAGCAATTCCCAAAACCCGCGGAAGTCCCTTCAGGCATCCATGCCGCGCGCGCAGAAGCGCAACCTCCGCGCGCCGGCTCAGGATCCGCTCCCCCTGTCTCTCCCGGCATGACGCACACAAACGAGCGCCGCATTCGGCGAATCAGATACGCGTTATGCCGTTTGCCCGGCTGGAACATGTCGCCCGAATCATGTAGTGTGAAGTCAACGCAGTCCATCCATGACAACCTCCGCCATCGTGCGTGGCGGGGAGATAAATGCAATGACAAGAGATCTGCGTCTTCGCGTCGCACAACCGGCCGATTGGCCGGCGATCGCGGAAGTCCTTGAAACCTGTGGCCTCGCCAGCGACGATCTCGATCCCTCGCTGGCGTTGTTCCATATTGCCCTGCTCGACGGCGCGATCGTCGGTTGCGCCGCCGCCGAAGGCTATGGGGAAACCATTGTCGTGCGTTCGGTCGCCGTGCTGCCGCCCTACCGCGATCATGGCATCGCCTCCCATATGGTTTCCGCCGTGCTGATGCGCGCGCGCGCCAACGGCTGTACGCGCGCCGTGCTGCTGAGCGCCACTTGCCCAAGCTACTTTGCCCGCTACGGGTTCTCTCTGATCTCGGCGGATCGCCTGGCGCCCGAAGTGCGCGCCTCGCGCGAGTTCCGGCGCCAGGAGGGGACGTTGCCGCTGTGCATGTGCTGCGAGCTGAAATGACCTGCATGACGTATCGATGAACCAGCCGAGCCAGACAAACCAGACAAAGCAGACAAGACCAGAGCCTTTCGGATACCTGGTCTATATCGGCCGTTTCGAGCCCTTCCACAATGGCCATTTCGCCATGCTGCGCCAGGCGCTGGCACAGGCCCGCACGGTGATCGTGGTGCTGGGTTCGGCGGGCGGGGCCCGTACCGTGAAAAATCCGTTCACCGCCGGCGAGCGCCGCCAGATGATCGAGGGCGCGGTGGCCGGATGGGATGCCGCGCGTGTTGCCGATCTGCGCTTCGTGGCGGTGCGGGACTATGGCGAGAGCGTGCGCTGGACGGCTGCGGTGCGCGCGGCAGTGGACGCCGTGCCGGACGTCCAGCCGGCATTGGCGGCGGCTGCGCAAGATGCCCCGCGCGTCGGCCTGTTCGGGCATTTCAAGGGCGCGTCTTCGGGTTATCTCAATGACTTTCCCGGCTGGGACCTGGTGCCGCAGCCAGGCTTCGGGCAGTTCAATGCGGCCGACGTGCGCCAGCAGTGGTTCGAGCAGCAGGGCGAACTGGGCGAACTGGTGCATGTACTGCCGCCGCCGGTTGCCGCCTTCCTGCGCGAGTTTGCCGCGGGCGGGGCCTTCGCGACCTTGCTGGCGGAATATCGCTTCCTGCAGGACCACAAGATGCGGTGGGCAGCCGCGCCCTATCCGCCGGTGTTCGTGACCGTGGATGCCGTGGTGCGCTGCTGTGGCCAGGTGCTGCTGATCCGCCGTGGCGGACAGCCGGGCCGTGGCGCATGGGCGCTGCCCGGCGGCTTCCTCGATCAGCATGAACGCGTGGCGGATGCGGTCCTGCGTGAACTCGACGAGGAAACGCGCTTCGGCTTGCCGAAGGCGGCGCTGCAGCAATCGTGCCGCGCCCAGGCGCTGTTCGATCACCCCGAGCGCAGCCTGCGCGGACGCACGCTGACCCACGCCTTCTTCTTCGACCTGACGCTCGATGCGCTGCCCGCGGTGGCCGCGGCCGACGACGCGGCCGCGGTGCGCTGGGTGCCGCAGCACGAACTGCTGGCGCTGGAGGAGCAGATGTTCGAGGACCACTTGCTGATCCTCGATCGCTTCCTGCATCTGTTCGACGGCGAGGCGCGGCCAGCAGGCTGATTCGCCTTGTGGCGGGACGCCCGCCGGATCGCCGGATGGCCTCGTGGCCGCCGAGGCAAGCCTGCGCCAGCGCGCCGGCGGGACCGTTCGCCACCACGCGGCCTGCCTCCATCACATGGCCGCGATCGGCCAGCGCCGGGGCAGCCAGCAGCCAAAAGCATGCCTAGTGGCTGATCATCCAGGGCCGTCCGGCCGGCTTTCCTTTCGGCGCATTCGCCGCCGCGCCGGGCGCCCCGGCCAGCGTCACCTTGCTCCCACAGCAACCACAACCCGGCCCATGCCCGCCGCGCGCCGATTCGCGCGGCGCGGCGGCGCTGCGCTCGTTGATGGCATGCGCCCGGCGCGATGCCGCCGGCATGCTGGCCAGCGATGGCGCGGCAACCAGGGCGCGGTCGGCGAAGCCGCCGCAGGCAGGGCAGGCGCATGGTTCGTCGCGTCGCGCGATGGGACGCATGGCGGCGAAATCGCCGCAGCCCGGGCAGCGGTAATCGTAGGTTGGCATCTGGCAGTCTCCGTGTCTCGAATGTTCCCGGGCGCGCCGTGGTGCGAGGGCACGCCCGGCAGTGCCGTCAAACGTCCGGCGAAATCGGCAGGTCCACATCGCCCGTGATGTGCTTCACGGGCCCTTGCGCGCTCGGCCGGATATCGAAATCGAAGATCTGAGTCGGCAGCCACAGCGTGGCGCAGGCATTGGGAACATCGACCACGCCGCTGATATGCCCCTGCACCGGCGCCGTGCCCAGGATCGAGTACGCCTGCGCCCGCGAGTAGCCGAACCTGGTCATGTACTCGATGGCGTTCAGGCAGGCCTGGCGGTAAGCCACATGCACATCCAGGTAATGCTGCTGGCCGGCCTCGTCCACCGAGATGCCTTCGAAGATCAGGTAGTCGTTGTAGTTCGGCGTGATCGGGCTGGGTTTGAAGATGGGATTCCTGATGCCGTACTTGGCCATGCCGCCCTTGATCAGGGACACGCGCATATGCACCCAGCCGGCCATTTCGATGGCGCCGCAGAAGGTGATTTCGCCATCGCCTTGCGAGAAGTGCAGGTCGCCAACCGACAGGCCAGCGCCGTCGACATAGACGGGGAAATACACCTTGGCGCCGCGCGAGAGGTCCTTGATGTCGCAGTTGCCGCCATGTTCGCGCGGCGGCACGGTGCGTGCGCCGTGCGCCGCGGCCTGGTCGCGCGCATCGCCCTGCAGGCGGCCCATGTGCGCCGTGGCGGCGAAGGGCGGGTTGGCCAGCGCCGGCACGCGATCGGGGTCGGTGGCGATGAAGTCGATCTCGCGTTTGTTCCAGGTCTCCAGCAGCGATTTGTCCGGCATGCAGCCGATCAGCCCAGGGTGGATCAGGCCGGCGAAGTTGACGCCGGGTATATGGCGCGACGACGTGTAGAGACCGTGGAAATCCCAGATGGATTTCTGCGCGAGCGGGAAGTGGTCGGTCAGGAAGCCGCCGCCGTTTTGCTTGGAGAAGAAACCATTGAAGCCCCACTGGCTCTCCGCCTTGGCACCGATGTCGAGCAGGTCCACCACCAGCAGGTCGCCGGGCTCGGCGCCTTCCACGCCGACGGGGCCGCTCAGGAAGTGAACGATGGACAGGTCGATGTCGCGCACGTCGTCGGCGGAGTCGTTGTTCTTGATGAAGCCGCCGGTCCAGTCGTAGGTTTCCAGGATGAAGTCGTCGCCGGGCCTGACCCATGCGGCCATCGGGATGTCCGGGTGCCAGCGGTTGTGGACATTGGGATTCTCGTACGGGGATTCGGCCAGATCGACCTTGATCAGGGTGTCCGTCATGACATGCCTCCTGGTGGGTGTTGGGCGTGAAGAAATCGTGGAAGAAATCGAAAAAAAGGCGCTGCCGGCTAGACCGAAAGCAATTGCCGGATGCGCTCGACGTCGGTGCCGTTGCGCTGGGTCTCGTGCACGAAGCGGCCGCCTTCGATCACCAGCAGGCGGTCCGCCACATCGAGCGCGAAGCTGAGCACCTGCTCGGAGAAGACGATAGTGATATCGCGCGTGCGGCGGATCTCGTTGAGCGCGCGTGCGATGTCCTTGATGATCGATGGCTGGATGCCCTCGGTGGGTTCGTCCAGCAGCAGCACCTTGGGATTGGCCACCAGCGCGCGCGCTATCGCCAGTTGCTGCTGCTGCCCCCCGGAGAGGTTGCCGCCCTTGCGCCGGCGCATCTCGAACAGCACCGGGAACATGGCGAAGATTTCCTCGGGGATGCGGCGGCTCTTGCCTTGCTCCATGCCGGTCAGGATGTTCTCTTCCACCGTGAGGTGGGAGAAGATCATGCGGCCCTGCGGCACATAGGCCAGGCCCGCGCGCACGCGCCTGTAGCTTTCGTCCTGCGCGACGTCTCGCCCGTCCACGCAGACCTGTCCGGAGCGCACCGGCAACATGCCGATCATGGCCTTGAACAGCGTGGTCTTTCCCATGCCGTTGCGGCCCATGATGGCTACCGTCTCGCCTTGCGCGGCAGCGAACGACACGCCGTGCAGCGCTTCGCTTTGTCCGTAGTTCACGACCACGTTGTCGACTGTGAGCATGCTGGTCTCCCTGGGCTCAGTGGCCAAGATAAACGTCGATCACGCGCGGATCGTTCTGCACCTGCTCCATCGAGCCTTCGGCGAGGATCTTGCCCTGGTGCATCACCGTGACCTTGTCGGCGATGCGCTTGACGAAATCCATGTCGTGCTCGATCACGATCACCGCGCGGCCGCGGCTGATGCGCTTGAGCAGTTCCGCGGTCTGCTCGCGCTCGCGCACGCTCATGCCGGCGATGGGCTCGTCGAGCATCAGCAGTTGTGGCTCCTGCATCAGCAGCATGCCGATCTCCAGCCATTGTTTCTGCCCGTGCGAGAGTTGCGCGGCCTCGCGCTCCAGCGCATCGGCCAGGCCGATCTCGTCGGCCACGCCGGCCACGCGCTGGCGCACCTCGGGCGTGGTGCGGAACGTGAGCGCGCCCAGCACGCCACGGCCGCGCGGGAACGAAACCGCGAGGTTCTGGAACACGCTGAGGTTCTCGTAGATCGAAGGAGTCTGGAACTTGCGGCCCACCCCGGCGCGCACGATCTGGTATTCGGGCAGGCCGGTCATCTCGCGGTTGCGGAACTTGATACTGCCGCCGGTGGCGCGGGTCTTGCCGCACACGAGATCGAGCAGCGTGGTCTTGCCGGCGCCGTTGGGGCCGATGATCACGCGCAGCTCGTCGCGATCGACATACAGCGTGAGCTTGTCGATGGCCCGGAAGCCGTCGAAGGAAACGGTCAGGTCTTCCACCGCCAGCATGAAATCGGTATTGCTCATGGCGTCTTCCTCGCTTTGGACGGATGGCTTCAGGCGGTACGGCCGGGAATCCCTTCGGCGGGCGGCGTCGGTACTGCGGGCGAAGTCGCCTCCACAGCCGGGTCGGCGGGATCGGACGGGCTGCCGATGGTCCGGCGGCGCGACATGTACTTGCTGTAGAGGCCGGCCAGCCCGTCGGGAAAGGCCACCACCACGCCGATGAACAGCGCCGCCATCAGGAACAGCCACAGGTCGGGAAAGCTCTCGGAGAAATACGTCTTGCCGAAATTGACCAGCAGCGTGCCCCACACCGCGCCCACCAGGCTCATGCGCCCGCCCACGGCGGCAAAGATCACCATTTCGATGGAGGGCACGATGCCGACGAAGGACGGTGACATAAAGCCCACCTGCAGCGTGAACAGCGCACCGCCCACCGCCGACAGCGCGGCGGCCAGGCAGAACACGAAGACCTTGAACATGGCCACGTCGTAGCCGGAGAAGCGCACGCGGTCTTCCTTGTCGCGCATCGCCAGCAACAGCACGCCGAGCTTGCTGCGCTGGATCCCGCGGCACACGGCGATGGCGCCGAACAGCAGCGCCACGTTGGCGAAGTACAGGATCACTTTGGCGCCGTCGCTGCGGATGTCCCAGCCCAGCATGGTCTTGAGGTCGGTGATGCCGTTGACGCCGCCGGTATAGCCCTGTTGGCCGATGATCAGCACCGAGAGGATCAGCGCCACCGCCTGCGTGATGATGGCGAAGTACACCCCGCCCACGCGCCGGCGGAACATGGCGAAGCTGACGATAAAGGCCAGCGCCACCGGAATCGCGATCACGCCGGCCAGCGCAAATGGCAGGTGGCGGAACGGCTCCCACCACCACGGCAGCGCGGTGAGCTGGTTCCAGTCCATGAAGTCGGGGATGCCGGGCGTGGACTGGATCGCGGTGCTCTTCGCGTCGGACGCTTCGAGTTTGAGGAACATCGCCATGGCGTAGCCGCCCAGGCCGAAGAACACGCCCTGGCCAAGGCTCAGCACGCCGCCGTAGCCCCACAGCATGACCAGGCCAATGGCGACGAAGGCGTAGCTCAGGTACTTGCCGATCAGGTTGAGCCGGAACACGTCGAGCGCCAGCGGCATGACGACAAGGAGCGCCACGGCCAGCACAAGGTAGCCGGCGAATTCGCCGCGCAACAGGCGGGCGGTGGAAGAGGAGGGCGACATCACAAGCTCCTGTGCAGGTTTGGTGAGTGGCGGCGCAGCGGCGTCTTCAGCGCCGCACTGCCGGCGCGAACAGGCCTTGCGGACGGATCATCAGGATCGTCACGATCAGCAGCAGCGTCAGCACGCGCGCCATCGACCCGGTGAGGAAGAACTCGCTGATCGATTGCGCCTGGGCAATGCCGAATGCCGATGCCACCGTGCCGAGCAGGCTGGCCGCGCCGCCGAAGGTGACCACCAGGAAGGAGTCGACGATGTAGAGCGAGCCGCTGGTGGGGCCGGTGGAGCCGATGGTGGTGAAGGCCGCCCCCGCCACGCCGGCGATGCCGCAGCCGATCGCGAAGGTGAGCCGGTCGGTTCGCCGCGTATTGATGCCGGCCGCGTTGGCCATGGCGCGGTTAAGGGTGGTGGCGCGTACCCGCAGCCCCCAGCGCGAGCGATACAGCGCCAGCCACACCATGCCCGTGACGAACAGTGTCAGCGCCATCACGAACATGCCGTTGATGGGGATATCCAGCCCCGGCGCCGGCGCCCACGAGCCCATCAGCCATTCGGGCAGCGTGGGGCTGACCTCCTTCGGGCCGAAGGTGGAGCGGAAGGTTTGCTGCATGCCCAGCGACAGGCCCCAGGTGGCGAGCAATGTGTCGAGCGGGCGGCGATAGAGATGGCGGATCAGTGCCCACTCGGCCAGCCAGCCGGCACAGAACGCCAGCGCAAAAGCGGCGCCGATGGCCAGAGGAAAGTAGAAGGGCATCCACGACGGCGCGAGGCGCTCGGTCAGCGTGGACGCCAGGAAGATGGTGTAGGCGCCGATGGTCATGAACTCGCCATGCGCCATGTTGATCACGCCCATCTGGCCGAAGATGATGGCCAGGCCCAGCGCCATCAGCAGCAGTACCGAGAACAGGCTCAGGCCGGCAAAGCCCTGCATCAGGCCGATATTCAGCATGTCGGATAGATTCATGTCGCGCTCCTCCATCGGGGAGAAGAAAGGGTGCCGGCAGCGCAAATCGAAGCTGGCGAGAAGCGCCAGTGCCGCTTGCGATGCCCGACGGTGCTTGCTCCCTCTCCCCTCGGGAGCAGAGGGTTGGGGAGAGGGGGGCAAACCGGTGGTCAGTCAACCCGCTTACTGGTAGCCCTTCGGGAACGGATTGGGCGGAATCAGCGAAGGCGATTCGGCTACCACCTTGAACTGCCCGTCGAGCTGCGCCAGGCCCACGCGCGTCTTGCTCCACAGGTGGTGGTTGGGGTCGACCTTCACATAGCCCTCCGGCGCGGTCTTCAGCTCGATGCCGGGGGAGGAGGCCACCACCTTGTCGATATCGAAGCTGCCCGCTTTCTCCACCGCGGCCTTCCACAGCCAGGGGCCGAGATAGGCCGCCTGCGTGACGTCGCCGATCACCGACTTCCCGCCGTACTTGCTCTTGAAGGCATCCACGAAAGACTTGTTGTTGGGATTGTCGAGCGACTGAAAGTACTTCATGGCGGCGTAGAAACCGGCGATGTTCTCGCCGCCGATGCCGAGCACTTCATCCTCGGTCACCGAGATGGTCAGCAGGAATTGCTTGTCCGCCGTAATGCCAGCGGCCTTGAGCTGCTTGTAGAAGGCCACGTTGGAGCCACCCACCACGATGGCGTAGATGCAGTCCGGCTTGGCGATCTTGATCTTGTTGATCAGCGAGTTGAAGTTGGTGTGGCCAAGCGGGTAGTACTCCTCGCCCACCACCTTGAGCTTCTGGAAGTTCTCGATATGCTTGCGCGCGATCTTGTTGGAAGTGCGTGGCCAGATGTAGTCCGAGCCGATCAGGAAGAAACTCTTGGCGCCTTTCTGCCTGGCCGCCCAGTCCAGGCCCCAGATGATCTGCTGCGTGGCTTCCTGGCCGGTGTAGATGACGTTCTTCGACTGCTCCAGCCCTTCATAGAAGGTCGGGTAGTAGAGCAGGCCATTCTCCTTCTCGAAGATCGGCAGAACCGCCTTGCGCGAGGCGGAGGTCCAGCAGCCGAACACGGCCGCCACGCGGTCGTTGACCAGCAGCTTCTTGGACTTCTCGGCGAAGGTGGGCCAGTCGGAGGCGCCGTCTTCCTTGATGACCTTGATCTTGCGCCCGAGGATGCCGCCCGCCGCGTTGATCTGGTCGATGGCCAGTTGTTCGGCCTGGATCGAGCCGGTCTCGGAGATTGCCATGGTGCCGGTGGCGGAGTGCAACTGGCCCACGGTGACTTCGGTGTCGGTGACGGCCAGCCTGGTGGTGTTCGCTACCGAGGTAGGCACCGCGGCGCGCGCCTGGCCGCTCAGGCCGGCCATGCCCGCAAGAGACAGGGCCGGCAGCGCGGCGAGGCCCTGCATCATGCGGCGCCGCTGCGGCGAGACGGCATCGGCATCTTGGGAGGGAGGGGAACCGTTCGTTTCTTTGTCACGCATGATTGACGCTCCTTGGAGGCGTGGTGAGGTAGGACGGCATTGGCCACGCACGTTGACCGAATACGTTGACCGCATACGATGGCCGGATAGGCAATGAATCACCCTGTGGCCGGATCATGGTGCAGTGCAACCGCGCCTTCCATACGTCATTCAACGTAGGCGCATGCGCAGCCCGGCTGCGCTACGATTCGCGCGCCGCGATGCATCGTGGTGCACGGCACGGCTCTTGCATCTGCCCGGCACGACCCACGCGAGCGTCTTCTGGAGTCCCGACCCCCATGCCAGCCGCCAGCCAGCCCGTACAGCGCATCAGCAAGATCCGGCGCGACTACAACCGCTGGGTGGCAGACGAGACGCTGGAGGACTACGCGCTGCGTTTTGCACCAAGGACGTTCCGCAAATGGAGCGCCTTTCGCGTGGCCAATACCGCTTTTGGTGCGGTGGCCTTCCTGGCGCTGGAAGCCATCGGCGCGGCCATCACGCTGAGCTATGGCTTTACCAACGCCATGTGGGCTATCGGCATGGTCAGCCTGGCGATCTTCCTGACCGGGCTGCCGATCTCCTATTACGCGGCCCGTCACGGCGTGGACATGGACCTGCTGGCGCGCGGCGCCGGCTTCGGCTACCTCGGGTCGACCATCACCTCGCTGATCTACGCCAGCTTCACGTTTATCTTTTTCGCGCTGGAAGCGGCCATCATGGCGCAGGCCTTTGAACTGTTGTTCGGGCTGCCGCGATCATTGGGCTATCTGCTGTCGGCCATCGTGGTGATCCCGCTGGTCACGCACGGGGTGACGCTGATCTCGCGCATCCAGCTGTGGACGCAGCCGCTGTGGCTATTGCTGCTGGTGCTGCCGTATGCGGTGATCTGGTGGCGCGAGCCCGGGCTCTACACCGATTTCCTTTCCTTCAACGGGCGGCTGGCGGAAGGCGACGGCTTCTCGTGGCACGCCTTCGGCGCCGCGGCCACGGTCACGTCCGCGCTGATCGCGCAGATCGGCGAGCAGGTGGATTTCCTGCGCTTCATGCCGGAACTCACGCCGCGCAACCGCTGGCGCTGGTGGAGCGCGCTGATCGCCGCCGGGCCCGGATGGATCGTGCTGGGCGCGGCCAAGATGGCGGGCGGTGCGCTTCTCGCCTTCGTCGCGCTGCAGGCCGAGGTGCCGATCGCACACGCGCTGGAGCCCACCCAGATGTACCTGGCGGGCTTCTCGCGCGCGCTCGGGGGTGCGTGGCCGGGCTGGGCGGCGGTGGTGCTGACCGGCCTCTTCGTGTTGCTCTCGCAAACCAAGATCAACATCACCAACGCCTACGCCGGCTCGCTGGCATGGTCGAACGTGTTCGCACGGCTCACGCACAGCCATCCGGGCCGGGTGGTGTGGCTGGCCTTCAATGTGCTGATCGCGGTGATGCTGATGGCCATGGGCGTGTTCGAGGCGCTGGAGCAGGTGCTGGCGCTCTACGCGCACCTGGCCGTGGCGTGGGTCGGCGCCATTGTCGGCGACCTGGTCATCAGCAAGCCGCTCGGGCTGTCGCCGCGCACCATCGAGTTCCGCCGCGCTTACCTGTTCGATATCAACCCTGCCGGCTTCGGCGCGATGATGCTGGCGTCGGCGGGATCGATGCTGGTGCACCTGGGCGCGTTCGGCGAGACGCTGCGGCCGGCTTCGATCGGGGTGGGGCTGGTGCTGGCCATCGTGATCCCGCCGGTGATCGCCTTCGCTACCCAGAGCCGCTATTTCATCGCGCGCTCGCCGGTGGACTTCGGCCCGCGGCACAAGGTGGTCCGCTGCACCATCTGCCGCAATCCCTTCGAAGTGGAGGACGTAGCAGCTTGCCCCGCGTATCGCGGCCCGATCTGCTCGCTGTGCTGCACGCTGGACGCGCGCTGCGGCGACCGCTGCAAGCCCGGCGCCAGCGCGCAGGAGCAGATCGTCACCGCGCTCACGCGCGTGCTGCCGGCCGGCACGCCGCCGGTGATGGCGCGCCGCATCGGCCAGTTCTGCCTGGTGCTGGCGGGCATGGTGTTCGTGTTCGGCACCTTCCTGTGGCTGCTGTACACGCAGGAGCAATTGTCGGGCGCGCTGGCGGCGGCCACGTTGCCGCGCGCCGGGCTGTTCCTCAAGATCTTTGCCGGGTTGCTGCTGTTCGCGGCGGTGGCGGCGTGGTGGCTGGTGCTGGCCAACGAAAGCCGGGGCGTGGCGCAGGAAGAATCGGAGCGGCAGAACATGCTGCTGCAAAAGGAAATCGACGCGCACCGCCATACCGATGCCTTGCTGCAGGGCGCGAAGGAAGTCGCGGAGAAGGCCAACGTGGCCAAGAGCCGCTTCATCACCGGCATGAGCCACGAGATGCGCGCGGGGCTGAATTCGATCCTCGGCTATTCGCAACTGCTGTTGCGCGCGGGGCCGCTGCCGCCGGCATTGCGCGAAGACGTACGCACCATCGGGCGTGCCGGCGAGCATCTCTCCAGTCTGGTCGATGGCCTGCTGGAACTGTCGCGCATCGAGGCCGGCAAGCTGCGCCTGGCGCAGGAAGCCTTGGCGCTGGAAGGCCTGTTCGATGAACTGGTGCGCATGTTCCGCCCGCTTGCCGCGGCGCGCGGGCTGGCCTTCCATTACCGCGTGGAAGGCGTGCTGCCTGCGTACGTGCACGGCGATCCCAAGCGGCTGCGGCAGATCGTCATCAATCTGGTCAGCAACGCCATCAAGTTCACGGAGCAGGGTGCGGTGACGCTCGCCGTGCGCCACCAGCGCGAGATGGCCACCATCGTGGTGAGCGATACCGGTCCGGGCATCGACGCGGCCGACCAGGAGCGCATCTTCGACCCGTTCGAGCGGGCCTGTGGCCACGACGACCGCGACGGCATCGGCCTGGGGCTGGCCATCGTGCGGCTGCTGGCCGACCTGATGGGCGGCGAGATCCGCGTGCGCAGCGCGTCCGGTGCCGGCAGCGAGTTCACGGCACGGCTGTACCTGCCCGCCGTGACGGCGCCGGTGGCGCGCCGGGTGCCCGCGCAGCGCACCCGCCTGCCGGCCGATGCGCGGGTGCTGGTGGTGGACGACCGCGCCGCGCATCGCGCGGTGCTGCTCGGCTTCCTGGCGCCGCTGGGGCTGGCGGTGGATGAGGTGGGGGAGGGCGCGGCGGTACTGCCGGCGGTGCAGCGCTTGCGGCCGCAACTGGTGCTGCTGGACCTCAACCTGCCCGATGCGTCCGGCTGGGACCTGTGCCGCCTGCTGCGCGCGCGGGAACGTCCGCCGCTGGTCGTGATCGTCTCCGCCAATGCGCACGAGAACACCGAGGAAGCGCGTGCCACGCACGGCTATTTTGCTTTCGTCAGCAAGCCGGTGCGCGAGGTGGAACTGATCGAGGTGGTCCGGCGCGCGCTGGCGAGCGCGGTGCAGCATGAGAGCAAGGCCGCCGCCGTACACGCGCTGCCATCGGCCGAGCTGCTGCGCGAGCTGCTGCTGCTCGGCGCCACCGGGCGGCAGCGCGCGCTGGAGGCGCAGCTTTCCGAGCTGGCCGAAGGCGCGGACGCTGCCGCCGCATGGGCGGCCCGCATGCTTGCACTGGCACGCAGCGATGGCGCTGCACTGACTCACTCACTTGGCGAGGCGCTTCATGAATCCCGCTCCTGACCTGCAGACCCGCGTACTGGTGGTGGACGACAATGCCGACGCGCGCGGCTTCCTCACGCGCGCCCTGGGCGGCGAGGCCATGGCGGTGCATGCCGCGCACAGCGGCGACGCCGCGCTCGATGCGCTGGCGCTCTTCGAGCCCGACGCGGTGCTGCTCGACGTGGACATGCCGGGCATGGACGGCTTTGCCACCTGCGCGGCGCTGATGGACCGCCATGCCGACCTGCCGGTGATCTTCATGACAGGGCTGGGCGAGACCGGGCATATCGTGCGCGGATTCGAGGTGGGCGCGTGCGACTACGTGACCAAGCCGGTGGCGATTGCCGAGGTGGTGGCGCGGGTGCGCTCGCATGCCGCCAAGGCGCGCCTGGCGCGCAGCGCGCGCGCGGCCGTGCTGGGCAGCGCGGTGGCGATGCTGGCGGCCGATACCGCTGGCCAGCTGATGTGGATGAACACCAGCGCCGCGGCCTTGATGCAGGCGCAGGGCTGGGTGGCCTGCCTGCCCGGCGCGCCGTTGCCGGCGCCGCTGGTGGCAGCGCTGCGGGCGCTGCAGGAGGATGTGGCCGCGCCGGGCTTGCTGCCGGGCGGGTTGTCCCTGCGCCGGCTGACAGGCGCGACGGCGGGCGTGATGGTGGTGGAACTCGCCGCGCATCCGGTGCACGCGGCCACGAGCGCGCCGCCATCGGAACTGACGCCGCGCGAGGCCGAGGTGATGGTCTGGGTGGCGCGCGGCAAGACCAACCGCGACGTGGCCGAGATCCTCGGCATGAGCCCGCGCACCGTCAACAAGCATCTCGAACACATCTACGAGAAGCTCGGGGTGGAAACCCGCACGGCGGCCGTGGCGGCCGCGCAGCGCGGGCTGGCGTAGTGCGTCAGTGGGTCATGCGTGCCGGTGCGCCGCGGTGGCGCCGTCATGATCGCAGCGGTGGATCTCCACCGTCACGTGCACCAGTTCTTCGTGGACCGACAGCGCCTGCCTGACGCGCGCGGGTGTCAGCGCGGCGTCGTGCGTGACCAGGCTGGCGATGACGGCGAATTTCTGCTTGCCCACGCGCCATACGTGCAGGTCCGTCACGCGCGTGCCTTCGGGGCCCTGGTCGAAGCCGGCCAGCACCTCGCGCACTTCCTCCACCACCGGGTGATCCATCTCGCGGTCGAGCAGCACCGTGCCGGTCTGCCTGAGCAGGCCCAGTGCCCAGTGGCCGACCAGCGCGGCGCCCACCAGCCCCATCACCGGGTCGAGCCAGCCCAGGCCGAGCCACCAGCCGCCGGCCAGCGCCAGCACCGCCAGCACCGAGGTGGCGGCGTCGGCCAGCACGTGGAGGTAGGCGGAGCGCAGGTTGAGGTCGTGATGTTTGCCGTGATCGTGCCCGTGATCATGGGCGTGGTCGTGGCCGTGGCCGTGGCCGTGATCATGATGGGCGCCACCGAGGATCAGCGCGCAGCCGAGGTTGACCAGCAATCCGACGATGGTCACCGCCATGGCTTCGCGGTAGTGGATGGCCTGCGGGCTGAACAGCCGCTCGACCGAGCCGAACACCATCAGCGCGGCCACGCCGAGCAGGAAGATCGCGCTGGCAAAGCCGGCCAGCACTTCGATCTTCCACGCGCCGAAGGCAAAGCGCTTGTCCGCGGCATAGCGGCGCGCCGCGGCGTAGGCGAAGGCGGTGAGCCCGATCGCCAGCGCGTGCGAGCTCATGTGCCAGCCGTCGGCCAGCAAGGCCATCGAGTTGAACCACAGGCCGGCGGCGATTTCGGCGACCATGGTGACGGCGGTGATCAGCATCACCAGGCGGGTGCCACGCTCGGCGGCGCGGTTGCCGGTGTCGAATACGTGGCTGTGGGTCCAGCGGGACAGGTCGTTGCTATGCATGGCTTTCCTTGGGGGTGTCGCAAGGGTATCAGTCCCGGCGTTGCAAAGCCGCCTCATCCCTGACGGCGGTGTGGGTTGCTGACACAAGTCTCTGCTATCTTATGCGCCCGACCTGCCGCTGGCGAACCATCCCAAGAACCGCACTCATGCAAGCAACTAGCACCACGCCAGACGCCGTCGCCCCCGCCGCCATTACCTTGCGCCAGGCCTTCTGGTACTGGCTCAAGCTGGGCTTTATCAGCTTCGGCGGGCCCGCCGGGCAGATCGCCATCATGCATGAGGACCTGGTCGAGCGGCGCCGCTGGATCTCCGAGAGCCGCTTCCTGCACGCGCTCAACTACTGCATGGTGCTGCCCGGCCCGGAAGCGCAGCAACTGGCGACCTATATCGGCTGGCTGATGCACCGCACCTGGGGCGGGGTGATCGCCGGCGGGCTGTTCGTGCTGCCTTCGCTGCTGATCCTGATGCTGCTGTCGTGGATCTACATGCGCTTTGGCGAGGTGCCGGCGGTGGCGGGCGTGCTGTACGGCATCAAGCCGGCGGTGACGGCCATCGTGGTGTCCGCCGCCTGGCGGATCGGCTCGCGGGCGCTGAAGAACAGCTGGCTGTGGGCGATCGCGGCGGCCTCGTTCGTCGCGATCTTCGCGCTCGGGTTGCCGTTCCCCGCCATTGTGCTGGCCGCGGGCGTGATCGGCCATGTGGGCGGCCGGTTCGCGCCGGCGCGCTTCACCAGCGGCGGCGGGCATGGCGCGGGCAAGGCCGGCTTCGGGCCCGCGTTGCTGGACGACCACACGCCCACGCCGGCGCATGCCGTTTTCACCTGGAAGCGATTCGCGCGGGTGCTGGCGGTTTTCCTGGCGATCTGGGCCCTGGCGACCGGCGCGCTGGCATGGCGCTACGGCTGGCAGGGCACGCTGACGCAAATGGGCTGGTTTTTCACCAAGGCCGCGCTGATGACTTTCGGCGGCGCCTATGCGGTGCTGCCGTACGTCTACCAGGGCGCGGTCGAGCATTACCACTGGCTTACCGCGCCGCAGATGATCGACGGGCTGGCGCTGGGGGAAACCACGCCCGGACCGCTCATCATGGTGGTGGCCTTCGTTGGCTTTGTCGGCGGCTGGACGCATACCGTGCTCGGCGCCGATGCGGCGGTGGCATCGGCCATGGCGGCGGCAACGGTGGTGACCTTCTTCACCTTCCTGCCGTCCTTCCTGTTCATCCTGCTGGGCGGCCCGTTCGTGGAAAGCACGCACGGCAACCTGAAGTTCACCGCGCCGCTGACCGCCATCACGGCGGCGGTGGTGGGCGTGATCGTCAACCTGGCGGTGTTCTTCGCCTATCACGTGCTGTGGCCCGCCGGGCTGCACGGGCGCTTCGACTGGCCTTCGGCCCTGATCGGGCTGGCCGCGGCGGTGGCGCTGTTCCGCTTCAAGGCCGGGGTGATCCCCGTCATCCTCGCTTGCGGCGCCGCCGGGCTGGCGCTGGCATTCCTGCGCGGCTAGCGGCGGGCGGCTACCACCCGCTATAAGGCGCGCCCTGCACGCGGTGCGCCGCGAAGTGCTCCGCCAGGAAATCGACGAAGGCGCGCACCTTGGCCGTGAGGTGGTCGCGCGTGAGGAATACCGCGAATACGTCGGCGGGCGGCGTTTCCCAGTCGGGCAGCACTTGCCGCAGCCGCCCGGACCGGAGCATCGGCGCCACCTCCCATTCGGAGCGCATCAGGATGCCGTGGCCTTGCAAGGCCCAGCCGAGCGCCACTTCGCCGTCGTTGGTGCTGGCCGGCCCGCGCACCTTGACGGTCTCCTGTCGGCTCGCCGAGCGCAGTTGCCAGGTGCCGTAGGTGGCATCGCTTTCCCGGATCACGATGCAGCGGTGCTGCTGCAGTTCGCGCGGCGAGCCCGGCGCGCCGTGGCTGGCCAGGTAGCGCGGCGATGCGCACAGCAGCCGGCGATTGTGGGCAAGAGGCCTGGCGGCGAGGCGCGCATCGGGCAGGTCGCCCACGCGGATGCCGACATCGAAGCCGGCTTCGGCCAGGTTGAGCGGCCGGTCGGTCAGTTCAAGCTGCACCTCCACCTCCGGGCAGGCCAGCAGGAAGGCGCCCACTGCCGGCGCCACGTGACGCCGGCCGAAGCCGAGCGTGGCGTTGACCCGCAGCAGCCCGCGCGGCGCTACCCGGCTGCCGCCCAGGCCCTGTTCCAGTTCCTCCAGTTCGGCCAGGATGCGCGCGCCCTGCGCGAGGTAAGCCTCGCCCTCCTGCGTCACGCTCAGGCGGCGCGTGGTGCGGTTGAGCAGGCGCACGCCAAGGCGCGCTTCCAGCGCCGTCAGCCGCTTGCTGGCCGCCGATGGCGTGATGCCGGATTGCTGGGCCGCGCCGGCCAGGCTGCCGCGCTTGACCAGGGTGACGAAGAAGGCTAGGTCCGAGAAGTTGTCCACGATGCGGAACGATGCGGTTAGGCCGGGGATTGGTGAATCTGGCGACTGAATGAAAGTCTGTAGATGAAATTATAGCGATGGGTTCAATGGTTAAACTGGTCTCTCGATACTCTTCAACCCAATTCAACGCCATTCAACGCAGGCAGAGCCCCATGTCAGGCCTTACCTTCTATCGCAAGCTGGTGGATTCGCATACCGTGGCCGCGCTCGACGCCGATCACGTGCTGCTCTACGCGGATCTGCACCTGATGAACGAGTACACCAGCCCGCAGGCATTCGCCGGGCTGGCCGCGCAGGGCCGGGGCGTGCCGTCGCCTGGCCAGCAGGTGGCGGTGGTGGACCATGTCATCCCCACTCATGCGGAAAGCCCGCGCCGCATACAAGACCCCGCCTCGGCGCTGCAGGCGCGCAATCTCAAGCGCAACTGCGTGCAGCACGGCATACCCCTGTTCGACACCGACTATGCCCTGCAGGGCATCGAGCACGTGATCGCGCCCGAGCACGGCATGATCCGGCCCGGCATGGTGGTGCTGTGCGGCGACAGCCATACCACCACCTACGGCGCGCTGGGCGCGCTCGGCTTCGGCATCGGCACGTCGGAGGTGGAGCATGTGCTGGCCACGCAGACGCTGGTCTACCGCGTGGCGAAGGACATGCGTATCCGCGTGGACGGCATGCTGCCGCGCGGCGTCACCGCGAAGGACCTGATCCTGCACATCATCAGCCGCATCGGCGCCCAGGGCGCGCGCGGCTATGTGGTGGAATTTGCCGGCAGTGCCATCGATGCGCTCACCATCGAGGCGCGCATGACGCTTTGCAATATGACGGTGGAAGCCGGCGCGCGCGGCGCGCTGATCGCACCGGATGCGCGCGCCATCGACTACGTGCTGGCACGCGCAGCGGATATCGACGCAACGATGCGCGAGCGCGCGCTGGCGTGCTGGCGCGATCTGCGTTCGGATGCGGATGCGCGCTTCGATAGCGAGCTGGGATTCGACGCCGGCAACGTCGCGCCCTATGTGAGCTGGGGCACCAGTCCCGACCAGGCCATCCCCATCGACGCGCGCGTCCCACTGGTGGAGGAAGCGGCCGACGAAACGGCGCGCAGCGCCGCCGCCAAGGCGCTCGGCTACATCGGCCTGCAGGCGGGCGCCTCGCTCGAGGGCTTGCCGGTGCAGCGCGTGTTTATCGGCTCGTGCACCAACGGCCGCATCGAAGACCTGCGCGCGGTGGCCGCCATCGTGCGCGGGCGCAAGGTGGCCGAAGGCGTGCGCGCGATGGTGGTGCCCGGCTCGGGCGCGGTGCGCCGGCAGGCCGAGGACGAAGGCATTGCGCGGGTACTGCTCGATGCCGGCTTCGAGTGGCGCAAGCCCGGCTGCTCCATGTGCCTGGCCATGAATGACGACGTGCTCGCGCCGGGCGAGCGCTGCGCCTCCACCACCAACCGCAATTTCGAGGGACGCCAGGGGCGCGCCGGGCGCACCCACCTGATGAGTCCCGCGATGGCCGCCGCCGCCGCGCTGACCGGCTGCATCACCGATGTACGCCGCCTGGAGCATACCGATGCCTGATTCGATGCCTGACCCTGATGCCGATCTGATCGCCGCCCTCGGCGCGCCCCTGCCCATCGGCAATCTCGACACCGACCAGATCATGCCCAAGCAGTTCCTGCGCATCATCGACAAGGCCGGGCTGGACCGTGGCCTGCTCTACGATATGCGCTTCGACGCGCAGGGCGCGCCGCGCCGGGAGTTCGTGCTCAACCAGCCACGCTACCGGGGCGCGGGCGTGCTGGTGGCGGGCCCCAACTTCGGCTGTGGTTCGAGCCGCGAGCACGCGGTGTGGGGCCTGCAGCAATTCGGCATCCGCGCGGTGATCGCGCCGAGCTTTGGCGAGATTTTTTATTCGAATGCGATCAACAACCGCCTGCTGCTGGTGATGCTGCCGCAGGCCGAAGTGGATGCGCTGATGGTCGAGGTGTCGCGCGAGGCGCCGGTCCGGATCGAGATCGACCTCGCGGCCATGACGGTGAGCGCGGGCGCCGTGCGCGCCGGCTTCACGCTGGCCGAGCGCCATCGCACCCTGTTCCGCCAGGGCCTGGACATGATCGGCGCGACGCTGGCACAGTCGTCGCGGATCGCCGGGTTCGCGCGGCGGCATCACCATGCGCAGCCCTGGCTGCAGGACGTCGCCGCCAAGACCATGGCGCGGCTGTCCGCCTGAAGGAGGACCGATTGTGTTCGAAGGTTTCACCCCGCGCCGCATCCGCTGCGGCGAAGTCGAGATCAACGCCTTCGTCGGCGGCCAGGGCCCGGCCTTGCTGCTGCTGCACGGCCATCCGCAAACGCATGTGATCTGGCACAAGGTGGCCGGCGCGCTGGCCCGGCATTTCACCGTGGTCGCCACCGACCTGCGCGGTTACGGCGACAGCGGCAAGCCCGCCGGGCTGCCCGACCATGCCAACTACAGCAAGCGCAGCATGGCGCAGGACCAGGTGGCGGTGATGCGCGCGCTGGGCTTCGAGCGCTTCCTGGTGATGGCGCACGATCGGGGTGCGCGCGTGGCCCACCGCATGGCGCTGGACCATCCGGATGCCGTGCGGCGGCTGGTCACGCTCGATATCGCGCCCACGCTGGCGATGTACGAGCAGACCAACCTGCAGTTCGCGCTGGCGTACTACCACTGGTTCTTCCTGATCCGGCCCGCGCCGTTTCCCGAGACGCTGATCGAGGCCGATCCGGCGCTCTACCTGCGTAACACCATGGGCAGCCGCAGCGCCGGGCTGGCGCCGTTCACGCCGGCGGCCATGGCCGAGTATCTGCGCTGCCTCAGCCTGCCCGGCGCGGCGCACGGCTTGTGCGAGGACTACCGCGCCAGCGCCTCGGTCGATCTCGATCACGACCGCGCCGACCTGGCCGCGGGGCGCAAGGTCGAGTGCAGCATGCTGGCGCTGTGGGGCGAGCAGGGCGCCGTGGGCCGCTGCTTCGCGCCGCTGGAAGAGTGGCGCAAGGTGGCGCGCAGCGTGGATGGCAAGAGCCTGCCTTGCGGGCATTACATCGCCGAGGAAGCGCCGGCGTTGCTGCTGGAGGAGACGTTGCCCTTCCTGCTGGGCGCAGGCTGAGCGCGCCGGACGCGCGGCAGGAGGTGGATGCATGACGCGCCGGCCTGGCTTACACTCGCTGTCTTCGCACCCGTGCCCGACCGATCGCGTCTCACCCATCCATGCCGCCCCGCAAGAACCCCGCCGCCGATACGCTTGCCGAAAGCCGCGCCACCAGCGACCAGGCCATCCAGTTGCTGGACGCCGCCGTGCGTCATGTGCTGGAGCACGGCATCGGCGACCTGTCGCTGCGCAATATCGCCGAAGCGGTCGGTACCAGCCACCGCATGCTGATCTACTACTTCGGCTCCGGCGACCAGTTCTGGGAAGCGGTGCTGCGCCGCATCCGCCATGCCGAACTGGATGCGCGCGCCAGCCTGGCCGCCAGCGAGGCCGATCCCGCGCGGGCGCTGGAAGTGGCCTGGGCGCGCTACTCGGCGGACAACTACCTCCCCATCATCCAGTTGCTGTTCGAGATCTACGGGCGCGCCATTCGCGATCGCGAGCGCTTCCATGTCTTCCTCGATGACGTGATCGGCAGCTGGACCGGCGCGCTGACCGAGCGCTTTCACAAGCAGCTCGGGTTGAGCACCAGCGAGGCGAAGCTGCGTGCCCGAGTCGAGGTGGCCACGATGCGCGGGCTGCTGCTGGATCTCGTCACCACGGGCGATCGCAAGGGCACCACCGCCGCGCTGAAGTATTTCGCGCGCATGCAGAACGCGCCCAGGGCGGCGGGCGCAAAGCCCGGCCACGAAGCCTGATCCCGACGCGGCGCCATCACGGCGCCGCGCAGCAGTTGTTGCCGCTGCCGCGGCAATGCGTCTCCGCTTCCCCTTCAAGCTTTCTCACCGGCTCTTGCCGCGATGGCAGGCCCTGTGCCGGTCCTGTTTTCTTTTGCGTGTACCACATGGTACAGTAAACCGGATGGGTCCGTCATGAGGCGCGTCCAGGGGATTCGAGAGGAGAACGATGTGAAGAGACGAACGCTGATAGTGGGCGCCGCGCTAGCCGTGGCGGGAATGTCATACGGCGCCGCCGGCTGGGCGGAGGCGTGGCCGCAGCGCCCCGTGCGGCTCGTGGTGCCGCAGGCCGGCGGAACCGGCAACGATGTGCTTGCGCGCGCATTGGCTGAAGCGCTTGGCAAGCGCTGGGGGCGCAGCGTGGTGGTGGAAAACAGGCCAGGCGCCAATGGCGTACTGGCGATCAACTACGTGCTGCAACAACCGGCCGACGGCTACACGCTGTTTTTCGCCGGCGTTTCCAACCTGGCTTTCAATCCCTTCCTGTATCCCTCGCTGCCCTATGTGCCGCAGCGCGACCTGGCCGGCGTGGCGATGCTGGCGAACTCGCCCTTCGTGCTGGTGGTGGCGCCGGCCATGCATGCCACCAGCTTCGCGGAGTTCGTGCGGCTGGCCAAGGCGCGGCCGGGCGGCATCAGCTATGCCTCCGGTGGCATCGGCAATTCCACGCATCTGGCCATGGAACTGGTGGCCGAGCGCGCCGGCATCAAGCTGCAGCATGTGCCGTTCAACGGCGCCGGCGGATCGACCAGCCTGATGTCGGGCGAGACCCCGGCGATGATGAACGTGCTGGCGGGCGTGCAGCCCTATATCACCGGCAAGAAGCTGGTGCCGCTGGCGGTGACCGGCGAGCGGCGCCTGGCGGCGCTGCCCGATGTGCCCACATTCAAGGAGCTTGGCTACGACGTGGCGGTGCCGGGCTGGTACGCCATCGTCGCCAGGTCCGGCACGCCGGCGCCGCTGGTGCGCAAGATCAATGCCGACATCGATGCGGCCATGGACGAGCCCGCGTTCAAGGACAAGCTGGCCAACCAGTTCCTGGAGCCGATCAAGGGCCCGCCTGACGAAGTGCAGCGCTATATGCAGCGCGACGCGCAGGCCTGGGGCCCGCTGATCCGCAAGCTCGGCATCGCCCTTTGATCCGCACCACGCATCCGCACCACGCCTGGCTTTACCGCACCGACTTTCAAGGAGACAAGACATGCCCCAGATCACGACCGCCGTGCGCGACTACCGACTGTCCATGATGCACGCGCTGATGGACCGCCTCCGCGTTGACGCGCTGGTATTCGCCACCCCGGACTTCTTCCAGTTCGCCACCAATTTCCAGCTTGATGTCTGGCCGTGGGAACGCCCCGTATTTGTGTTCGTGCCGCGCAATGGCGAGCCCTTCGCGGTGATGAACGAGCTATCCACCAACCATATGCGCTTGTGCGCGGAAAAGGAGAAGGTCTGGCTGCGCGATGTGACCTACTATGCCGAGCATCCGCGCGTCGCGCGGCGGCTGGCGCTGGCGCCACAGTTGCCCGAGGTGGTGGCGTCGCTGCTGGCCGCGCACGGGCTGGGCGGTTCGCGCATTGCCGTCGATGTGGCGCACCCGATCCTGGCGGCGGCGCAGCGCTACCTGCCCGAGCTTACTTTGCGCCCGGCCCTGGCCGAGATGCGCGGCATGCGCTGGGTCAAGCATGCCGAGGAACTGCAGGTGATGCGTGAACTGGGGGCGCTGACCGACTGGGTGCAGGACCGCTATCGCGAGAATATCCGCGCAGGCCGGCTGGTGCAGGAGCTGGACCACGCCATGTCGGCGCTGATGGTGGAGGAAGCGGCGCGCCGTTTCCCCGGCGAGGATTTCGACATTCTCAAGTGCTGGACACTGACGGGGCCCGCCTCGGCGTCGCCGCATGGCGACGGCGCCGCGTGCGGGGCGCGCATCGCGGCCGGCGACACTATCGTCAACCTGATCCTGCCGCGCCTGAATGGCTACTACGTCGAGAACGAACGCACCTGGTTCTGCGGCAGGCCGGATGCGCGCCAGGCACATTGCTACGAGGTCGCCGCCGAAGCCACCGATGCCGCGGTAGCGGCCGCGGTGACCGGACGCCGCGTCTGCGATA
The DNA here is from genome assembly GCF_056398185.1 of Cupriavidus sp. 05L310. Lineage (NCBI taxonomy): Bacteria > Pseudomonadati > Pseudomonadota > Betaproteobacteria > Burkholderiales > Burkholderiaceae > Cupriavidus > Cupriavidus sp. 05L310. Next base: position 31,910 of record NZ_JBFTOX010000044.1, read on the forward strand.
TGGACGCTGCGGCACAGGCCGTGATCGAGCGCGCGGGCCTGGGCGAGTACATCTTTCACCGCACAGGCCACGCGGTCGGCCTGATGCTGCACGAGTACCCGGAAGACATGGCCTTCAATACGCGGGCGCTGTTGCCGGGCGAGGTGTACTCGGCCGAGCCCGGCATCTATGTCTACGGATTGGGGGGCTTCCGGCTGGACGATACGGTGGTGGTGGGCGAACGCCCCGAGGTGATCGTGAAGACGCCAAAGACGCTGGAATACGCAACGGTGGGGTGAGAGGCGGGTGCCGCCGGGCACCACAGGCCAGGAGGGTTGACGCGGCGCGGCAACAGGGCTTTGGTACCGCAAGCATTACGCCGCCCGGAGGCGCATAATCCCTGACCATTAAGTCAGGTCCTAGCCGAATCCGCGTCAGCCCTCAACATACATTCATGGATGGATGTATAATTCCGGAATTATTCGCTTGTCCCCAGGCGTTTGTTGCGGAAATTGACATGACTTACCGATTTATTGCCGGATGCATGAGCGCCTGGCTCGCGATCTGCGTGACCGCGAGCTGGGTGGTGGAACGCCTCTGGTCCTGAGTACGGGTGGTCGGCCTTGCCGCTGGGAGGTGGCAAGGTTTTCGCTAGGACTTGCCATTCTTCGCGGTATTCACCACCCACCATGTACATGACCAGAGATAAGAAGAACGCCGGCCTTGCCCACCGGCTTGTAACGCATATCAAGGCGCTTGGCGCCGTGGCTGCCCTTGGTACCAGCGCGCTGGCGCATGCCGATCCCGGGGTGCACGTGGCCTTCGGCCGCGATCCTGGCCACAACATCAACAAGTACGAAATCGGCGTCAACTGGGATTCAGGCTTTGCCTGGGGCAACCCGCAGGGCTGGCTGGTCAAGCTGCAGTGGGAGGCCGAACTGGCCGAATGGAATGCCCGCAGCGGCACCAATGCCCAGAATGTGACCGAGTTCGGTTTTTCGCCGATCTTTCGCCTGGAAAAGCGCGGCGGCTCGCTGGTCCCCTTCCTGGAAGCTTCGGTAGGCGTGCGCATGATGAGCCACAAGGCCACCTCCGACGAGCACCGCTCCGGCAGCCTGTTCCAGTTCTCCGACATGATCGGCGTAGGCATGGCATTCGGCCCCAAGACTGCTTACGAAGCCGGCTTCCGCTACCAGCATGTCTCCAATGCCGGTATCAAGCAGCCCAATCCGGGTAGCGGTTTTTACACGGGTTACATGCGTTATCGCTTCTGAACCGGCAACGGCGGCTGGCCCGGGCCGGCGCTCAGGCCAGCTTGACCATGCCGGCACGCGGATTGCGCGCGGCGCGCGAGGCCGGCTCGGGAAGTCCGGTCTCCGCCCCCCGGCTATCCGCGCCGCGCAGCGTGTCGAAAAAGCGCCATAGCGCGGGCGCGTCGGTGGTCGCGACATTGAACCGTATCCAGGGCGAGTCGCCTTCTTCCGGCTCGAAGTAGGAGCCCGGTGCCAGCCAGATGCCGTGCTCCAGTGCCAGCGTTGCCAGCCGGTTGCCTGACAGGGCGGCCTGCTCGTTCCCGTCTCGCGGGCGCATCCGTGCCCAGGCAAACATGCCGCCTTCCGGGCGCAGCAGCACTTCCAGCCCGTGCGCTTCCATCTTCTCCGTGATCCGGTCCTGCTGGGCGCGCAGCCGTTCGGCCAGCGCCGCCACGTGGCGGCCGTAGTGGCCGCTGGTCAGCACCGAATACACGAGCCGTTCCGTCACTTCCGATGACGTCAGCCCCACCGCCATCTTGGTGCGGGCCAGCGCCTTGGCCAGATCGGGGCTGGCTGCCAGGTAGCCCACCCGCAGCGACGGCGTGATGGTCTTGGAAAAACCGTTGATGTAGATCACGTGCGAGAGGCCGTCCATGGCCGCCAGCATGGGCGAGCCGGCGGGCGCCAGTTCGCGGTAGATATCGTCCTCCACGACCAGCAGCCGGTATTGCTCGGCCAGTTGCAGCACGCGGTGCGCGTTCATGCTGGTAAGCGTGCCGCCGGTGGGATTCTGCAGCACGGTGTTGACGAACAGGGCACGCGGTGCATGGCTCCTGATGGCGTGGTCGAGCGCGTCGGTGTCCAGCCCGCTGGCGGTGCGGCGCACGCCGATCACCTGCAGCCCGGCCAGGCGCAGGATCTGCAGCAGGTTGCAGTAGCACGGGTCTTCCACCAGCACCGTGTCGCCCGGCCGCAGCAAGGTGCGCACCACCAGGTCCAGCGCCTGCGTGGCGCCCTGGGTCAGCACTACCTGCTGGGCCTGGACTGGCATGCCGTACTGGCTGAGGCCGGCGGCGATATGCTCGCGCAGCGCGCCAAAGCCGTAAGGATGGCCATAGCCCGAGACCTGCGCCGCGGGCACCCGCGCCGCGGCGCGCATGGCCTGGTGCAGTCCCTCCTCGTTGAGCCAGTCGCCGGGCAGCCAGCCCGCGCCCGCCTTGATGGGCACCGAATGGTCGGCGAAGACGTCCGACAACAGCCAGGCGGCATTCAGCCCCGGTGCCTCCCAGCGCGCCGCTGGCGCCTGGCCGGCCGGCGCGTGGCGGTGCGCCACCGTATAGCCGGAACCCGCGCGCGCGCCGAGGTAGCCCAGCGCGGTCAGGCGGCCGTAGGCCTCGGCCACGGTGAAGGTGCTGACGCCGTGTTGCTGGGCGAACCGCCGCACCGAGGGCAGCGCCACGCCGGCGCGCAGCACGCGCCGGTCGATCAGGCTGGCGATGCCGGCCACGATCTGTTCGGTCAGGGTGTCCCCGCTGCGCCGGCTGCGGACCAGTTCAAGGTTTAGCATGCGTCATATGTCAGAATCAACCTGTACAGTTTAGTGGCCGTAGTGGTGCGATGGGAAGCGTCTTCGTCCCGCGCGGCATTGCGGCACCGCAGCGCGAACATGGCTTCCGGGGCGGGATTGCGCGCCGCGGGGCGCGCCAGGGCCGGGCATGGCGGCAAGCCGGCATGTAGCGCGCCTTTTGAATTCTGTACAGTTGTCATAGTCTTAACTGTACGGTCAGGTGATGTTTTGCCGACCGTATATTCTTTAAGCCGGGCCGGGCCGCTACAGTGGCCGCATTCGCCAGAATCACTCGACAACCCCGGTGCGGCGCAACCGCCGCCGCCCGAGCCAATGCCCTGAGGAGGACGTATGGATGCCGCCAAGACCGTGATCCCCGATCTCGATGCCCTGTGGATGCCGTTTACCGCCAACCGCCAGTACAAGGCGGCGCCGCGCCTGCTCGCCTCGGCCAGCGGCATGTACTACACCTCGCATGACGGCCGCCAGATCCTCGACGGTTGCGCCGGCCTGTGGTGCGTGGCCGCCGGCCACTGCCGCAAGGAGATCTCGGAAGCGGTCGCGCGCCAGGTGCAGACCCTGGACTATGCGCCGCCATTCCAGATGAGCCACCCGCTGACATTCGAGGCCGCCACCAAGCTGGCCGCCATCATGCCGTCCGGGCTGGACCGCATCTTCTTCACCAACTCGGGTTCGGAATCGGTCGACACCGCGCTGAAGATCGCGCTGGCGTACCATCGCGCGCGCGGCGAAGGCCAGCGCACCCGCTTTATCGGCCGCGAGCGCGGCTATCACGGCGTGGGCTTCGGCGGCATGGCGGTGGGCGGCATCGGCGGCAACCGCAAGGTCTTCTCGGCCAACCTGATGCCTGGCACGGACCACCTGCCGGCCACGCTCAATATTGCCGAGGCTGCCTACTCCAAGGGCCAGCCGCAATGGGGCGGGCACCTGGCCGAGGACCTGGAGCGCATCCTGGCCTTGCACGATCCGTCGAACGTGGCTGCCGTGATCGTCGAGCCGCTGGCCGGTTCGGCCGGCGTGCTGGTGCCGCCGGTGGGCTATCTCGAAAAGCTGCGCGAGATCACCAGCAAGCACGGCATCCTGCTGATCTTCGACGAAGTCATCACCGCCTTCGGCCGCCTGGGCGCGGCCACCGCCGCCGAGCGCTTCAAGGTCACGCCGGACCTGATCACGATGGCCAAGGCCATCAACAATGCGGCCGTGCCGATGGGCGCGGTGGCGGTCAGGCGCGAAGTGCACGACACCGTGGTCAACTCCGCCGCGCCGGGCGCGATCGAGTTCCTGCACGGCTACACCTATTCCGGCCATCCGCTGGCAGCGGCCGCGGCCATCGCCACGCTGGATATCTACAAGAACGAGAACCTGTTCGGCCGTGCCGCCGAACTGGCGCCCAAATTTGAAGCCGCTGTGCACGCTGTGCGCGGCGCCCCCCACGTGAAGGACATCCGCAACCTCGGCATGGTGGCCGGCATCGAACTGGAGCCGCGTCCCGGCCAGCCCGGCGCGCGCGGCTACGAGGCCTTCCTCAAATGCCTGGAACGCGGCGTGCTGGTGCGCTACACCGGCGATATCCTCGCCTTCTCGCCGCCGTTGATCATCACGGAAGAGCAGATCGGCGAAATGTTCGACACCGTGAAGAAGGTCCTGCAAGACGTGCAGTAAGTACGCACGCATGGCAGGAACAACACAAGGAACACTGACGTGAACATCGCAGAAAACCGGCAGATCGCCGACATCGCGCATTACATCGGCGGCACCGTGCGCGCCGCCTCGTCGGACCGTTATGCCGACGTATTCAACCCCGCCACCGGCGCGGTGGCCGGGCGCGTGGCGCTAGGCTCCGCGCAGGACGTGGATGCCGCGGTAGCCGCCGCGCACGCGGCCTTCCCGGCCTGGTCCGAGACCGCGCCGCTCAAGCGCGCCCGCATCCTGTTCAAGTTCAAGGAGCTGCTCGACCGCCACCATGACGACCTCGCCGCGCTGATCACGCGCGAGCACGGCAAGGTGTTCTCGGACGCCAAGGGCGAAGTCACCCGCGGCATCGAGGTGGTGGAATTCGCCTGCGGCATTCCCAACCTGCTCAAGACCGACTTCACCGACAACATCGGCGGCGGCATCGACAACTGGAACCTGCGCCAGCCGCTGGGCGTGGTGGCCGGCATCACGCCGTTCAACTTCCCCGTGATGGTGCCGATGTGGATGTTCCCGGTGGCGCTGGCCTGCGGCAACACCTTCGTGCTCAAGCCGTCCGAGCGCGATCCCTCGCCCTCGCTGCTGATCGCCGACCTGCTCAAGCAGGCCGGCCTGCCGGACGGCGTGTTCAACGTGGTGCAGGGCGGCAAGGAAGCCGTCGACGCGCTGCTGGCGCACAAGGATGTGCAGGCGCTGTCCTTTGTCGGCTCGACCCCGATTGCCGAGTACATCTATACCGAGGGCACGAAGCACGGCAAGCGCGTGCAGGCCCTGGGCGGCGCCAAGAACCACCTGGTGGTGATGCCCGACGCCGACCTCGACCAGGCGGTGGACGCGCTGATCGGCGCGGCCTATGGCTCGGCGGGCGAACGCTGCATGGCGATCTCCGTAGCCGTGGCGGTGGGCGACGTCGCCGACAAGCTGGTCCCGCGCCTGGCCGAACGCGCGCAGTCGCTGAAGATCCGCAACGGCATGGAAGCCGATGCCGAGATGGGTCCGCTGGTGACCGCCGCGCACAAGGCCAAGGTGGAAGGCTATATCGCCAAGGGCGTGGAAGAAGGTGCGAAGCTGGTGACCGATGGCCGCGGCCACAAGGTCGAAGGGCATGAAGATGGCTTCTATGTCGGCGGCACGCTGTTCGACAATGTCACGCCGGACATGACGATCTACAAGGAAGAGATCTTCGGGCCGGTGTTGTCGGTGGTGCGGGTGCATGACTTTGCCCAGGCGGTGGACCTGATCAACGCGCACGAGTATGGCAATGGCGTGTCGTGCTACACGAGCGACGGCGGCGTGGCGCGCGCTTTCTCGCGCCAGATCCAGGTTGGCATGGTCGGCATCAACGTGCCGATTCCGGTGCCGATGGCATGGCACTCCTTTGGCGGGTGGAAGCGTTCGCTGTTCGGCGATCACCATGCTTACGGTGAAGAAGGCATTCGCTTCTATACGCGGTACAAGAGCATCATGCAGCGCTGGCCGGACAGCATCGGCAAGGGTGCGGAATTTACGATGCCGGTGGCTAAGTGAGGGTTTTGGTTTTGGCTGGATGATGGTGGGGGTCACGTTTTTTTGCGGGGTTGGTCGGTGTTTCTTTGAGCGGTGTTGGCTCTTGTACCCAACAGCCATACGACATCCCCCCTGCGGGGGGCTGCCGGTTAGTCTTCTTTGCTTTGGCAAAGAAGACTAACGAGAAGAAAGCCGACCCTGCCGGGGGCAGAGCAATCGCGGGCGCTAGGGGTGCTGGTTTCGTCGTACGGCCACAGTTCTGCTGGCATCTGCCGGAACCGGTTTGACGGGCCACGACGCTGCCAGCTTCCGGGATTCGTAGTACGGCCCCCGGTAGCGGAACCTTGCCCATTCGGCAATCTGCCGTTACCGGCACGGGCCATCACGACACATCGCCAGTCAATGGTTTCGTGGTGGGGCGGGCGCGGTGGTCAAGGTCTCGGGCATATCAATCCGGTGCCACCGCGCCCACGACGGAACCGGTGCGCCTGCAACTTCGTGGCCGGTCACTCCGCGAGCGACAGACGGCTTGAAGCAAGTGATGTCCGCTACCGGGGGCCCCACCGTCAATCCCGGAAGCTGGCAGGTTCGTGGTCAGTCAAGCCGGTACCGGCAGATGCCCGCCGGCACTCTGGGCCGTACGACGAAACCACCGATATTCGAGAGCCTTATTGCTCTGCCCCCGGCAGGGTCGGCTTTCTTCTCGTTAGTCTTCTTTGCCGAAGCAAAGAAGAGTGACCGGCAGCCCCCCGCAGGGGGGATGTCGTATGGCTGTTGGGTGCAATAGCCATCGCCGCCCAAAGAAACAGCGACCACCCCGAAAGTGACGAATCCGCCCACCCTACCGCGCTAAAATACGCCGCTTTTCAAAGCCGCCCAGCGCGTCAGGAGTACCCGCCGATGAGTCTGTTCCGCACCAAGAACATCGAGGCCATGCTGGCCGCTGCCCGCGACGACGGCCTGAAAAAAGTGCTCGGTCCCGTTGACCTGATCCTGATGGGAATCGGCGCCATCATCGGCACCGGCATCTTCGTGCTGACGGGCACCGGCGCGCTCACGGCCGGCCCGGCGCTGACCGTGTCCTTCGTGATCGCCGCACTGGCCTGCGGGTTTGCCGCGCTCTGCTATGCCGAGTTCGCGTCCGCGATCCCCGTCTCCGGCTCCATCTACACCTACAGCTACGCCACGCTCGGCGAGATCGTGGCGTGGATGATCGGCTGGGACCTGCTGCTTGAGTATGGGCTAGCGACCTCGGCGGTGTCGGTGGGGTGGTCGGGCTATTTCCAGTCGCTGATGGCAGGCTTCGGCATTCACCTGCCGGTCATGCTCACCGCCGCACCCGGTGCTGTGCCGGGCGCGCAGACGCTGTTCAACCTGCCCGCTGCCGTGATCATGCTGCTGATCACCTGGATCGTGTCCTACGGCGTGCGCGAGTCGGCGCGCCTGAACAACGTGATGGTGGCCATCAAGATCGCGGTGGTGCTGCTCTTCATCGCAGTGGGCGTGTGGCACGTCAAGCCGGCCAACTGGCATCCGTTCGCGCCCTTCGGGCTGGACGGCATCTTCAATGCGGCGGCGCTGGTGTTCTTCGCCTTCATTGGCTTCGACGCCGTCACCTCGGCCGCGGAGGAAGTCCGCAACCCGCGCCGCGACCTGCCTATCGGCATCATCGGCTCGCTGGCCGTGTGCACCGTGCTGTACGTGACGGTTGCGGCCATCATGACGGGCATCGTGCCCTTCGCCAAGTTCGCCGGCATCGATCACCCGGTCTCGCTTGCGCTGCAGTATGCCGGGCAGAACTGGGTGGCGGGCTTCGTCGATCTTGGCGCCATCCTGGGCATGACCACGGTGATCCTGGTGATGACCTTCGGCCAGACACGCATCATCTTCGCCATGTCGCGCGACGGCCTGCTGCCGGAGCGCTTGTCGAAGGTGCATCCCGTGCATGCCACGCCGTTCTTCGCCACCTGGACGGTGGGCATCGTGTTCGCGTTTATCGCGGCGTTCGTGCCGCTCAACGTGCTGGCGGAGCTCATCAATATCGGCACGTTGTCGGCCTTCACGCTGATCTCGGTGGCGGTGCTGGTGCTGCGCAAGACCCGGCCGGACCTGCCGCGCGCTTTCCGCTGCCCCGGTGTGCCGGTGGTGCCGCTGCTGTCCGTGGGCTTCTGCCTGTTCCTGATGGCTCACCTGCAGGCGCTGACCTGGATCGCGTTCACCAGCTGGCTGGCGATCGGGCTGGCCATCTACTTCCTCTACGCGCGCCGCAACGCGGTGCTGCACGGCGGCTGACGCCGCCCCCGTTACAGTTCGCGCGCGCCGGCCTCCCGCAGGAACGCCAGCGCGCGTGGCTCCTCGACAAACGCGGAGTTGATGCGGATCCAGGCCGAGGTTTCGCCGCCCGGCCGGAAGTAATTGCCGGGCGCCAGCGTCACGCCGTGCCGCTCCGCGAGCGTCACCAGTTCGCGTGAATCATCGATTCCGAGTGCGCGTGCCCATAGGAAATTGCCCCCCGCCGGTTCGCAAAACACCTCCCAGCCAAACTCGCCCAGGCGCCGCACCGCGCCGGCGGTCGCCTGCCGCACCCGCAGGCGCAGCCGCTCCATGTATTTGCGATAGGCGCCCCGCTCCAGCAAGGCCGTGGTGACGGCTTCCGCGAAATGCGAGCCGGCCACGCTGGTCAGCACCTTCACGTCCACCAGTTCCTTCACCAGCGCCTTGTCGGCGACCAGGTAGCCGATCCGCAGCGAGGCCGACACCGTCTTGGAAAAGCCACCGATATAGATCACATGTTCGAGCTGGTCCAGCGTGGCCAGGCGATCGGTGAAGTGGGTCTGGAAGTCCGAGAAGATATCGTCCTCGACAAAGCGGAAGCCATGCCGCCGTGCCAGTTCGAGCAGGCGGAATGCCACCGGCGGCGCCAGGGTCGAGCCGGTCGGGTTCTGCAGCACGCTGTTGGTGAAGAACAGCTTGGGCTTGTGCTCGCGGAGCAACGCCTCCGCGGCGTCCGGGTCCGGGCCATTGCGGGTTTGCGGCACGCCCACCAGCCGCACGCCGTGCAGGCGCAGCAGGCCGAACAGGTTGTAGTAGCCGGGGTCTTCCACGAATACCGTATCGCCTGGCTTGAGCAGGCGGCGCACCACCAGGTCCAGCGCCTGGCTGGCGCCGGTGGTGATCAGTACCTGCGGCAGTTCGGCGGCGATGCCAAGTTGCCGCACGCGGGTCAGCACATGCTGGCGCAGTTCCGGAAGGCCCATCGGCGTGGCGTAATGGATCACGCTGCAGACGTCGGTGCGCGAGACCTGGCGGATCGCCTGCGTCAGCCCGTCCAGGTCGCGCCAGGTTTCGGGTACGAAGCCGCCCGCCAGCTTGAGGGTGGCGCTGGGGTGATTGAACTGCTCCAGGATATGGTCCGACAGGTCCTCGGCCAGCTTCGGGTCCGACCAGCCATTGGCGGCGCGCGCCAGCAGCGGGCTGTCCGCGACGAAGAAGCCCGAGCCGTGGCGGGAGTCGAGCAGGCCCTGCGACACCAGCCGGTCATAGGCCTCGATCACCGGGAATCGGCTGATGCCGTGCTCCGCCGCCAGTTGGCGGATCGACGGCAGGCGGGCGCCGGGACGCACCTCGCGCGTGCTGATCCAGGTCTTGACCTCGTTGACGATCTGGTCGGTCAGGGGCACGCCGGTGGCGGGGACTAGGGTCAGCTTCATGACGGGCGCGCTTGCAAAGTGTCAGGAAAAACTACTGAACAGTGCATGGAAAACTGTTCGCAACTGTTCATGGGATTGTAGTAGCCGCTGTGAATAATGGAAGGCATGCGGAGGAGGGGGCCGGCACCGGCCAGGCCGGGCGGCACGAGACATCACCGCAATGCAGAAAGGAGTAGCGAAATGCGCGAACTACGGATCTTCGAACTGGATGAACCCGGCCGGCCGGTGTGCTGGCGCGCCCCCGAAGGGCAGAGCGTCAAGGTGCTGGAAGGGCGCCTGTGGCTGACACTGGAGGGCCATCACGCCGATATCTGGCTGCTGCCGGGCGCCGTGTACGCACTGCCGGCCGGCGCGACGGTATGGCTGTCGGGCGAGAGCGAAGGCGCGCGCTTCACGCTCGCCGAGTCGGCCGCCCCCCTGTGGTGGCGCTGGCTGGGCGGGATGACTGGCGCGCTGAAGCGCCGGTTTGCCGAGCGCCGGGGCAACGGCGCGGGCGAATGCCCGGAGCCGGGTCTCTGACGTGATGCAGGCTGGCTCGCGCGGGCACGTGGCCCCGCGCCGGCCGGCAACGGGCGCGCCGGTTCCCGGCCCGCCCACGGAGCCCGAGGCCGCTTGCGCGCGCCGCGGATGCCGCCGCCCCGCCCGTTTTCTCCCTCAGAATCCATCACACCGTCTCGCCAACTGTGCGAGGATGTTCGTCATGGCAGCCCGCGCCGCGCGGCAAGCAGGGTGTCCCTGGCTTGATTGCCGTTAACGTAAACGTCATATAATCAAGCCGCCGGGCCGGCGCCAGCCAGACCGTTCGCATGCGGGATCCGAGCCGACTCCAGAGCGGCAGACATGGGCGTCAAGCGAGCAGCCAGAACACCGAACATGGTGGAGACAAATGACCGATCTTTCCGATGTGCAGAAGGGCGCCCAACCCGGCGTTTCCCATCAGGCGCAGGGACCGAAAGGCCCCGTCAACAAAGTGCGCTTCGTCACCGCGGCCTCGCTGTTCGACGGCCACGATGCCTCCATCAACATCATGCGGCGCATCCTGCAGTCTTCGGGCTGCGAGGTGATCCACCTGGGGCATAACCGCTCGGTGCAGGAAGTGGTCAGTGCGGCTCTGCAGGAAGACGTGCAGGGCATCGCCATTTCCAGCTACCAGGGCGGGCACGTCGAGTACTTCAAGTACATGATCGACCTGCTGCGCCAGCGTGGCGGCGGGCACATCCAGCTATTCGGCGGCGGCGGGGGCGTGATCGTGCCGGACGAGATCCGCGAACTGCAGGCCTATGGCGTGGCGCGCATCTTCAGCCCGGAAGACGGCCAGCGCCTGGGCCTGGCGGGCATGATCGCAGACATGGTGCAGCGCTGCGATATCGACCTCGCGCGTTATGCGCCGACCACGCTCGACGCGGTGAAGGGCGGCGACCGCCGTGCGCTCGCGCAAGTGATCACCGCGCTGGAAAACGGCAAGGCGGAACCGTCGCTGGCCGATGCGCTGCGCACCGAAGCGGCAAAGGTCAAGACGCCCGTGCTGGGCATCACCGGCACCGGCGGCGCCGGCAAGTCCTCGCTGACCGATGAACTGATCCGCCGCATCCGGCTGGACCAGCAGGATGCGCTGTCGATCGCGGTGATCTCGATCGATCCCTCGCGCCGCAAATCCGGCGGCGCGTTGCTGGGCGACCGCATCCGCATGAATGCGATCAATCATCCGAACATCTTCATGCGCTCGCTGGCCACGCGCGAGGCCGGCTCCGAGATTTCGCAGGCGCTGCCGGATGTGCTGGCAGCGTGCAAGGCGAGTGGCTTCGACCTGATCATCGTCGAGACCTCGGGCATCGGCCAGGGCGATGCGGCCATCGTGCCGCATGCGGACCTGTCGCTGTACGTGATGACGCCCGAGTTCGGCGCCGCCAGCCAGCTCGAGAAGATCGACATGCTGGACTTCGCCGACTTCGTCGCCATCAACAAGTTCGACCGCAAGGGCGCGCGCGACGCGTGGCGCGACGTGGCCAAGCAGGTGCAGCGCAACCGCGAGCAGTGGCATGCAAAGCCCGAGGAGATGCCGGTGTACGGCACCCAGGCGTCCCGCTTCAACGACGACGGCGTCACCATGCTCTACCAAGGCCTGCGCGAAGCGCTGTGCGCGCGCGGCATGCGCGCGCCGGCTGGCGTGCTGCCGCTGCTGAGCGGACGCATCTCCACCGGGCAGAACGTGATCGTGCCGCCGGCGCGCAACCGCTACCTGGCGGAGATCGCCGACACCATGCGCGCTTACCACCGCCGCGTGGACGCGCAAAGCCGGCTGGCGCGCGAGCGCCAGCAACTGCGCGAGGCGCGCCGCATGCTGCTGGCCGCGCCGGAGCCAACGCCGGGCGATGCCGCCGACGCGCTGCAGGCGCTCGCCGCGGAGCGCGACGCCGCGCTGGGGGCGCAGGAGCGCAAGCTGTTGGCGATGTGGCCGGAGATGCGCAAGGCCTATAGCGGCGATGAGTACGTGGTGAAGATCCGCGACAAGGAAATCCGCACCACGCTCACCACCACCACCTTGTCCGGCACTACGGTGCGCAAGGTGGTGCTGCCTCGCTTCGAGGACGATGGCGAAGTGCTCAGGTGGCTGATGCGCGAGAACGTGCCCGGCAGCTTCCCCTATACCGCCGGCGTGTTCGCCTTCAAGCGCGAGAACGAAGATCCCACCCGCATGTTCGCGGGCGAGGGCGATGCCTTCCGCACCAACCGCCGTTTCAAGCTGGTCTCCGAGGGCATGGATGCCAAGCGCCTGTCCACCGCCTTCGACTCGGTCACGCTGTACGGCGAGGATCCGCATACGCGACCGGATATCTACGGCAAGGTCGGCAATTCGGGTGTGTCGATCGCCACGCTCGACGACATGAAGGTGCTGTACGACGGCTTCGACCTGACCAGCCCGTCGACCTCCGTGTCGATGACCATCAACGGGCCCGCGCCCACCATCCTGGCGATGTTCATGAACACCGCCATTGACCAGCAGCTCGACAAGTTCCGCGCCGACAACGGCCGCGATCCCACCAGCGACGAGGAGGCCAAGATCCGCGCGTGGGTGCTGCAGAACGTGCGCGGCACGGTGCAGGCCGACATCCTCAAGGAAGACCAGGGGCAGAACACCTGCATCTTCTCCACCGAGTTCTCGCTCAAGGTGATGGGCGATATCCAGGCCTACTTCGTGCATCACCAGGTGCGCAATTTCTACTCGGTGTCGATCTCCGGCTATCACATCGCGGAGGCCGGCGCGAACCCCATCTCGCAACTGGCATTCACGTTGTCCAACGGCTTCACCTATGTGGAGGCGTATCTCGCGCGCGGCATGCATATCGACGATTTCGCGCCCAACCTGTCGTTCTTCTTCTCCAACGGCATGGACCCGGAATACAGCGTGATGGGCCGCGTGGCGCGCCGTATCTGGGCCGTGACGATGCGTGACAAATACGGCGCCAACGAACGCAGCCAGAAGCTCAAGTACCACATCCAGACGTCCGGCCGCTCGCTGCATGCGCAGGAGATCGACTTCAACGATATCCGCACCACGCTGCAGGCGTTGATCGCGATCTACGACAACTGCAATTCGCTGCACACCAACGCCTACGACGAAGCCATCACCACGCCCACCGGCGAATCGGTGCGCCGCGCGCTGGCTATCCAGCTCATCATCAACCGCGAATGGGGCGTGGCCAGATGCGAGAACCCCAACCAGGGCAGCTTCCTGATCGACGAGCTGACCGATCTGGTGGAGGAGGCGGTGATGCAGGAGTTCGAGCGCATCGCCGAGCGCGGCGGCGTGCTGGGGGCGATGGAGACCGGCTACCAGCGCGGCAAGATCCAGGAGGAGTCGCTGTACTACGAGCAGCGCAAGCATGACGGCACGCTGCCCATCATCGGCGTCAACACCTTCCGCAATCCCAACGGCGAGCCCGCCACGCAGACGCTCGAACTGGCGCGTTCCAGCGAGGAGGAGAAGCAGGGGCAACTCGCGCGGCTGGCGGATTTCCATGCGCGCCATGCGGATGCGGCGCCTGCGACGCTGCAGCGTTTGCGCCAGGCCGTGATCGACAACGACAATGTGTTCGCGGTGCTGATGGATGCGGTGCGCGTGTGCTCGCTGGGGCAGATCACCCATGCGCTGTTCGAGGTGGGAGGACAGTACCGGCGCAATATGTGATGTGTCGGCCAGGGGCTGTTTCATGCGGGGCCCCTGCGTTAAACTTGACGTTTGCGTAAGGCCATAACGCCGCCATAACGCCGCCATAACGCGGCCATGGCGCGGCCGCCAAGCGCCAGGGCCAAGCCAATACCAAGACAAGATCAAGACAAGATCAAGACAAGACCAATCAGGAGCACCGTGTACGATCCCAACAATATCTTCGCCCGCATCCTGCGTGGCGAATTGCCTTGCAACAAGGTGTATGAAGACGCCGACACCGTTGCCTTCATGGACATCATGCCCCAGTCCGACGGGCACGTATTGGTGGTGACCAAGGAGCCGGCCGCGGAGATCTTCGACCTCTCCGACGCCGGCGCCGAAGCCGCCATCCGCACCACCAAGCGCGTAGCCCGCGCGGTGCGCGCCGCCTTCAGGCCGGACGGCATCTCGATCGGCCAGTTCAACGGCAGCGCCGCGGGCCAGACCGTCCCGCACGTGCATTTCCACATCGTGCCCCGCTATGCCGACCGCACGCTGCGCGGCCACGGCACGGACATGCAGGATCCGGAAATCCTCAGCCAGCACGCCGATCGCATCATCGCCGCGCTGCGCGACGCCTGACCCTATGAACCACCGGCCCGCCGCACCCGCGGCGGGCCGGATCTGCATCAAGCAACCAGCAACAAGGAAGAGAAGATGGGAATCAGGACAGTTGGCATCGTAGGCGCCGGCACCATGGGTAACGGCATCGCGCAAGCATGCGCCGTAGTGGGCCTGGACGTGGTGATGGTGGACATCAGCGACGCAGCGGTGAACAAGGGCATCGCCACCGTTGCGGGCAGCCTGGACCGCCTGATCAAGAAGGACAAGATCAGCGAAGCCGACAAGGAAGCCGCACTGGCGCGCATCAAGGGCTCGACCGCCTATGAATCGCTCAAGGCCACCGACATCGTGATCGAAGCCGCCACCGAGAACTTCGACCTCAAGGTCAAGATCCTCAAGCAGATCGACAGCATTGTCGGCGACAACGTGATCGTGGCGTCCAATACTTCGTCGATCTCGATCACCAAGCTGGCGGCGGTCACGACCCGGCCGGGCAACTTCATCGGCATGCACTTCTTCAATCCGGTGCCGATGATGGCGCTGGTGGAACTGATCCGCGGCCTGCAGACCAGCGATGCCACGCATGCGCTGGTGGAAGAACTCTCCAAGGCGCTGGGCAAGTACCCGATCACCGTGAAGAACAACCCGGGCTTTGTGGTGAACCGGATTCTCTGCCCGATGATCAATGAAGCATTCTGCGTGCTGGGTGAAGGCCTGGCGTCGCCGGAAGAGATCGACGAAGGCATGAAGCTGGGCTGCAATCACCCCATCGGCCCGCTGGCGCTGGCCGACATGATCGGCCTGGATACGATGCTGGCGGTGATGGAGGTGCTGTACACCGAATTTGCCGACCCGAAATACCGTCCGGCCATGCTGATGCGCGAAATGGTGGCAGCGGGCTATCTCGGCCGCAAGACGGGCCGCGGCGTGTACGTCTACAGCAAGTGATATTGAAGCAGTAAGAGATGGAAAGCCCCCCTTCCACGGGGCGGGGGGAAGCTAAGAAAACTGGCAATGGAGCGATCCGTCGCCAGTTTTTTTTCGTTTGCGGAACGCCCCTGCCTGCCGGTTCTCCAGCATGTCGTGATCAATGAACCATGCCCCTTCCGGTTCCTGACGATTTGCTGTCTGCTTGAATTTTCAAACAAGAATCGGTATCAACAGGCGTTAAATAGAACGATCGTATTAAAAAATATTGTCAAGCCTTTGGCGGCGATAAAGCCAATTAACACTGAGTGGAATCAATTTCGATCCAGCTGAAACTGGGTGAATGTCTTAATTTGTCCCTAATCGCTAAAGCTTTGTATAGACATTTCCGTAAACGCTGAAATGCACTACGCGCCGCCGCAGTCGTGGCACTGCCTGTGCGTCGCGTGCTTTGGAAAACCGATGGGGAATCTTTATGCGCAACAACCAACCCGTCTCGCAGCGCGAATACGAACTGCCTGAGAATGCGACGCTGATGTCGACCACCGACACCAGCAGTCGCATTGCCTATGCCAACGCGGCCTTCGTCGATGTCAGTGGCTTCACGCGCGAGGAAATCCAGGGTCAGCCCCACAATATCGTGCGGCACCCGGATATGCCGGCCGAGGCGTTCGCCGACATGTGGGCCACGCTCAAGGGCGGCGAGCCCTGGACGGCGCTGGTAAAGAACCGGCGCAAGGACGGCGACCACTACTGGGTACGCGCCAATGCCATGCCGCTGGTGCGCAACGGCAAGCCGGTGGGGTACATGTCGGTGCGCACGCGGCCATCGCGCGAGGAGATTGACGCCGCCGCCCGGCTCTACCAGGACTTTCGCGAGGGCAGTGCGGGTCAGCGGCGTTTCCACAAGGGCCTGATCATTCAGGGCGGCTGGAAGCGGTGGGCGTCGGCCTTCAAGACCATGCCGGTGCGCTGGCGCATCCGCGGCGCCCTGGCGACCTTGCTGCCGGCCTTGGTCATTGGCGCGGCGGCGCTTGGCATGCGCGGGATGCCGCTGGCCGGCCTGAGCGGCATCGTTGCCGCCATGTTGCTGCTGGTCTCCGGCTGGCTGGAGGCGCAGATCTCGCGGCCGCTGGAGCGGGTCATGGCACAGGCCTTGCGCGTCGCGTCAGGCGAAAGCCAGCAGGTCGAGCATATGGACCGCGTGGACGAGATCGGCATGACCCTGCGCACGATCAGCCAGCTTGGCCTGATGTTCCGCTGGCTGATCGACGACGTGAGCGAGCAGGTGCTGAACGTGCAAGGCGCAAGCAGCGAGATCGCGCAGGGCAACAGCGACCTGAGTCAGCGCACCGAGCAGGCGGCATCCAACGTACAGGATACGGCGTCGTCGATGACGCAGATGACGGCCACGGTCAAGAGCAATGCCGAGACCGCGGCCCAGGCAAACGCGCTGTCCGGCTCCGCCAGCACCGAGGCGGCCAAGGGCGGCAAGGCGATGTCGCAGGTGGTGGCGACCATGGAGGAAATCAGCAGTAGCTCGAAACGGATCGCCGACATCATCGGCGTGATCGACGGCATCGCCTTCCAGACCAATATCCTTGCGCTGAATGCCGCGGTGGAAGCCGCGCGGGCGGGGGAACAGGGCAGGGGTTTCGCGGTGGTGGCCGGTGAGGTGCGCGGGCTCGCCCAGCGCAGCGCCAGCGCGGCCAAGGAGATCAAGGCGCTGATCGGCGCCAGCGTGGAAAAGGTCGACTCGGGGGCGCAACTGGTCAACGACGCCGGCCAGACCATGGACAACATCGTGGCCCAGGTCAGGCGCGTCTCCGACCTGATCGCCGGGATCAGCCTGGCTACGTCCGAGCAGAGCGCGGGCATCAGCCAGGTTGGCGATGCCATCGGCGACCTCGACCGCATCACCCAGCAGAACGCGGCGCTGGTGGAGCAGAGCGCGGCCGCCGCACAGAGCCTGAAACAGCAGGCCAACCGGCTGGTGGAGGCGGTCGGCGTATTCCGTTGATTGCGCGACAAACCGCAGCGGGTCGTGGCGCAAGGTGGCCGCGAGGGGCGCGGCGGTCCTACTCGCCGTACTGCCGCAGCCCTTCCAGGTCCAATACCTCGATCACGCCATAGTCGACCTTCACCAGTCCCTGCTGCTCCAGCACCTTGAGCGCCTGGTTGGCCCGCTGCCGCGATATGCCCGCCAGCAGGCCGATTTCTTCCTGCGAAATCTCCAACGTGGTCCCCAGGCCAGGGTACAGGTGCTCGTTGAACAGCGACGACACCGCGCGCGCCACCCGCGAATCGATATCGAGCAGCCGTTCATATTCCACGGCGGCAATGAACTGACCCAGCCGCTCGTTGAACTGCGTCAGCAGGAACCGCGTGAACGGCAGGCTGGTATCCAGCAACCACTGAAAAGTCTCGCGCGGAAGAAAAGCAATCCGCGAGCGCCGCAGCGCCATCACATCGTATTTGCGGATCTCGCCCTTGAGCACGGCGCCTTCGCCGAACCAGCCGCCGGTAGGCACACCAGTGAATGTCACCGACTTGCCGGAAGGCGACACCGTAGTGATCTTGACGATTCCTTCCAGCACCCCCAGCCAGTGCTCGGCCTTGTCACCCTTGTGACAGACGTAGTCGCCCTGGCTATATTCGCGCACGCACATGGCGCGGCGGACCACGTCGCGTTGTTCCGGACTGAGGTCGGCTGCCCACACGCAGCGGTCGACAAAATCGTTGAGCATGAGCTGGAAAACCTTCCCGTAGGGATTAACCCGGAATTGTCATCGGCGTGACAACCGGGGGAAATGGCATGCACTATCTTACGATCACACCAACCGCGAGTGCGCGCCAGGACAAGGCACGAAGGACTTGTTGCGCTGCGGCAGAATCCGCGCCGGGCAGAACAGGCCAAGTATAACCAGCGGAAGCAGGCTTGACACCGGTGGCGGATCCCCGCCTCGGAGGGACAGGAGACAGCGATGCAGGAACCGTCGGCGACGACCTTCCCGCGCCTGCTGCTTGCGCATGCGCAGCAGCGGCCGGAAAGCCCGGCTTACCGCGAGAAGGATCTCGGAATCTGGCAAACCTATAGTTGGGCGCAGACCGCGCAGGAGGTTCGTGCGCTGGCGTGCGGACTGGCCGCGCTGGGCTTTGCGCGCGGCATGAACCTGGCGGTGGTCGGCGACAACCGGCCGCGCCTGTACTGGGCCATGTGCGCGGCGCAGGCACTGGGTGGCGTGCCCGTGCCGCTGTACCAGGACGCGATCGCGGGCGAGATGATCTACGTGCTCAACGATGCCGAGATCGATTTTGCCATCGTCGAGGACCAGGAGCAGGTGGACAAGCTGCTCGAAGTGGAGGAGCAACTCGCCGCGCAGGGCCGCAAGGTGCGGCACATCATCTATGAAGACCCGCGCGGGCTGCGCGACTACGATCATCCGGCGCTGATGTCGTACCAGCGCGTGCAGGAAATCGGCCGTGAATTCGATCGCGCCAATCCGGGCCTGTTTGATCAGGCCGTTGCCGCGGGCGCGCCCGACGACACCGCCATCATCCTCTATACCTCCGGCACCACCGGCAAGCCCAAGGGTGTGTGCCATTCGCACCACGGCCTGATCGGCTCGGCGCGCAACGGCTGCGCTTTCGACGGCCTGACCGCGAAGGACGATGTGCTGTCCTACCTGCCGATGGCGTGGGTCGGCGACAACCTGTTCTCCTACGCGCAGGCCATGACGGCGGGCTTTACGGTGAATTGCCCGGAATCGCGCGAGACGGTGATGACCGACCTGCGCGAGATCGGTCCCACCTATTACTTCGCGCCGCCGCGCATCTATGAAAACCTGCTCACGCAGGTGATGATCCGCATGGAAGACGCGGGCTGGATCAAGCGCAAGCTGTTCCACTGGGCGATGGGCGTGGCGCGCCGCTGCGGCACCGACATCCTCGACGGGAAGCCGGTGGCGCTGGCCGACCGGCTGCGCTACGCCGCGGGCGAAGCGCTGATCTTCGGGCCGCTGCGCAATGTGCTGGGCATGAGCCGCATCCGCGTGGGCTACACGGCGGGCGAAGCGATCGGGCCGGACCTGTTCCGCTTCTATCGTTCGATCGGCGTCAATCTCAAGCAGTTCTACGGCCAGACTGAAACCTGCGCCTATGTCTGCCTGCAGCCGGACGGCAACGTCAAGTTCGATTCGGTAGGGCCGGCCGCGCCGGGCATGGAGATCCGCATTGCCGACAACGGCGAGGTGCTGGTGCGTGGCGTGGGGCTGCTGAAGGCTTACTACAAGCGCGACGATGCCACCCGTGAGGCGATCAACGACGATGGTTACTTCATGACCGGCGACGCGGGCGTGATCGATGCCGACGGCCATCTCAAGATCATCGACCGCGCCAAGGATGTGGGCAAGTTGTCGGACGGCGCCATGTTCGCGCCCAAGTACATCGAGAACAAGCTCAAGTTCTTCCAGTACATCAAGGAAGCGGTGGCATTCGGCACTGGCCGCGACAGCGTGTGCGCTTTCATCAATATCGATTTCGAAGCGGTCGGCAACTGGGCCGAGCGGCGCCACCTGGCGTACGCGGGCTACATCGATCTTGCCGCGCAGCCGGAAGTGATCGCCATGATCGCCGAGTGCGTCGAGCAGGTGAATGCCGATCTCGCCACCGATGCCATGCTGGCCGGCTCGCAGATCTCGCGTTTCCTGATCCTGCACAAGGAACTGGATCCCGACGATGACGAGCTCACGCGCACCCGCAAGGTGCGGCGTGGCTTCATCGCCGAGAAGTACGGCGTGCTGGTCGAGGCGCTGTACGCCGGCAAGACGGAGCAGTTTATCGAGACGCGCGTGAAGTTCGAGGATGGCCGCGAGGGCAGTGTATCGGCCACGCTGAAGCTGGTTGACGTGAAGCGCATCCCGCCGGCCTCCGCCGGCGCGGCACGCGCGGCATGAGCAGGGGCGGGAGGATGACGCAAATGGCATGGAAAGGCGTAGAGCGCGGCGGCGACGGCCAGCCGGTGTGGAGCGGTGCGTCCGCGGTGGCGGGAGCCACGGCGGAGCTGCAAGGCGGTGTGCAGGCCGAGCATGCGCAGGCGCAGGCGCGGCAGGCCGGCGAAGTGATACTCGACCTGCAGCATATCTCGCTGTCCTTCGGTGGCGTGAAGGCGCTGACCGATATCTCCTTCGATGTGCGCGAGCATGAGATCCGCGCCATCATCGGGCCCAACGGCGCGGGCAAGAGCTCGATGCTCAATGTGATCAACGGGGTCTATCACCCGCAGCAGGGCCGCATCGTGTTCCGCGGCGAGGAACGGCGCAAGATGCATCCCACCGCCGCGGCCCGTCAGGGCATCGCGCGCACCTTCCAGAACATCGCGCTGTTCAAGGGCATGACCGTGCTCGACAACATCATGACGGGGCGCAATACCCGGTTCCGCAGCGGCCTGTTGGCCAATGCGCTGTGGTGGGGCCCCGCGCGCAACGAGGAAATGCGCCACCGTCAGAAGGTCGAAGAGGTGATCGACTTTCTTGAAATCCAGGCCATCCGCAAGACGCCGGTGGGACGCCTGCCCTACGGTTTGCAAAAGCGTGTGGAGCTGGCGCGCGCGCTGGCGGCCGAGCCCTCCATGCTGCTGCTCGATGAGCCGATGGCAGGCATGAACGTGGAGGAGAAGCAGGACATGTGCCGCTTCATCCTGGACGTGAACCACCAGTTCGGCACCACCATCGTGCTGATCGAACACGATATGGGCGTGGTGATGGATATCTCCGACCGCGTGGTGGTGCTCGACTACGGCAAGAAGATCGGCGACGGCACGCCGGAGGCGGTAAAGGCCAACCCGGACGTGATCCGCGCCTACCTCGGCGCCGGTCACTGACACAGACGCAACGCACGGAACGATACAAGGATAACCATGACGTTCTTCTTTGAAATCCTGATCGGCGGCCTGTTGTCGGGATTGATGTACTCGCTGGTGGCGCTGGGCTTCGTGCTGATCTACAAGGCGTCGGGCGTATTCAATTTCGCGCAGGGCGCGATGGTCTACTTCGCCGCGCTGGCGGTGGTCGGGCTGATGGACAAGGGCCTGCCGATGTGGGCGGCGGTGATCGGCGCGTTTGGCGTGATGGTGGTGGTGGGCATCAGCACCGAACGCCTGGTGTTGCGCAAGCTGGTCAACCAGCCGCCGATCACGCTGTTCATGGCGACCATCGGGCTGTCCTTCTTCCTCGAAGGACTGGGGCCGCTGCTGTTCGGCAATGAAGTCCGCCCGATCAACCTTGGCATCGTCGACGAGCCGATCGAATCCATCCTGACGCGCTTCAATATCGTGGTGTCCAAGTTCGACCTGGCGGCGGCGGGCATCGCCGGCCTGCTGGTGGGCACGCTGGCCCTGTTCTTCCAGTACACCAAGGTGGGCCGCGCGCTGCGCGCCGTGGCTGACGATCACCAGGCCGCGTTGTCGCTGGGGATTCCGCTGCAGCATATCTGGGCCATCGTGTGGGGCGTGGCGGGCTTCGTCGCGCTGGTGGCCGGCATGCTGTGGGGCTCGCGCAATGGCGTGCAGTTCGCGCTGACGCTGACGGCGCTCAAGGCGCTGCCGGTGCTGATCCTCGGCGGCTTTACCTCGGTGCCGGGCGCCATCGTCGGTGGCCTGATCATCGGTGCCTCGGAGAAGCTCGCCGAGATCTACATCCCGCCCGTTTTTCAGTCCGCCTTCGGGGGCAACTTCGGTGGCATCGAGGGCTGGTTCCCGTACGTGTTTGCGCTGTTGTTCCTGCTGGTGCGGCCCGAGGGGCTGTTCGGTGAGAAACATATCGATCGTGTCTGACCGGCCTTTGCCCCAGGAGACAACCCATGTTCTACCGTGAATCCGGCCAGTTCAAGACCAGCTACCTGGCCGACAGCCAGATCTTCCCCATCCGCCAGGACCGCATCGGCTTTGCGGTGCTGATGGCGGTGGCCTTCATCGCGATTCCCCTGACCGGTTCGGAATACTGGTTCTCGGCCATCCTGATCCCGTTCCTGATCTTCGCGCTGGCCGCGCTCGGGCTGAATATCCTGACCGGCTACGCGGGACAGCTCTCGCTCGGCACGGCGGCCTTCATGGCCGTGGGCGCCTATGCCGCCTACAACTTCCAGTTGCGCATCGAAGGGCTGCCGGTGCTGCTGACCTTCATCCTCGCGGGATTGTCGGCGGCGCTGGTGGGTGTCGCCTTCGGGCTGCCGTCGCTGCGCATCAAGGGCTTCTACCTCGCTGTCGCGACGCTTGCCGCGCAGTTCTTCGTGGTGTGGGCGCTGACCAAGTTTCCCTGGTTCTCCAACAACAGTTCCTCCGGCGTGATCACCGCGCAGCAACTGAACCTGTTCGGCATCGCCATCGACACCCCGGTAAAGAAGTATCTGTTCGTGCTGATGCTGGTGACGGTGCTGGCCATCGCCGCCAAGAACATGGTGCGCTCGTCCACCGGGCGCGCATGGATGTCGGTGCGCGACATGGACGTGGCGGCCGAGGTGATCGGCATTCCGCTGATGCGCACCAAGCTGCTGGCCTTCGCCGTCAGCTCGTTCTACTGCGGCGTGGCCGGCGCGCTCTATGCGTTCTGCTACCTGGGCTCGGTCGAACCCGACGGCTTCTCGCTCGACCTGTCCTTCCGCGTGCTGTTCATGATCATCATCGGCGGCGTGGGCAGCATCCTCGGCTCCTTCCTGGGCGCGGCCTTTATCCTGTTGCTGCCGATCTTCCTGGACAACGCGCTGCCGCCGCTGGCCGCGTTGCTGCACCTGCCTTTTACCAATGCCGCGGTGTCGCATATCCAGTTGATGGTGTTCGGCGCGCTGATCATCTTCTTCCTGGTCGTGGAGCCGCACGGTCTCGCGCGGCTGTGGCAGATCGCCAAGGAGAAGCTGCGGCTGTGGCCATTCCCCCATTAAGTACCAACGCACTGACGCTTTGACGTTTTCCAGGCCGGATCAAACAAACGGGTATTCGATAACAAACACACACCTGCCAAGGTGAAGGAGACAGTCATGACCATCCTGATTCGCAATCTGCAGCGCATTGCCCTGGCGGTGGGAGCGTCCGCGGCGCTGCTGGCGCCGCTGGCGGTGCAGGCGCAAAGCGGCGAGCAGTTCATCGCATTGCCCAGCTATCGCGTCGGCCCTTATGGCGCCAACGGACAGTCCTTCTACGGCGGCTTCGTCGACTACCTTAACTACGTCAACCTCAAGGAAGGCGGCGTGAATGGCGTCAAGCTCTCATGGGAAGAGTGCGAGACGGAGTACAACAACGCCAAGGGCGTGGAGTGCTATGAGCGGCTCAAGAGCAAGAGCGCCGCCAGCAAGGGCACCGCGTATCACACCATGTCGACCGGCATTTCCTACGCGCTGGTGGACAAGACCGCGGCCGACAAGGTGCCGCTGGTCATGATGGGCTATGGCCGTACCGATGCGGTCGACGGCTCGGTGTTCCCCTATGCCTTCCCGCTGGTCACCACCTACCAGATGCAGGTCTCGGCCATCGTCAAGTACCTGGCCTCCAAGAGCGGCGGCTCGCTGGCGGGCAAGAAGATCGTCTACCTGTATCACGACTCGGCCTATGGCAAGGAGCCGATCGTGGCGCTGGAGGCCGAAGCCAAGCTCGGCAAGTTCAACCTCGTCGAGATCCCGGTGGCGCACCCCGGCAACGAGCAGGGCGCGCAGTGGCTGAAGATCCGCCAGGAGAATCCCGACTACGTGATCTTCTGGGGCTGGGGCGTGATGAACCAGACCGCGCTCAAGGCCGCGCAGAAGGTGGGCTTCGCACGCGACAAGATGGTCGGCTCCTGGTGGGCTGGCTCCGAGGAAGACACCTTGCCCGCCGGTGACGCAGCCAAGGGCTATATGAGCGCGACCTGGAACGTGGCCGGCAAGGCCGTGCCGGTGATCGCCGATATCGACAAGGTGGTCTACGGCGCCGGCAAGGGCAATATGCAGGACCGCAACAAGGTCGGCTCGGTGCTCTACAACCGCGGCGTGTCCGCCGCGGTGGTGACGGTGGAAGCGATCCGCGTGGCGCAGGCCAAGTATGGCAAGGGCAAGGTCATGAGCGGCGATGACATGCGCTGGGCCTTCGAGAACCTGAACCTGACCAACGCGCGACTTGCCCAACTGGGCGCGACCGGCCTGCTGCCGGAGATCAAGACCAGCTGCGACAACCACGAGGGTTCGGGCAAGGTGAAGATCCAGCAGTGGGATGGCACCAAGTGGGTGGTGGTGTCGGACTGGATCGAAGGCAACAAGAACCTGATCCATCCGCTGTTCAAGGCGAGTGCCGCGCAGTTCGCGAAAGAGAAGGGCATTTCGCCTACGTGCATGAAGTCTTGAGCGGGCGCCGCGAGGCGTTTGTTGTTGACTCCGCTCTCCCGCGCACGGGGGAGCGGGGATGAAGCCAGCCAGGAACCACCAACCGAGCCGCATCATGAGCCTGTTGTCCGTCAACAATATCGAAGTCATCTACGACCACGTCATCCTGGTGCTCAAGGGCGTTTCGCTCGACGTGCCGGAAGGGCGGATCGTGGCGCTGCTGGGCGCCAACGGCGCGGGCAAGACCACCACGCTCAAGGCCATCTCCAACCTGCTGCATGCCGAGCGCGGCGACGTCACCAAGGGCTCGATCGAATATCGCGGCAACCGGGTCGACCGGCTCACGCCCAACGAGCTGGTCAAGCGCGGCGTCATCCAGGTGATGGAAGGGAGGCATTGCTTTGCCCACCTGACGCTGGAAGAAAACCTGCTGACCGGCGCCTATACGCGCGGCCTGTCGCGCAGCGAGACGCGCGATGCGCTGGAACGCATCTACGCGTACTTTCCCCGCCTGAAGACGCGCCGCAAATCGCAGGCGGGCTACACCTCCGGCGGCGAGCAGCAGATGTGCGCGATCGGCCGGGCCATGATGGCCAAGCCCAGCATGATCCTGCTCGACGAGCCGTCGATGGGCCTGGCGCCGCAGATCGTCGAGGAGATCTTCGAGATCGTGCGCGACCTCAACCAGCGCGAGAAGGTCAGTTTCCTGCTGGCCGAGCAGAACACCATGGTGGCGCTGCGCTATGCCGACTACGGCTACATCCTGGAGAACGGCCGCGTGGTGATGGATGGCGCGGCCGAGGCGTTGCGCACCAATGAGGATGTGAAGGAGTTCTACCTGGGCGTGGCGGCGAACGACGGCGAGGGCGGCGGGCGGAGTTCTTTCCGCGACGTGAAAAGCTATCGCCGCCGCAAGCGCTGGCTGGCCTGAGAAGGGCACTCGGTCTTAAACACAACGCCGATCGGTGAGCGCTGCCTCACGCGGTTCATCACGCGACTACTACGCGAACTACGCACCATGTCCGAACACTTCGATTCGCTCGAAACCCGTGCCCCTGAAGTCCGCTCGCAGGCCTTGCTGGCGGCCTTGTCGCGGCAGGTCGCGCATGCCAAGGCGCATGCCCCCTATTTTGCCGAGGTCTTGCGCGATGTGGATCCGCTCGCGCTGGATTCCCGCGCGGCGCTGGCGGCACTGCCGGTGACGCGCAAGTCCGAGCTGACGGCGCGGCAGAAGGCGATGCCGCCGCTGGGCGGGCTCAATGCGACCCCGCTGGGGGGCTTGCGGCATATCTTCCAGTCGCCGGGGCCGATCAACGAGCCGGACGGGCACGACGCCGACTGGTGGCGCATCGCGCGCGCCATGTTCGCGGCGGGCTTCCGTTCTGGCGATCTGGTCTACAACACCTTCTCCTATCACTTCACGCCAGCCGGCATGATGATGGAAACCGGTGCCCATCGCCTGGGTTGCTGCGTGTTTCCCGCCGGCGTGGGCCAGACCGAATCACAGGTGCAGGCGCTGGCCAGCCTGCAGCCGGCGGCCTACGCGGGCACACCATCGTTTCTCAGGCTGCTGCTGGAGAAAGGCGACGAACTCGGCCTGCCTTGCCGCAGCCTGGGCAAGGCGCTGGTGTCCGGCGAGGCGCTGCCGCCCTCGCTGCGCGCGTGGTTCGGCGAGCGCGGCATCCGGGTGCAGCAGATGTATGGCAGCGCCGATGTGGGCCTGATTGCCTATGAGACTCAGGGCGGCGATGGCTGGGTGGTGGACGAGAACGTGCTGGTCGAGATCGTCGAGCCGGGTGGCACGCAGCCGATGCCGGAGGGCGAGACCGGCGAGGTGGTGGTGACCGTGCTCGGCAACGGCGACTATCCGCTGATCCGCTTTGGCACGGGCGACCTGTCGGCGTTCGTGGCCGGTTCGGGCGAGCGCGCCAGCCCGTGCGGGCGAACCAACCTGCGCCTGAAGGGCTGGCTTGGACGCGCCGACCAGACTACCAAGGTCAAGGGCATGTTCGTGCATCCCGGCCAGGTGGGCGAGGTGGTGCGGCGCCATCCCGAGGTGCGCGCCGCGCGCCTGGTGGTGACGGGCAGCGTTGGCGCCGACGTGATGACCCTGCATTGCGATGCCACCCGCGAGGATGCGAGCCTGGGCCAGGCCATCGGCGAATCGCTGCGCGAAGTCATGCGCCTGCGTGGCGAAGTGCGCTTCGTGGCAGCGGGTTCGCTGCCGCAGGATGGCAAGGTGATCGAGGACGCGCGCAGCTACGACTGAGCGCGATCGCCAGTTTGTTCGGGCGGCGCAGCATGGCCGCCCGGTGGGCGCGTCGGCAGCCATAGCAGCCACGCGCTGACGGCCGCCGCGGTGGCAACCAGCGCCAGCGACGCCAGCGGGCGCTCGCGCATCAGCCACGCGGTGATGCCCATCGACGGCCACATCATCCCGATGGCCAGGCACTTGGCACGCAGCGGCACGCTGCGGTGCACCTGCCAGTCATGCACCAGCGGGCCGAAGCGCGGATGCGCCAGCAGCCGTGCGTGAAAGCGCTCCGAGCCGCGCGCGAAGCAGGCGGCGGCCAGCAGCACGAACGGCGTGGTCGGCAGCACCGGCAGGAAGATGCCGGCAATGCCCAGCAGCAGGCTGAGCATGCCAAGCACCACCCATATCGCGCGCAGCGCCCGCTGCCTGCGGCCGAGGGTCATGCCGGCTGCGGCGGTGCCGGGCGGGGGCATTGCGCTCAGACCGCCAGTCCCAGGCGGGCGCGGGCCTCGTTGTACTCGGCCTTCATGCGCGCCACGATTTCGCCGGCGGTGGGGATGTCGTGGATCTGGCCCACGCCCTGGCCGGCACCCCACACGTCCTTCCATGCCTTGGCCTTGGAGGCGCCGCTGGAGAAGTCCATCTTGGTCTTGTCGGCCACGGGCAGGTTCTCGGGATCCAGCCCCGACGCCTCGATGCTCTCGCGGATGTAGTTGCCGTGCACGCCGGTGAACAGGTTGGTGTAGATGATGTCGGCCGCGGCGGAGGTGGTGATCGACTGCTTGTAGGTCTCGCTGGCGTGGGCTTCCTGCGAGGCGATGAAACGGGTGCCCACATAGGCGAAGTCCGCCCCCATGGCCTGCGCGGCCAGCACGGATTCGCCGTTGGCGATCGAGCCCGACAGCGCGATCACGCCGTCGAAGATCTTGCGCACTTCGCCCACCAGCGCGAACGGCGACAGCGTGCCGGCATGCCCGCCGGCGCCGGCCGCTACCAGGATCAGGCCGTCCACGCCGGCCTCGATCGCCTTCTCGGCGTGGCGGATGCTGATGACGTCGTGCAGCACGATGCCGCCATAACTGTGCACCGCGTCGATCATCTCCTTGGGCGGCGCGCGCAGCGAGGTGATGAAGATCGGCACCTTGTGGTCCACGCACACCTTGATGTCGTGCTCCAGCCGCGCGTTCGAGACGTGCACGATCTGGTTGACCGCGATGGGTCCCACCGGCTTGTCCGGATTGGCGGCGCGGAAGCTGGCGAGTTCTTCTTCCATCTGCGTGAGCCACTCGCCCAGCATCTCGGCCGGGCGCGCGTTCAGCGCGGGGAAGGAACCGACGATGCCGGCCTTGCACTGCGCCAGCACCAGCTCGGGGTAGCTGACGATGAACATCGGCGAGGAAATCACGGGCAGCGCCAGGTTTTGCAGGACCTGGGGCAGTTGTTTGGCGGCGGGCATGGCGTCTCCTGGACCACGTACGGGCGCCGGTGGCGCCCTGGATATGAACGATCGTTCGATTATAGGGAGTTTCGGCTTGCGGGCGTTAGAAGGGGCAATCTACGCCGGGGCGATCGCTCTCTCTTCACCATAGACGACCGGCGGCATTGGCGAAGCCGGGCGGCCTGGCCATGGCGGCACTGGACGCAGCCACTTGGCGGATGCACATGGCGTGCCCTGTGATGTCCTTCCGTTGACGGCTCATCGCTTCGTCGCCGACAAACGGCGGGAGCAAAAAAAACCCCGCTACGCCGCGGGGCCAACTACCACGAAGACTGATAGGAAGAGGCGGAAGGGCACCTGCCAATGCCGCGTCCGCACACCGGACTATAGATGGCGTTTGTGACGAACCAAAGACGCTCGCGTGAAGTCGGGATGACCGTTGCGCGCGCCTGGCCTGCCGATGAAAAACGGCGCACTCGGGCGCCGTTCGTCCTTGGCCGAGGCGGCCGGATTTCAGATCTTTTCCAGCAGGAGGCCCTTGAGATACTCGCCTTCGGGGAAGGCGGCCAGCATCGGGTGATCGGTGCCGGCCGAGAGGCGGCGCAGGATGCGCGCGTCGGCACGGGCGTCGGTAGCCGCGCCAGCCACGATCTTCTGGAACAGCTCCATGCTGATCGCACCCGAGCACGAATAGGTGAACAGCAGGCCGCCCGGACGCAGCAACTGCAGGCCGACCAGGTTGATTTCCTTGTAGGCGCGTGCGGCGCGGTCGATGTGCTGGGCGGAGGGCGCGAACTTGGGCGGGTCCAGCACCACCAGGTCGAACTGGCGGCCTTCGGCGCGGAACTGGCGCAGCGACTTGAATACATCGGCATCGAGCCAGGTCGCGCGCTCGGGGTCGAAGCCATTCAGGGTGACGTTGCCAGCGGCGGTCTTGAGTGCTTCGCCGGAGGAGTCGATCGAGGTCACCGCGGTGGCGCCGCCACGCAGCGCCGCCAGCGAGAAGCCGCCGGTGTAGCAGAAGCAGTTGAGTACCTCGCGGCCGTTGGCGAGGTCGCCCACCAGCTTGCGGTTGTCGCGCTGGTCGACATAGAAGCCGGTCTTGTGGCCGCTGCGCACGTCCACGTAGTAGCGCACGCCGTGTTCGGTCACGCTGAGTTCAGGATCGGGTTCGGCGCCAGCCAGCACACCTGTCACCAGCGGCAGGCCTTCGCGTTCGCGCACGGCGGCGTCGGAGCGCTCGTACACGTTGGGGCAGCCGGTTTCCTTGACCAGCGCCTGCACCAGCGCGTCCTTCCAGGCTTCGACCCCGGCGGCGTTGAACTGGCACACCAGCTGGCCGTTCGCGCCGCTGCCGTAGTAGTCGACGATCAGTCCAGGCAGGCGGTCGGCCTCACCGAACACCAGGCGCACCGCGTCGCTGTCCCTGACCCACTGCTTGCGATGGGCGACGGCGGCGGAGACGCGCCGCTTGAACATGGCGTGATCGACCGGCTCGCTTTCGTCGAAGCTCCACACCCGCACGCGAATCTGGGAGCTGGGGCTGTAGGCCCCGCGCGCCAGGAAGCGGCCGTCGGCGGCGCGCACGATCACGGTGCTGCCGGATTCACAACGGCCTTCGATGGTGTCCACGCCGGTCGCATAGACCCAGGGGTGGCGGCGCAGCAGGGATTTTTCCTTGCCGGGCTTGAGGGTGATGGTGTTCATGGTTTGTTGTTTTTGGCGCCAGACGAAGCCGGGCGGATAGGCCAACCCGGTCCGAAGTGCCTGATTGTTGTTACCCCCTCACCCCTCAGGGGGAGAGGGGCGCCACGCAGTGCATGGCGGGAGGATTGCGGCAAGCTGGCCGGCCGCTACACCGTCCAACCGCTTACAGCACCACCTTCACCATCGGGTGGGAAGTCAGCGCGCGGTACAGGTCGTCGAGCTGTTCGCGGCTGGTGACCCATACCGTGACGGTCAGGCCGAGGTAGTTGCCCTTGCTCGAGGGACGCATTTCCATCTTGCCGGCGTGGAAGTCGGGATCGAAGCCCTGCACCAGCGTCACGATGGCTTCGGCGAAGCCATCCTGCATGCTTCCCATCACCTTGATGGGGAAATGGCTGGGATACTCGATCAGCGACTCGCGCGGCGGGACGTTGCCCGGCTTGCCCTGGTCGGAATTGTCGTTGCTCATTTCAAGGCCCTCCAGCTTACTTGCGCTTGAACCACAGGCGGATGGTATCCCACAGGCGGCCGAAGAAGCCTGCCTCGGGCACGTCTTCCAGCGCCACCACCGGGAATTCGGCCACCTTGGTGGCGCCGTCCATCAGCTTGACTGTGCCGACCTGCTGGCCGGCCGCGATCGGGGCCAGCAGCAGTTCCTGGCGTTCCAGCACCGGCTTGATGCGGCCGCCCGTGCCCTTGGGCACGGTGATGTACGTTTCGTCCTTGACGCCGATCTTGACGGTGGATTCCTTGCCCTTGTAGATCTCCGGCGTGGCCAGCACCTGCCCGCGGTCGTACAGGCGCAGGGTGTCGAAGAACTGGAAGCCGTAGTTGAGGATCTTCAGGCTTTCCTGCGTGCGGACCGCTTCGGTGGTGGTACCGATCACGATCGAGACCAGGCGGCGCGAACCGTTCGGCACATTGGCCAGCGGACGCTTGGCCGAGGAGATCAGGCAGTAGCCGGCCGACTTGGTGTGGCCCGTCTTGACGCCGTCCACGGTCGGGTCGATGTAGAGCAGGCGGTTGCGGTTGGGCTGGCGGATCTTGTTGTAGGTGAATTCCTTCTGCGAGTACATGCTGTAGTACTCGGGGAAGTCCTTGATGATGCGCGTGGTCAGCGTGGCCAGATCCATGGCCGTGGTGTAGTGGTTCGGGTCGGGGATGCCGTCGGTGTTGGTGAAGTGGGTGTTCTTCATCCCCAGTTGCTGGGCTTCGCGATTCATCATCGCCACGAAGCCTTCCTCCGAGCCGCCGACCGCTTCGGCCAGCGCCAGCGCGGCGTCGTTGCCCGACTGCACGATCAGGCCCAGCAGCAGGTCGCGCACGCTCACCGGCTTGTTGGGCTCCAGGAACATGCGCGATTCGTCGCTCTTGACCTTCAGGACCAGCGTGGTCGGCACCACGGTCTGGTCGATCGTGAGGCGCTTTTCCTTGATAGCGGCAAACGCCAGGTAGGCGGTCATCAGCTTGGTCAGCGAGGCCGGCTCGATGCGCGCGTCGGCGTTCTGCGAAGCCAGGGCCTGGCCGCTGGTGACGTCGTACAGCATCCAGGACTTGGCCGCGACCTGCGGCATCGGCACGCCCTGGGCGCGCACGGGCGCCGCGGGAAGTACCGTGGCCGCGCCGACGATGGCGGCGGTGACGATGGCGGACGTGTTGGCGGACGCGAAAAGCGGCGTGGCTCTATTCAACATGTTTCAGTTTCCGACAAAAAAAAGGGGCGGGGAATGCATCCGGTGACATGGCGGGGCGGCGCGCCGCTCCCGTCACTGGTCCCACGCATTGACGACGAGCTGCTTGATCAGGTGCAGCTTGCGATGAAAGAAGTGGTCGGCGCCGGGGATCACGATCACCGGCAGTTCCTGCGGGCGGGCCCAGTCGAACACGCTTGCCAGCGGTACGGTGTCATCCTGCTCGCCGTGTATGACGATGGTGTCGGCCGGCACCGTGGCCACTTCCCAGCGGCTGGCGGCGGTCCCCACCATGACCAGGCGCTGCGCCGGCGTGCCGGCCTCGGCCAGGCGCCGGGCCACATGGCTTGCCACGAAGCTGCCGAAGGAGAAACCGCCCAGCGCCAGCGGCAGCGTGGCGGCATCCGGCGACCACGCGGCCTGGGTGCGCATCCAGGCAATCACCGCCAGCAGGTCGTCCTGCTCGCCCACGCCGTTGTCGTGGCTGCCCGCGGTGCCGCCGACGCCACGGAAGTTCGGCCGCACGGTGGCGTATCCCAGCTGCACGAAACTGCGCGCCAGCGTTTGCGCCACCTTGTTGTCCTTGGTGCCACCAAACAGCGGATGCGGATGGGCCACCAGCGCGAGGCCGCGCGGGGCGCCGGCCTGGGGCAGGTCGACCGAAATGTCGATGGCGCCGGCTGGGCCGGCAACGGTAAGTACCTGGGTATGCGCGTTCATGGAAACAGGAAGCGGGTGACTGGCTAAAGCGCGGCTGCGCCCGGGGTTCAGCGGCTTATCGGTTCAGCGTATCTGCGTATCTGCGTGGCCGCCGGTCAGCGATCAAGCATCAGGCGTTCGACCGGCTTGCCGCCCACCAGATGGCTGTCGATGATTTCGTCGATGTCCTGCTCGTCGACGAAGGTGTACCAGACGGCCTCGGGATAGACCACCAGCACCGGCCCGAGTTCACAACGGTTCAGGCAGCCAGCCTTGTTGATGCGCACCCGCCCTTCGCCGCCGCTGATGCCGAGCGCCTTGCAGCGCTTCTTGGCGTATTCCTGCATGGCCTTCGCATTGTGGTCAGCGCAGCAGGCGCCGCCATCCTCGCGCTGGTTGAGGCAGAAGAAAACATGGTGCTCGTAGTAGCTGCTCATGCGTGGTGGGCGTTCGGCGGCTTGCGGCACCGCAAGGCAAAGGTGCCCCGGGCGCGCGCCGGCCGCTAGGGAATGGGTGGAAGGGCTGAATTATACGGTGTGAAGCGGGGCGGTTCGACGCTTTGGGCCCCGGCTTCGATGCCGCGGGCGCGGTGCCGCCGGCATGGGTGGCGTAGCGCGCACCCGCGCGGGCGGGATCGTCCGGATCCCCGGACGCGCATTTTCCGGATTTCCGGAAAGCCGGAGTGAACGCGCGGCCGCTTTGCCAGCTTCCTTTTGAAATCAGGGGCTTGGCGCGGCGTGGCGGGCTGGCACGGCGGTTGCGATTAGTAAGGCAGACGCGTTCCATTTGCAGGGCGCGCGAACCTGCCGCCGCTGCGGCGGCGGGCACGGTCAAAATACCGAGGACGACATCATGAGGAAACCCTTCTACAAGATCCTGTACGTGCAGGTGCTATTCGCCATCGCGGTGGGCATCGTGCTCGGGCACTTCTGGCCCGCTACGGGCATTGCAATGAAGCCGCTGGGCGACGGCTTCATCAAGCTGATCAAGATGATCATCGGGCCGATCATCTTCTGTACCGTGGTGTCCGGCATCGCCGGCATGCGCGACATGAAGAAGGTGGGCCGCGTGGGCGGCAAGGCGCTGCTGTACTTCGAGGTGATCTCCACCTTCGCGCTGCTCATCGGCCTGCTGTCCGCGCACATACTGAAGCCGGGCGTCGGATTCAACATTGATCCGGCCACGCTCGACACCAAGGCGATCTCGCAATACGTGACGCAGGCGCACGGCCAGAGCACGGTCGAGTTCTTCATGCACATCATCCCGGACACGATGGTCAGCGCGTTCGCCAACGGCGACATCCTGCAGATCCTGCTGATTTCGCTGTTCTTCGGCTCGGCGCTGGCGGCGATGGGCGACCGCTCGAAGATTGTGTTCGACTTCGTCGAACAGGTATCCAAGGTGTTCTTCCACATCGTGCATGTGATCACCAAGGTGGCGCCGCTTGGCGCGTTCGGCGCGATGGCCTTCACCATCGGCAAGTACGGTCTCGGTTCGCTGGTGCCGCTGCTCAAGCTGATCGGCACCTTCTACTTCACCGCGATCGTCTTCGTGGTGGTGGTGCTGGGTACGGTGGCGCGCCTGACGGGTTTCAACATCTTCCGCTTCATCGCCTACATCAAGGAAGAACTGCTGATCGTACTGGGCACCAGCTCGTCGGAAGCCGCGCTGCCGCACCTGATGGAAAAGCTGGAAAACCTGGGCTGCTCCAAATCGGTGGTGGGGCTGGTGGTGCCCACGGGTTACTCCTTCAACCTGGATGGCACCAACATCTACATGACCATGGCGGTGCTCTTCATCGCCCAGGCCACCGGCATCGAGCTCACGCTGCTGCAGCAGCTCACCGTCCTGGGCGTGGCGATGATCACCTCCAAGGGCGCCAGCGGCGTGACCGGCTCCGGCTTCATCACGCTGGCCGCCACGCTGGCGGTGGTGCCGGATATTCCGGTGGCGGGCATGGTGCTGATCCTGGGCATCGACCGCTTCATGAGCGAATGCCGCGCGCTGACCAATATCATCGGCAACGGTGTGGCGACGGTGGTCATGTCGGCGTGGGAGCATGAACTTGACCGCGTGCAGCTTGACCGCGCGCTACGCCGTGGCGGCGATGAAACGGCCGAACTTGCCGAAGCCGGCTCCGGCGTCCGCTGAGGTCCGGGCCTCCGGGGCGGCGGCGCCAGCCGGCGCCGCCCGCCAGCGGGTATCATCGGCGCGTGTCCCTTCGCATGCGCCGATGCCACATTCCGACGATTTCCTCGCCGTGCATGATCCCGCTTCCGCCCGCCTGGTGCATACGCCGGGCGATGGCGGCGGAAGCTGGCGAGGCTTTGTGGCGGCGCTGGCCATCGGCCTGCTGGCGCTGTGCTCGCTGACCTGGCTGGTTTCGGTGCAGCGCGGCGTCGATGGCCTGCAACAGACCACGGCGACCCGCGCCGACCGCTACGCGGCCACGCTGGAAAGCACGCTCGACCGCTACGAGTTCCTTCCCGCGCTGGTCTCGCTTCATCCTTTCGTTCACGACCTGCTGGCCGCGCCCACCGATCCCGCGCGGGTGGCGGCGGCCAACCGCTACCTGTCCGACGTCAATCGCCGCGCGCGCGCTTCGGCCACCTATGTGATCGCCGCCAACGGCGTGGCGCTGGCCGCCAGCAACCATGACCAGCCGGGCAGTTTCGTTGGCACCGACTATCGTTTTCGCCCCTATTTCCAGATCGCCTCGCGCGGGGAGGTCGGGCGCTTCTACGCCATCGGCATCACCAGCGACGAACCCGGCTATTACATCGCCCAGCCCGTGAAGGTGGGCAGCCGGGTGGTGGGCGTGACCGTGGTCAAGCTCAACCTGGAGTGGTTCCAGCGCGCGGGCGCCGGCGGCGCCGAGCCGGTGATGGTGAGCGACGACCACGGCGTGGTTTTTCTCTCATCGGTTCCGGCCTGGCAATACCGCACGCTGCGGCCGCTGCCGCCCGAGTTGCAGTCGGAGCTGGACCGCACGCGCCAGTACCACGACCAGGCGGTCAAGCCGCTGCCGCTGGAGGCGCTGCAATCGCCGGTCACGCGCTGGCTCGGCCATACGGTGCTGGGCGAGGGCGCGCGGCTGGTGCGCATCGGCACAGGCGGCAGCGCCGAGCGTTACCTCGAGATCAGCCGCAAGGTGGGCCCGGCCGACTGGACCATGCAGGTGATGGCCTCGCTGGACCCGGTGCTGGCGAGCGCGCGCAATGCCACCGTGGGCGCGGCGCTGGCCTATGCCTGCATGTGCCTGCTGCTGTTCAACTGGCGCCAGCGCCGCCAGCGCGCGCGCGACATCGAATACGGCAGGCGCTTGCTCGAAGCCGCTTACGACGAACTCGAGCGGCGCGTGGAGGCGCGCACGGCTGACCTGATGGCCATCAACGAGCAACTGGAAGCCGAAGTGGCCGAACGCACGCGCGCCGAGGGCGAACTGCGCGCGGCACAGGACGAACTGGTGCAGGCCAGCAAGCTGGCGGCGCTGGGCCAGATGGCGGCGGGCATCACCCATGAGCTGAACCAGCCGCTGGCGGCCCTGCGCACCTTTTCCGACAACACCCGCGTGCTGCTGGAGCGCGGCAAGCTCGATGCGGTGACCGACAACCTGGCCGCCATTGCCGATCTCACGGCACGCATGGGCAAGATCACCGGGCAGCTCAAGCTGTTCGCCGGCAAGGCGCGCCAGCGCCGCCACGCGGTGCATGTGCGCGCCGCGCTGGATCACGTGCTGGCGCTGATGGCGCCGCGGCTCGCTCACGTCACGCTAAGGGTGGAGGGCTTGTCGCAACCGCCCGGGCCTGCGGTGTGGGCCGACGAGCTCAAGCTCGAGCAAGTGCTGCTCAACCTCATCGGTAACGCGCTGGATGCGCTGGCCACCGCTGCGCCGGACGCGCCGTGCGTGGAAGTGGCGGTCAGCGAGCACGGCGACACCGTCAGCATCGCGGTGCGCGACAACGGCACCGGCATTCCCGTCGACGTCTTGCCCAGGCTGTTCGAGCCCTTCTTCACCACCAAGGAAATCGGCCAGGGCCTCGGCCTTGGACTGGCCATCTCGACCTCCATCGTGCGCGAGTTCGGCGGCCAGCTGAGCGCGGCCGGCCGGCCGGATGGCGGCGCCGAATTCGTGGTGGTGCTGCGGCGTGCACCTGCGCCCGATGGTGGCGCGCCCCGCGCGGAGCCAAGATCCACCTCTCCCACCCAT
This sequence comes from Cupriavidus sp. 05L310, assembly GCF_056398185.1. Taxonomy (NCBI): domain Bacteria; kingdom Pseudomonadati; phylum Pseudomonadota; class Betaproteobacteria; order Burkholderiales; family Burkholderiaceae; genus Cupriavidus; species Cupriavidus sp. 05L310. The sequence goes on from NZ_JBFTOX010000044.1 coordinate 68,683, forward strand.
ACTGAGTGAGCATCGCCATGCAAGACGGATTGCGTGTCCTGTTCGTCGAAGACGAACCCCTGGTACGCCAGGCTACCGCGCAGAGCCTGGAACTGGCTGGCTTCTCCGTGCTGGCGCTGCCTTCGGCCGAAGCCGCCATGCCGCACCTGTCGCCGGAATTCCCCGGCGTGCTGGTGACGGACGTGCGGCTCACCGGCGCCAGCGGCCTGGACCTGTTGCAGCACTGCCGCAACGCGGCACCGGGCGTACCCGTGATCCTGGTCACCGGCCACGGCGACATCACCATGGCGGTGCAGGCCATGCGCGAAGGCGCCTACGACTTTATCGAGAAACCCTTCGGTGCCGACCGCCTGACCGAGACCGTGCGCCGCGCGCTGGAACGGCGCGCGCTCGAACTGGAAAACCTCGCCCTGCGGCGCGAGCTGGCCGGCCCGGCCGCGGGCACCCGTATCATCGGGCGCTCTCCTGCCATCGAGCAGGTGCGCATGCTGGTGGCCAACGTGGCCGCCACCGACGTGCCGGTGATGATCAACGGCGAGACCGGCACCGGCAAGGAGTTGGTGGCGCGCAGCCTGCATGCCTTGTCGCCGCGGCATCACGCACCGTTCGTCGCGCTGAATTGCGGCGCGGTGCCGGAGGCCATTTTCGAGAGCGAGATGTTCGGCCATGAGGCGGGCGCTTTCACCGGCGCCGGCAAGCGCCGCGTGGGCAAGCTCGAGCATGCCTCCGGCGGCACGCTGTTCCTCGACGAAATCGAGAGCATGCCGCTGGCGCTGCAGGTCAAGCTGCTGCGCGTGCTGCAGGAGGGCACGCTGGAGCGGCTCGGGTCCAATGCATCGATCGCAATCGATGTGCGCATCGTGGCGGCGGCAAAGGGGGATATGGAGGCGCTGGTGGCGCAAGGCACGTTCCGCCAGGATCTCTACTACCGGCTCAATGTCGTCACCATCCCGCTGCCCCCGCTGCGCGAGCGGCGCGAGGATATCGTGCCGCTGTTCGAGCACTTCATGCTGGTGGCGGCGGTGCGCTACCAGCGCCCCGCGCCCATCCTCTCCGAGCTGCAGCGCCAGGCGCTGATGCAGCGCGCCTGGCCCGGCAATGTGCGCGAGTTGCGCAACGCCGCCGACCGTCTGGTGCTGGGCGTGCCCGAGGGCGGCACGCGCGCCGATGCGCTCGACGACTCCACGCCGCTCAAGGAGCGCATGGAACACTACGAGCGTGCTGTCATCGCCGATACGCTGGCGCGCACCGGCGGCGCGGTCAGCCAGGCCGCGGACCTGCTGCAGGTTGGCAAGGCCACGCTGTACGACAAGATCAAGCGCTACGGGTTGTAGGGCAGCTTGCCGTCAACGGCAGCTCAACGCCACATATCCCGCATGCGCCCGGCCAGGTCGAGCCTGGGCAACGGCGCCCTGGCTGGCGCGTCCGCGACCGGCGGGGGCGGCGGCCAGGCGCGGCTGTGGAACAGCGGCATCACCCGGTTGGGCAGGAAGCGCGTGCGCGAAGCGTAGACGTGGCGATCCCCATAGCCGGTCTGCTGGTGCACATAGAAGCGCTGCGGCACCACGATGTCGAGGTGGTCGCGGGCGCGGGTCATCGCCACATACAGCAGGCGGCGCTCTTCCTCGATTTCCTCGGTGGTGCCGGTGGCCAGGTCCGAAGGCATGCAGCCGTCGACGGCGTTGAGCACGTAGACCGCCTTCCATTCCTGGCCCTTGGCCGAGTGGATGGTCGACAGGATCAGGTAATCCTCGTCGCGCAGCGGCACGCCGGATTCGTCGCTCGACGCATCCGGCGGGTCGAGCGTGAGTTCGGTCAGGAAGCGCTCGCGCGAGGCGTAGGTGGCGGCGATTCGTTCCAGTTGCTGGAGATCGGCCGCGCGCGCGGGAGCGTCGTCGTGCAGGCGTTCCAGATGCGGCTGGTACCACGCCACCACCTGCTCGAAGGCCGAGGGCCACGGCGCGGCCGGCGCCATCAGGCTGCGCGCCAGCGCCAGCAGATCGGGCCACGCCTCGGCGGCGGCCGGCGGTGCCTCGAAGGATTCCAGCGCGAACAGCGGCTCGGTGGCGATTTCCACCGCGTCCAGCGCGCGCGCGGCGGTTTTTGGTCCCACGCCGGGCAATAGCTGCAGGCTGCGGAAGCCCGCCATGCGGTCGCGCGGATTTTCCAGCCAGCGCACGACCGCCAGCACATCCTTTACGTGCGTGGATTCCAGGAATTTCAGGCCGCCGAACTTGACGAAGGGGATGTTGCGCCGGACCAGCTCGATCTCGAGCTGCGCGCTGTGGTCGGCGGCGCGGAACAGCACGGCCTGCGACAGCAGCGCCAGCCCGGCCTCGCGCCGCGCCAGGATCTGCTCGACCACGTAGCGGGCCTGGTCCGCTTCATCGTTGACCACGACGATCTCCGGTTTCTCGGCCGAGCCGCGCTCCGACCACAGGTCCTTGGTATAGCGTTCGGCCGCGAGGCCGATCACCGCATTGGCGCCGGCCAGGATAGGCTGGGTCGAGCGGTAGTTCTGCGACAGCGTGACCATGTCCGCGGCCGGTGTGAACTGTCCGGGGAAATCGAGGATGTTGCGCACCGTGGCGCCACGGAAGGCATAGATCGACTGGGCATCGTCACCCACCACGGTCAGGCCGCGTCCGTCGGGCTTGAGCGCGAGCAGGATGGCGGCCTGCAGCGCATTGGTGTCTTGGTATTCGTCCACCAGCACATGGTCGAAGCGCGCGCCCATGTCCTGCGCCAGCACGGGTTCGGCCAAGGCCTGCGCCCAGTAGAGCAGCAGGTCGTCGTAGTCGAGCACCTGCTGCTTCTGCTTGGCTTCCACATAGCCGGCGAACAGCCCGCGCAGCGCATCCGTCCACATGGCATAGCGCGGGAACCATTGCTTGAGCACGTCTTCCAGCGGGGCCTGCGTGTTGACCACGCGCGAGTAGATCGACAGGCAGGTTTCCTTGCGCGGGAAACGCGAGGCCTGCGCGGACAGGCCGAGGTCATGGCGTACCACATTCATCAGGTCGGCGGCATCGCCGCGATCGCAGATGGTGAAGCTGGGCGACAGGCCGAGCGTCTCGGCGTACTCGCGCAACAGGCGCGCGCCGATGGCGTGGAAGGTGCCCGACCACGTCAGCGCGGCGCGGCCCGCGCCGGAGGTCTGCATGCCGAGCGCCTGGTCCACGATGCGCTCGACCCGCCGCCCCATCTCCGACGCCGCGCGGCGCGAGAACGTCAGCAGCAGGATGCGGCGCGGATCGGCGCCGCCCAGCACCAGGTGCGCGACCCGGTGCGCCAGCGTGTTGGTCTTGCCCGAGCCGGCGCCGGCGATGATCAGCAGCGGCGCGGCGGGCTCGTGGGTCACGGCCGCGCGCTGTTCCGGGTTCAGGGTGGACAGGTAGGCGGGCGTGGCGCAGGCATCCTGCCTGTTGGCGGGTGCATCGCAAAGCACGGCGCTGGGATCGGGATCGAGTAACACGGCAGGGGCCTTTGGGGATGCCGGGCGTGCAAGTGCGCTGGCCGGCATGGGCGGGGAAAACTGCCGGTAACTGTATATCCATACAGGCGAACTGCGCAAGGCCGGGGCCGTTGCGTGGGGCTGCCGCAATAAAAAAGGTGCCATGGCAGGCACCTTTCCGGCGGATTCGGGCGGGCTGCGCGGATCAGGCCGCCTTGGCGAGCGCGCCGTCGAGCAGCTTGTGCAGCGCATCCCACTCCGGTTCGCCGACATAACGCTTGAGGATGCGGCCGTCCTTATCGATCACGAAGGTGGTCGGGGTCAGTTGGACCTCGCCGAATGCCTTGGCCGCCGCGCCGTCGGAGTCCATCGCCACCTTGAACGGCAACTTGCGGGTTAGCGCATAGTTCATCACGTACATCGGCGGGTCGTAGCTCATTGCCACCGCCACGAACTCCAGGCCCTTGTCCTTGAACTTGTCATAGGTCTTGACCATGTCCGGCATCTCCTTGACGCAGGTGACGCAGCTGGTGGCCCAGAAGTTGACCAGGTAGACCTTGCCCTTGAGATCGGCGGTGCTGACCTTCTCGCCCGACAGCAGCGTGAAGGTGGCGGGCGGCGCGGCAGTGGCTGGGGCGATGGCGCGGTAGCCGAACCAGCCCAGCACGGCAACCAGCAGCACGGCGCCGATCGCGGGCCAGAGCTTGCGCCGGGCCGGGCTTGCCGCGGGAGGGGCGGTTGGGGAAGTGGAGGTCGTCATGATGCTCGCCGACAGGTCAGACAAGCCGCCATTCTACTGCCGCTGCCGCGGCGCTGCCGGATGCATGCATGGAGGCACTCGCGCTGCGGCGATTAGCCGCAGTTCAGTCCGGCGTGGCGGCCAACGCCGAGCGGGCCTTATCCAGCGCCTGTTCCAGGTAGGCACCGTAGAAGTCAGGCTGCATGCCGCGCAACGGGGTGGCCAGCGAGCGGCCGCGCGCGTCCAGGAAGAGCACCGTGGGCGCCACCGTCACGTGGCGGCTGCGGGCCCATTCACGCGCCGTGGTCATGCTGCCATCCGCATTGCGCAGCGGCGTGTTGGCGGTCATGTCGAGCTCCCGCGCCACGATCTCGCCCGCCGCCGCCTGCGGGCCGAGATAGTTGCGGCGCACCGTTTCGCAGTAAACGCAGTCGGGCAGCGTGACCAGCACCACCAGCGGTTCGCCGCGGGTGGCCGCCGCCTTGGCCTGGGCGGCCAGGTCGGTTGCCGCGGGCAGGTGGGTGCTGGCGGCCAAGGCGCCATGGCTTGTCGTGACGATGAGGGCACCCATCACCGCCGCCACGGCGCGCAAGGTACGGCGGGCGGGCGCACGGCGCGGTTGCGGCATGGACGGGACTGACGGGTGGCCGGGCGACGGGATTTGCATGGGCTGGCAATGTGGATGCGCGCTGGCACGCAGGTTCCCCGATAATAGCGGCTTCCGTCCGCATCCGTGGTGCCGCGCCCGCGCGCCCTGGATGCGGGATCGCACAATCCCGGGCACTGTCCCCGGCAATGTCCGCCGGACCGTTGCCGCACGCTGCCGTATCCACTGCCGAGATGTCCCACCGCCGGTTTTCCCGCTTGTTACCGTCCTCGCTTGCCACCGCCCTCGCCGTGACCGCACTCGGCGCCGGGCTGATCGCCTGCTCGCCGCGCTATGACTGGCGCACCATTCAGTCCAACGAAGGTGCGTACGCCGCGCTCTATCCGGGCAAGCCAAGCGGCGCCGCCCGCGAAGTAGCCATTGCCGGGCGCAAGCTGCCGATGACGATGGACGCGGCCCGGATCGACGAAACCCTGTTCGCCGTTGGCGTGGTGACCTTGCCCGCCGACGATGCCGCGTTGCGGCAGGCCGCGCTTGAATCGATGCAGGCGGGGTTGCTTGGCAACCTCGGTCCCCACCCCGCGGAAGCGGTCAAGACGCGCAAGGTGAAGGTGATGTCGGCCGCGACACCCGCCGTGGCGCTTGACGGCGTGGAGGTGCAGGTGGCTGCGGTCTCGCCGCAGGACCAGTCGCCTCGCAGGCTGACGGCGCGGCTGGTGGCTTCCGGCGTGCACGTCTACCAGGCGGTTGTGCTGGAGGCCGGCGATGCCGCGCGCGACCAGCGCCAGGCGGAGCAGGTCGACCAGTTCCTCACCGGTTTTCATCCGTTTTAAGCTCTGCCGAGCCTTATTGCGCTTTAGCCGGCCCGCAATGCGCGGGCCGATCAGTCCGTTCAAGGGAGTTCATTCATGCGTTGGGAAGTTTGGCTGGCTTATTTCGCGGCTTGTTGGGTGATTGCCGTTTCGCCGGGTTCGGGGGCGGTGCTGTCGATGAGCCATGGCCTGTCGTACGGGCTGCGCAAGACCACCACTACGATCTTTGGCTTGCAGACCGGCCTGGTGATCATCCTGCTGGTGGCAGGCGGCGGCCTGGGCGCGCTGCTGCTGGCGTCCGAGCATGCGTTCGCCGTGGTCAAGACGATCGGTGCGCTCTACCTGATCTACATCGGCGTGCAGCAGTGGCGCGCCCGCGTGGATAGCGCCCCGGATGAGGCGGCGCAGGGCCAGGAGGCGCCGCGCGTTGCCGCGCTGAGCCCGCGCCGCCGTTTCGCCACCGGCTTGCTAACCAATGTGACCAATCCCAAAGGCATCATCTTCATGGTCGCGGTGCTGCCGCAGTTCATCGACCCGGCCCATGCGCTCGCGCCCCAGCTCGCCATCCTGGCCGTGACGATGTGCGCCGTGGACCTGGTGGTGATGCATGGCTACGCGCTGCTGGCCTCGCGCATGCGCGGCCTGTTGCGCAATGCGCGCGCGGTGCGCTGGCAGAACCGGATCTTCGGCAGCGTGCTGGTGGCCGTGGGCACCGCGCTGTTCTTCGTCCGGCGCCATCCGGCTTGAAGAAGCGGGGCCGGCATCCGCGCCGGCCCGCTCTGCCGATCTGGCGCTAGCTTCCCGCAGGTGCGTTTGCTTCAATAGGTAGGACGACCCAAGCGGAGGTAAGCAATGCGAAGCTCTTCCACCCTGCAGGCCAGGTTGCATGCACGACCGGCCCATACCGTGCCGCCGGACGAGGAGCCGCCGCCGCCGGGCATTCCGCCCGATCTCCCACCCATCGAACACCCACCGCCGCCGACGGAGCCGCCGGTGGCGGTGCCTCCGCCCCGGCGTGGCTGAGTGCGAACCGGACGCACGCCGTTGCTACGGCGTACGCAGCGCCCGCCGGTACTGGATGGCCTCGCCCACATGGCTGGGCTGCAATAGCTCGGTTCCCGCCAGGTCGGCAATCGTGCGGGCGATCTTCAGCGCCCGGAAATAGGCGCGCGCCGACCAGGCCAGCTTGGTCATGGCGCCACGCAGCAAGGCTTGCGCCTCGGGCGTGAGCGGACAGTGCTCGTCAATCTCGCGCCCCGAGAGCGCCGCGTTGGGCTTGCCCTGGCGCGCCTGCTGCAGGGCGCGGGCGGCCAGCACGCGCTGGCGCACCTCGGCGCTGGACTCGCCGGGAGGGCCATCGAGCATTTCGCGCTGGTCCTGGGCCGGTACCTCCACTTGCAGGTCGATCCGGTCGAGCAGCGGCCCCGACAGCCTGGACTGATAGCGCAGCACCTGGTCCGGCGTGCAGCGGCAGGGACGCGACGGGTGTCCCAGGTAGCCGCACGGGCAGGGATTCATGGCGGCGACAAACTGGAACCGGGCGGGGAAGTCGGCCTGGCGCGTGGCGCGCGAAATGGTGACGCGGCCCGATTCGAGTGGTTCGCGCAGGACCTCCAGCACGCGGCGGTCGAATTCCGGCAGTTCATCCAGGAACAGTACGCCTTGATGGGCCAGCGAGATCTCGCCGGGGCGAGGATTGCTGCCACCGCCCACCAGCGCCGCCGCCGAAGCGGTGTGGTGCGGCGACCGGTAGGGCCGCTCGCGCCAGCGGGCGGGGTGGAAGCCGGCGGCGGTGAGGCTCTGCACCGCGGCGGATTCCAGCGCTTCCTCCAGCGTCATCGGCGGCAGCAGGCCGGGAAAGCGCTGCGCCAGCATGGATTTGCCAGTGCCAGGAGGGCCGACCAGCAGGGCCGAGTGCTGTCCGGCTGCCGCGATTTCCATGGCGCGGCGCGCTTGCGGCTGGCCCCGGACGTCGCGCATGTCCGGACCGGCAGGCTCGCCTTCGCCGATCTGCGCAAGCGGCTCCGCACGCGCCAGCCGGGCGTCCGGCAGGGGGCCCAGGTGAGCGCAGACTTCCAACAGGGAGCGTGCTCCGTAGACCGTGACCCCGTCGATCAAGGCGGCTTCCGGAGCATTTTCTGCCGCTACCACGAAAGTGCGGGGCGGGCCTGCGCCCGATATCTGCCGCGCGGCGTTGTCACGCCCCAGGCTCATTGCCATGGCCAGCGCCCCGCGCACGGGGCGCAACTCTCCGGATAGCGACAACTCGCCAGCGAACTCGCTGGCATCCAGCCCGTCCAGCGGGACCTGGCCACTGGCGGCCAGGATGCCGAGTGCGATCGGCAGGTCGAAGCGCCCGGATTCCTTGGGCAAATCCGCGGGGGCCAGGTTTACCGTGATCCGCCGGCTGGGAAACTCGAAGCGGCTGTTGAGGATGGCCGCGCGGACCCGCTCACGGCTTTCACGCACCTCGGTATCGGCCAGCCCGACGATCGTGAAGGCGGGAAGGCCGTTGGCCAGGTGCACCTCGACCGATACCAGCGGTGCCTCAAGGCCGGTCAACGCCCGGCTACGCAGCAGTGCGAGGCTCATCTCACTCCGAAAGCGTCAAGGATGTGTTAACGAAAATGGCCGCCGGAATACGGCGGCCATCGGTCGGGATCTTGGCCCAGGTTCATCTGACCACCTGGGCGAGCGTGCGGCGCAGCAAGGGCTTCAGCCGGAAACAGGCGTGTCGGACCCGCCTGCCGCGCGGCTTTCCAGCGCCTGCACGCGGGCTTCCAGTTCTTCCAGCCGCGCGCGGGTGCGCGCCAGAACCTGCGATTGCACATCGAATTCCTCGCGGGTGACCAGGTCGAGCTTGGAAAACCCTTGCGTCATCATGCTGCGCACGTTTTTCTCGATGTCCTTGGCGGGCGAGTTGCGCAAGGCCTCGCTGATCTTGGCCTGGAAATCGTTGAACAGGTCGGTGGGCTTCATTGTGATTCTCCTTTTGCACCGCCTTGGTGCGTGTAATTGGGTGAGCGGATTCGGCGTGCAGCATCGCGGTGCACCGCAATGGGGTGCGGACGAAGGCGATGCGCGCACGGCACTTGCCGCCGGCATGGGCCGATTATCGCGCTTCAGGCGTCGCCGGGAAAGCGCCGGCGCGGGCTGGTAACACCTTTTAACGTTACTGCGCTCGCCGGGAGCCGGCCAGCGCAGTCATTCAAAGCGTCTATATGAGCACAAATAATAATTTGTAATCCTCGTTTTCAGCCTGGCACGGCAGTTGCAGTAATGGTGGCAGGAGCGTCGTTTCGCAAATCATTCTTAAACACACAAGTACCGAGCCAGAGGAAAAGGAGAGCAAACCCATGAAGAAGTTGGCCCTTGCAGTCAGCGCCAGTGCAGTTGTGCTTTGCGGGCTCACCCCCGCAGCATTCGCCCAGAGCAGCGCGCAGGAGGGCGGTGCACCTACCGACGCCGCCGCCGCTGCCGCCGAAGCGTCGCCGCACACCTTCACCGCCAACGTGACCTTGGCCAGTGAGTATCGCTATCGCGGCCTGATGCAGACCAACCGCCGCCCCGCCATCCAGGGCGGGTTTGACTACGCGCATTCGAGCGGCTTTTACGTGGGCAACTGGAACTCGAGCATCAGCTGGCTCGGTGACAGCAATCCGCAAGTCTCGGCGCCGATCGAGATGGACTTCTACGGCGGCTTCAAGAACACGGTGACGCTGGGCGGCCTGGAGTGGAACTACGACGTCGGCGTGCTGCAGTACTACTACCCGGGCGACTACCCGAACGGCTTTACGCGCCCGTACACCACGGAAGTGTATGTCGGCGCCGGCTACGGTCCTGTGTTCTTCAAGTATTCGCAGGCGCTGACCAACCTGTTCGGATTCGCCGACAGCAAGTACAGCTACTACGCCGACCTGTCGGCCAATGTGCCGCTGAATTTCTGGGACCT
>NZ_JBFTOX010000045.1:0-78144 GCF_056398185.1 Cupriavidus sp. 05L310
GCCGGTCACTCTTCTTTGCCTCGGCAAAGAAGACTAACGAGAAGAAAGCCGACCCTGCCGGGGGCAGAGCAATCGCGGGTGCGCAGGGTGCTGGTTTCGTCGTATGGGCAGCGGTTCTGCTGGTATCTGCCGTTACCGGCTTGCAGGGCCTCGCAATGGCATGCCCATGGGTTTCGTGGTGGTGCCCCTGACCTCGTGTGCAGTGCCCATTCCCACATCTGCCGTTCGCGGTGCGAGGGTCTGCGCCGTTTCGGGTGTGGCTGGTTTCGTGGTTTTGTCTCGGAGAGCAGGCGCGGTGATGTTCGAGCGTGACCCTCGCGGACCGGTCCGCCATGCCCACCACGAAACCAAGGGCGTTGATAGCAAGGTGCCGCTCGCGCTGGTACGGCAGGGCATCAAATGGCTGGACGCTTGCCGCCAGAGACAAAACCACGAAACCACCGATGCGGGCGGGATCGTGGCGCTCGGCACCGCGAACGGCAGATGTGGGAAGGGGCACTGCACACGAGGTCAGGGGCGCCACCACGAAACCCATGGGGCACGCCATTGCGAGGCCCTTCGAGCCGGTTGGACACGCCAGCCAACACACAGGGCCGTACGACGCAACCACCGAGGCCCACAAGCCTGATTGCTCTGCCCCCGGCAGGGTCGGCTTTCTTCTCGTTAGTCTTCTTTGCCGAGGCAAAGAAGAGTGACCGGCGTCCCCCGCAGGGGGATGTCGTACGCACTTGGGTGCAAGATGCCAACGCCGCTATGCAAGCGCGGCCCTCGGCGGACCGGTCCGCGATGCCCACCACGAAACCAAGGGCGTTGATAGCAAGGTGCCGCTAGCGCCGGTACAGCAGGGCATCAAATGACCGGGCGGCTACCGTTAGAGACAAAACCACGAAACCACTACTGCAGGTAGGATCGCGGCGCTGCACATCGCGAACGGCAGATGTGGGAAGGGGCACCGAGCAAAGCGAATCAGGGGCCCCACCACGTGACCATTGGGTGATGCCATTGCGATGCCCTTCGAGCCGGTTGGGCACGCTAGCCAACACACAGGGCCGTACGACGCAACCACCGAGTCCCACAAGCCTGATTGCTCTGCCCCCCGCAGGGGGATGTCGTACGCTGTTGGGTGCAAAAACCAACGCCGCCCCCAAAAATCACATACGGTTTAACCCCCCCCACCCCCCAACTCCATATCCCGAACCCGAGCCACAGCCTCATCACGACTACTAACCCCAAGCTTGCGAAAAACATTCCGCAAGTGCCACTTCACAGTCTCCGGCGACAGCCCAAGCGTCCGCGCGATTTTCTTGTTGGGCAGCGCCTGCCCAAGCAACCGCACCACATCGGCCTCACGCTCGCTCAACCCTTCCATGCCGGCGGCATTTGCCGGCTGCCCATCGGAGGAGAGAGGAGACGTGTCCGGAACGGCACCCCCCAGCGCCTCCCGCGCGGAGCGCAGGCGTTCGACATAAAAAGCCAGCAAAGGGTCCGCCGCCTGCCCCAGTGTGATCTCACCGACCAGGTCAAGCCCCGCCGGATCCGCATCGAGCAGGCTGCGCACCAGCCCAAGCCGGTGCCCACGGCGCAAGGCCGCCAGCATCTGGTCGCGCGCGGCATCCGGCAGCCCGCGCCGGAAGTCGACCACCGCGCTTTGCCACTGCAACTGCGCCACCTGGCGCTGCCAGCCCCGCGCATCGCACAGGGCGATCAGCGGCGCCAGGCGCTGCGCCGCCCCGGCAAGGTCGTCATGCGCAAGGCACATCTGGATGCGTGCGCGTTCGGCCACCACCCGGATCTCATCGAGCGCGCTCGGCTGTGCGTGCGGGTGACGCGCATCGATGACCTCCAGGCGCGCCAGCGCGGCCTGCGCGGCGTCCGGATCGCCGCAAGACAGATGGCGCTGGACCTGGTCCCCCAGGCTATGGGCCAGCAAGCGATCCAGGCCACGTTGCGCCGCGTACTCTTCCAGCCGCTCCAGGTAGGCAAACGCATCGAGCTGATGCCCGGCCGCCCAGTGCGATGCCGACAGCGTTCGGAGCACCCGCAGCACCGAGTCGGGAATCGACACGCGTTCCAGCACGTCCACGCGGTCTTCCAGCAGCCGGCGCGCGCCCGCGATGTCGTTCTGTTCGTAGAGCACTTCGCCAAGCAGCGCGGCGGCAAAGTAGCCGGGTTCGGCCGCGGCGCTGCCGGCCTTGTCCGCCTCGAACAGGATGTCCCGGCAGATGCGCTCGACCTGGATCATCTTGCCCTCCAGGGCGAAGCTGAAACCGACCATGCAGAGTCCGTTCAGGCTGCCGCCGCTGGTGCCCAGCAGCGGCGCGCCTTCCGCCAGCAGCGGCGGCGCCTCGGCCTGGATGCGGCGCGCGCGCTCGTACTCGCCAAGGTGCATGTACAGCCACGAAAGCAGGTTGTTGCGCGCGCCGAGGGTGACCGGTTCGGCGTCGGCGGGCGCCTGCATTAGCCGGGGCACCAGCGCCAGCGCGCCATCGGTATCGTCGCATTGCACGGCCAGCCCGAAGCGCAGGATAGTGAGCCGGTAACTGGCCACCAGGTCGGTTTCGGGAATGTCGGCGAGCAGGCGCTCGATGCTCACCGCGCAGGCGTCGAGGTCGCGCGCGAAGATCTGCATCTGCAGGGTCATCAGGCGCAGCTTGATGCGCGCCTCGATCTGCTCGGCCGGCAGCAGGCGCATCAGCCCGATCAGCTTGCGCAACTCCCCCCGGGCGGTGAGCGTGCCGGCATATTGCTGCACGAGATCCGCGGCCGCGTCGGCTTCTCCCGCCAGCACGGCATGGCGCACGGCTTCTTCCAGCAAACGGTGCGCGCGGAACCAGTGCCAGGCGGCCGCATGCACGGCGCGCTGCTGTGCCTCGCTGCGCGCGCCGAAGCGCTGGAGCAGGGTTTCGCGCAGCAGCGGATGCAGCCGATACCAGGTTTCCCGGTCGGGCCCGTCGACGGGCGCGATGAACAGGTTGTCGTTGTCGAGGCGGGCGAGCAGGGCGACCACATCGGCGGAGCTTTGCGCCTGCTCGTTCAGCGCCACGCAAAGCGAGGCGCTGAAGCGCTGGCATGCCGCCGCGCGCACCAGCAACTCCGTCTCGGCGGGCGCCAGGCGCGCCAGCACTTCACGTTCGAAATAGCCGGCGAAGGCGCCGGCATTCTGCACATTGGCGCGCACGAAACTGTCGGCGCCGGACTGCGCGCCGCTGTGTTGCCGGCGCCGCTTCCAGTGCGTGGCAAACAGCTGCAGCCCGGCTACCCAGCCATCGGTCAGTTCGTGCAGCTGGCGCGCGTCGCGCGCGCTGATATCGCCGAGTTGCGCCTTCAGGAATTGCCCGGATTCCGCCAGCGTGAAGCGCAGGTCGCGCTGGTCCAGTTCCAGCACCAGCCCTTGGTCCCGCAGGCGGCCGAGCGATAGCGGTACGTTGCCGCGCGACGCCAGCACGATATGGAGGTTAGGCGGCGCGTAGTCGAGCAGCCATTGCAGCGACTCGTGCACGCGGGCGTCGGCAAGATGGTGCAGTTCGTCGAGCACCAGCACCAGGTCGCGCGGATGGCTGGCGATGCCTTGCACCAGCGCCAGCACGGTGCGCTCGACGACTTCCGCATCCATCCCGCGGCCGCCCAGCAACGCCGCCTCGCGTGTCATCGCGGTATCGACCTGGGCCAGGCTGCCCAGCAGGGCATCGAGCCAGCGCGCCAGTTCGTTGTCGTCGGCTGACAGGGTCAGCCAGGCAACATCGAAGCCTAGTGCGAGCAGCGCCTGGCGCCACGCCAGCAGCGTGGCGGTCTTCCCGCAGCCGGCCGGGCCTTGCAGCACGATCGCGCGGCGGCGCCGTGCCTCGGTCAGTTGCGCAAGCACGCGTTCGCGCGCCAGAACCCTGACCGTGTCGCGTGGCGGCTGGTGCTTTGTATTGCTGGTGGATTCCGGCGCCGCGCTGGCAGGCGGGCGAGCGCCGGGGGAGGAGGGGCTTTGCGGCATAGGTGACCGGTGCCTTCTTGTCTCCGAGCACTGGCCATGCCGGCCAGCGTCGATGTCAATCGAAATGGTGATGCATTGTACAGGCGGCCCGGCGCAATTCGGCCGGCGCGCCGGAGCGGCGTGTGCTCCGCATGCATCCCGCTCTTGCCTCGCTCGGGCAGTCGCCCAGCCACCCGGATCAGGTGGGCGGCCCCAAACCAGGGCTTGCGCCATGCATGGCTAGTATATATTTCGCGCAATCCCCGAAGCGCGCGTTCTCCCGCCCACGCGCCACGTCCGGACACCCGATATCCACCGGGACAGGCCGGCGGTCCTTTTCTCGCACCGCCTGGCCCGCATTGCCGAGAGCCGAATTTCGATGGAACGGTATCAACCTGCTCCCACTACCAAGCTGGCGCCGCCTCGCCTTGGCAGCCGCTCGATCCCGCGCGAAGACCTGCTTGCCGGCCTGCACGACGCGCGCCAGCGCAAGCTGGTGCTGATCACTGCCGGCGCGGGTTTCGGCAAGACCATCCTGATGGCGCAGTGGCGCCAGAAGCTGATCGGGGAGGGCGCCAGCGTAGCGTGGCTTTCGCTGGACGCCGAAGATGAAGCGCCGGAGGTGTTCCGCGCCAGCCTGCGTGCCGCCTTGCAGCATGCGCGGCTCGCGCCGCCATGGCAGGACGATGCGCTGGCGGCCCCGGAATCGCTGGCTGCCGGCTATATCCAGGCGCTGGCCGGCGCGCGCGAAGAGCTGTACCTGATGATCGACGAGTCCGACCGGACCAGCCATCCCGCCAGCCGTGCCTTGCTACAGGCCATCCTTGAGGCACGGTTGCCCAACCTCCACGTCGTCATGGCATCGCGCGAGGCACCAGCCCTATTGCTGGGCCGTCTGCGCGCAGTGGGGGAGCTAGGTGAAGTCGGCGGCGCGGACCTGGCATTTTCCTTCCGGGAAACGCTTGCCTTCCTGCAGGCGCATCTCGATGCGCGCGTGGGCCTGGACGCCGCCACGCGGCTCCATGCGCTTTGTGCCGGCTGGCCGATCGGGTTGCAACTGATGGCGGCCTCGTTGAAGGCGGGGCAGCGCAATCCGGTGCGCCTGCGCGCGCTGGCGCCCGATGCGGATAGCCTGCACGCCTACTTGTCGGAAGACGTCGTGGCCGGGTTGCCAGCGGAGTTGCTCAACTTCATGCAAGGCTTGTCGGTGCTGCCGCGCTTCAATGCGGCGCTGGCCGCCCATGTCACGGGCTCGGAGCATGCGGACGCGCTGCTCGCCGCTGTCGACGCGCGCGGCCTGTTCCTGTTGCCCGCGCAGGAGGACGACCAGGCCCGCTGGTACCGCTTTCATCCCATGTTCGCGGCATTCCTGAGCCAGCGCCTGGCATGCGGCCAGCAGGACGTGGCTGGCCTGCACCGGCGCGCCACCGGATGGTTCGTGCAGCAAGGGCGCTTTGCCGAGGCGATTCCGCATGCCTTGCTGAGCGAGGATTTCGATGCCGTTGTCCGCCTGATCGAGTGTTCGATGCCGGCCTTGCCCAGCGTGAGCCAGTTGCGGGCCTTCCGGCAGTGGGCCGAAATGGTGCCTCCCGCCCGGCTGGCGGCGCATCCGCGCCTGCTGCTGCTCGCCGCCTGGGCGAGCGCGGTGACGGCGCGGCCCGTCGAAGCCGAGCAATGGCTGAGCGCCCTGGAAGCCGTCAGGGCTGGCGCCGGCGGGTCGCGGCATGGCAGGCTGCTGCGCGCCGTGATCGCCATGCAGCGCGACGAAGTGGCGCTGCTGGACGGCACCCTGGCAACGCTGGAAAACGTCGCGCTGGGCCATCCGGCGCTGGAGCACATCAGGCTTGGCCTGACCGTGCGCAGCCTGACCGCGCGCGGCCGCCACGCGCAGGCGCGGGATATCCTGGGCTCCGCCGCCGCAAGCGCGATGCGTACCGGCACGGGCGAGCTGGCGCTGATGGCCAGGGCAAGCGCCGCCAGCGCGATCCTGCTGGAGGGCAATGCGCTGCAAGCCGAGCGCATGGGCACGGACGCGCTCGCAGAGGCGGAACGCCACCATGGCCGCCGCTCGGTCAGTGCCTGCTACTGCGCGGCAACGGTGGCCGTGGTCCTGTACGAACGCGACAAGACCGAGGAAGCACGGCAGGTGCTGGCGGATCGCCTCGACATGCTCAAGCTATCGTCGCCCGATGTGGCGCTGCGCGCCGCGCTGTGCCATGCGCGCCTGCAAGTGCTTGGCGGGCTGCCGCACGAGGCCATGGCATTCCTGAGCGATATGGAAGCGCATTTCCGCAGCCGTGGCATCTGGCGCGGGATGGCGCATATGGTGGCGGAACGGCAGCGGATCGTGCTTGCCGGCGGGGACTGGCGGCACGCGCAGTCGCTGCAGGCCACGCTCGACGGCCTGGCGCATGACCAGACGGGCGCGGAACCGCGCGCGGCCGAGATCGTGGCGATCGCAGCGCTGTCGCGTGCCAGGCTCCTCCTGGACATGGGCGAGGCGCAAGGTGCGCTGCTGGCGCTGGACGACGTCCGCGCCACGGCCACGGCACTGGGCAGGGAGGGGCTGATGGTCACCACCGATCTGCTGCAGGCGCTGGCGCTGGATGCGCTCGGGCGGCGCGACGAAGTGATGGCATGCATGGAGCCGGCGGTGGCCACGGCTTACCGGCTTGGCCTGGTGCGCACGCTGCTCGACGAAGGCAAGGGCGTTCGCGTCCTGCTGGGCTGCCTGCCGCGGCGCAGGGACTGCGCGCAGGAGGACTACCTTGCCGGCTTGCGGGGGATACCGCTTGCCATGCCCGCCGCCGGGCCCGATCGCACTGTCGCGGCGGCGCCGCAGGATGGCCTGACGGCGTTGTCGGACCTGACCAGGCGGGAGCGGGAAATATTGGGGCTGCTCGAGCAGTCGATGTCGAACAAGAGAATCGCGCTGGCGTTGAATATCAGCGAGTTGACGGTCAAGTGGAATCTCAGGCAGATATTCGCCAAGCTTGGCGTTTCGCGGCGCTACGATGCCATCGTGGCCGCGCGCAGGCAGGGGCAGCAGACGGGGGCTGGCTGACGGGGCTGCCGGTGCGATAGCGATCGTCATGGGTGACGCCTTCAATTCAGGTTCATCCGACTTTCGTGTGGGTCGATTCATCGCTGGGCTAGCTCCAGCACCGCCGTAGCTCCCCTCTCCCATTTCATGGGAGAGGGGAGCTAACCAGCGTTTTGCTGCAGGCCACTCGCACCCGCACGCACTACCCACACGAAAGTCCGAAGCCCCTCAATTCAAAGCAAAGTCGATGGTCGTCTCTTGCCTGCCTCATGCCGCCCAGGCATCCGTGTCGGCGGTCGGACGGGCCGCATGTAGCACCGACGCGAGGATCATGGCTTCGGCGTTGCGCGCCGGTGGCCGGCAGGGGCGCGGGCGGTAGACCGCCTGGCCCTTGGCGATGGGGAGGCCGCTGAGGGCGCACACGCCAGCCTCGCGCGCCGATACCGCAGCCCAGATCTGGGCGCCGTAGCGGCAATGGGTGGCATCACGCCAGCTGATCACCGCCAAGGTGGAACTGGTCCGCTCCACGATGCTGACGATGGCGGTGTGGCGGCGGTGCCGGGGGTCTTCCTCATCGGGCCAGGCGCTACCGGCGTACAGCTGGCAGGCTTGGCGCGCACGGAGCAGGCCGATGGCGCTGCCCCACGGGTCGGGGCGGTCCGCCTGCGCGGATGGGGTGGGGGATGTGGCGGGATTCGGGTGCGCAGGCATGCTCAGCTCCGGATGATGGAAGCGGACAGGATCGTGGGCAGCGTCATGGGCGGGGGCTCAGCCGGCCTTCGCAGTCTTGCCGGTCTTGACGCGCCAGCAATAGGGTGTATCGCCGACGAAGCGCTTGAACACGGTGGTGAAATGCGCCTGGGAGCGGAAGCCGCAGCGCAGGGCCACGTCGAGTACGTTGCCGTCGGCATGCCTCAGCAACTCCTGCGCATGTTCGATGCGCCGTCGCAGCAAGTATTCGTGCGGGCGCAGGCCGGTGGCACGGCGGAACTGGGCAGCGAAGTGCATCCGGGTCAGGCCCGCGCTGCCGGCGATATCGGCCAGGCCGATCGGGTCCGACAAGTGGGCGTCGATGAATTCCACCACCCTGCGCAAGCGCCAGGCGGGCAGCCTGGCCGGCACGCGCGCATCGGCGGCGACGCGGTTGAAGTGGCCGGCCACGATGCGCGAGACGATCGCCAGCCCGACGCTGTCGCAGAAGATGCGGCCCAGCCCGGGATCCTGCGAATGCGCCAGGGCGAGCGCCTGGCCCAGCCGTTCCATGGTCGGGTTGGTGACCAGGCGCGGGTCGCCTAGCAGCATGTCGCCGGCATGCGCGTGCCCGAACTGGTCGGCGTAGCACTCGGCCAGCACTGCCTGCGAGACGAACAGATGCAGCACGTCGCTGGCGGAGGTGAAGACCGCATTGACCGGCACACCCGGTGCGGTGATCTGCGCCGCGCCCGATGCGATGCGGCCATCGAACACCTGCCGGCCCGCCGAGGCGAAGCTGACCGACATCGAGCGCAGGCTCAGCCCGATGCAGTGCTCGCTGTCGTGTCCCGCATGGCTGACCTCGAGCGGCGTGGCGCCGGTGTGCGTCCAGCGCGACACCGGTACGCGGTCCCACTGCCGGGCACCGGCGTCGCCGCGCCGGGGCGCGCAGCGCCATTGGCGTTCCTCGCGGATGGGACCATCCGCGCAGGCCGGGGCGGAGGGCACGATGCGTGTCGGCGTCAAGGCCAAGCCGCTGATTGAGTCGAGATCGGGAGTCAGAAGGTCGTTCATGTTGGTTTGCCTGGTGGCGCGATGGGCCTCGCATGCTGCGTCGTGGCGCTATCAGCAAGGTACGCCACCAGGCGCCGTGCAACCAGACGTACATCGGGTTGCCCGGGACCTGATTTAGTCTGACAACGTCATACGATGGTCGTAGGACGTCCAGCCGCTGGCCTGGAAATACGCCACCGCGATCCGGCGGCAGATGGGAAAAGCCTTTGCCCGCGGGGTCATGGCACCGGCGCCCGCTACCTTCGCTTTTCGGGTTGGAATTAACATCAAAATAATTGAATAATTAATCCATGATTCCGCTCATCAGCGCCTCGGATGCTCTCGTATAGTTCGATCAATGGACGGCGCGGCGACAAAAAACCCCGCCCCATGAAGTTCAACCAATTTCAATGAGAGAGCGCAGATCATGTCCAATTCGAAACTCCAGGTGCTGACCCCGCAAAACAGCCAGCTGATCTTCATCGACCACCAGCCGCAGATGGCCTTCGGCGTGCAGTCGATGGACCGCCAGGCGATGAAGAACAATGCCGTGGGCCTGGCCAAGGCCGCCAGGATCTTCAGCATCCCGACCACCATCACCACGGTCGAGTCGGATTCCTTCTCGGGCTACACCTACCCCGAGTTGCTGGACGTGTTCCCCGAGCAGCCGACGCTGGAACGCACCTCGATGAACTCGTGGGACGACCAGAAGGTGCGCGACGCGCTGGCCGCCAACGGCCGCAAGAAGGTCGTCGTCGCCGGCCTGTGGACGGAGGTCTGCAACACCACCTTCGCGCTGAGTGCGATGAACGAGAGCGACTACGAGATCTATATGGTGGCCGACGCGTCCGGCGGCACCAGCAAGGAAGCGCACGACTACGCCATGCAGCGCATGGTGCAGGCCGGCGTGGTGCCGGTGACCTGGCAGCAGGTGCTGCTCGAATGGCAGCGCGACTGGGCCTGCCGCGACACCTACGACGCGGTGATGCAACTGGTCAAGGAACACTCCGGCGCCTACGGCATGGGCGTGGACTACGCCTACACCATGGTGCACAAGGCAGCGCAGCGCACCGCCACGCCCCACGCGTCGCTCGCGCCGGTGCCGGCGCGCTGAGCCGCGTCGCCGCGCCGGCTAGGCAGGCTGCACCACGCCCATGATGCGCCTGCCCAGCGAGATGCCCCACTCGGCCAGACGCTTGTCCGCGGCCCATTGGCTTCGATCCCATAGCGCGAGCGCGTCGTCGATGCGGTCCCCGCCGGCCTGCAGCGCGCGCGCCAGGGCCACGGCATTGGCTGCCGCCTTGCCCGCGCCCGCGCCGGTATGCGGTCGCGCCACGAAGGCGGCGTCGCCGAGCAGCACGGCGCGGCCGAAACGCATGCGCGGCGCCGCGTAATCCTGGATCAGTTGCAGAAAGGGATCGGGGGTCGATGCGACCAGCGCGGCGAAGACCGGCGCGAGGTCGTCCGCCGCGGCAAGCTGCAGCGCCTGGGCATCGGCATCCTTGACGGCGCCCGGGGGAAGCGAATGCGTGTGCTGTCGGCCATGGCGGTCCAGCAGCACGGCCGCCAGCGGTTCTCCGGCAGGCAGCGCGCGGTACCAGACCCAGTTCAGGCGCCGTTCGTTGTGACGGACCGACCCGTCCTCGCCGGGAATCAGGTAGGTCAGCATCTGCTGTCCCGGGCCGTCCTGGAAGGCAAAGGCGTCGACCAGCAGCGACCGGGCCCGCGCATCCAGCGCAGCCTCGGGCAGCACGCCGCGCCAGGCGACATAGCCGGCATAGGCGGGCACATCGCCGGGCAGCAACGCCTGCCGCACCGTGGACAGCGGTCCGTCGGCGCCGACCAGGAGATCCGCGCGCTCGGTGCGGCCGGAGGCAAAGCGGGCCGTCATGTGACCGGCCTCGTGGGCCAGTGCGACCAGTTCCTCGCCGGCATGGATCACGCCCGGATCGAGCGCGCCCTTTATCAGGGCATAGAGCCCGTTCCAGGCGATCTGCGTCTGCGGCATGTAGATGCAGCGGAGCACGCCGTCGCGGTCCAGGAAGATGCGGTCCTTCGACGGCACGCCGAAGCCGGGCGGGTGCGCCACCCCGGCAAAGTCCAGCGCGTCGAGCACGCCGGGCTGCAGCACGAGCCCGCCGCCGCGGCTGTCGAGCTGCTGCGGCGACCGCTCGAAGACATCGACATCCCAGCCGATCGCGCGCAGGCAGATGGCGGTAAAGAGGCCGCCGAGGGAGCCGCCGATCACGACGGCGCGGCAAGGTCTGGACGTGGGCATGGTGGTCATGGCGTTGAGGTTCAGGGGCCGGGCACCGGTTGGTGCACAGGGCGTGGCAAGCTCCGCGCTACGGCGCGATTTCGCTGCGCAGCCGCTCGCCGCCCAGCGGCATGTCGCGCAGGCGCTTGCCGGTGGCATCGAACACGGCATTGCCGAGGGCGCCCGCGGTGGGCCCCATCGCCGCTTCGGCCACGCCCAGGAACGGCGTGCCGGGGCGGTCGATCAGGTGCACGTTGATGGTGGTGGGCACGGCGGAAAAGCGCATGATCGGGTAAGTGCTCCAGTCGAAGCTGCCGATGCCGCCGGTGTCGAAGCGCAGCCGCTCGTACAGCGTCCAGCTCGCGGACTGCAGGATGCCGCCCTCGATCTGGTTGCGCACGCCATCCGGATTGACGATCTGCCCGCAATCGACGGCCACCTCGGCATGCTCGAGACGCACCAGGCCGGTGTCGCGCACCACCGAAATCTCCAGCGCGATCGCCACGTAGCCCATCAGGTTCTTGTACCTGGCGAACGCGAAGCCGACGCCGCGGCCGGGCTTGCGGCCGCGCCCGGGCCAGCCGAACCTGGCCGCGGCGAGCTGGATCACGTCGCGCGCGCGCTGGTCTTTCATATGCCGCAGCCGGAACGCCACGGGGTCGGTGCTGGCCGCAGCGGCCAGCTCGTCCATGAAGCTCTCGATCGAGAAGACGTTCATGTGCGCGCCCAGCGAGCGCATCGCCGAGGTGCGCAGCGGCATGGTCGGCGAGAAGTGATTGACGATGTGCGAGGCCGGTAGCTGGTAGAGCGGAATCGCGTTGCGGTCGCCGCCGCCCTCGGGCTGCAGCATCGGGACCGAGGGCGCGGGAACGAAGGGTCTGGCCAGCTGGGTGGCGGGCAGCAGCTGGCCCGCGTTGACCACGCGCTCGTTATGCGAGCTGCTCCACAGCGCATAGTCCCAGCCGGCGATATGGCCGCCGGCATCGAGCGAGGCCTTGACCTCGGTGACCATGGCTGGCGTGTAGTGGTCCCACAGATTCTCCTGGTCGCGCATCCATTGCACGCGCACCGGCTGTGCGGGCAGGGCGCGGGCCAGGTAGGCGGCGTGCGCCGCGGCGTCGTCGGCGCCGTTGTGCCCGTAGCAGCCCGAGCCTTCCATGTGGATACAGCGCAGCTTGTCCTTGGGTATCGACAGCATCTCGGCCAGGCCGTCGCGCAGCGGGTAGACGCCCTGGGAGTGGGTCCATACGGTGAGCACGCCGTCCTGCATCTGCGCGACGGCGCACGAGGGGCCGATCGATCCGTGCATCAGGTAGTGCTTGGAATAGGTGGCGGCCAGCGTCCTGGCGCCTGCCGGCACTGCGCCTCGCGTGTTGGCGATCTCGATGTGCTGCGTGGAGATCTGCCTGAGCTGCGCGTTCACGTCGGCGGGGCGGGGCAGGGGGCGCCCCTTGCTCCAGCGGCAGGCGGCGCCGAGCGCTCGCTGCGCGAGCACCGCCTGCCATTCGCCCCTGGCCACCACGGCGAGCAGGTTGCCGTCGCGCACGACGGCGATCACGCCGGGCATGGACTTGACCGCGGCCTCGTCGACCGACAGCAGGGCGGCGTCATAGGCAGGCGGCAGCACCACGCGCGCATGCACCATGCCCGGCATGGCCAGGTCCTGGACATAGCCCGGCTTGCCGGTGACCTTGCCGGGAATGTCCAGCCGGGGCATCGACGTGCCGATCACGGAGAACGACTTCGGGTCGCGCAGCGGCGAGGCGGGTGTTGCCGCGCGGTGCAGGTTTACCGCTGGCAACAGTTCGCCGAACGACAGCGAGCGCCCGTCGCGAGCCGTGATGCGCGCATTGCCGACCGACAGCGACGCCGCATCGACACGCAGCTGCCGCGCGGCCGCGTCTGTCAGCAGCCCGCGCACCTGGGCCGCGGCGTTGAGCAGGGCGCTGCCGCTGTCGGCCATGGTGTGGCTGCCGGCGGTCAGCCCTTCGTCCGGCGAACGGCCGGTATCGGCGGTCAGGAAGGTGATCAGCGCGGGCACCATCTGCAGTTCCTCGGCCGCTACCTGGAGCAGCGCGGTGCGCACACCGGTGCCCAGCTCGACCTTGCCGGTGTACACCGTGACCTGGTTGTCGGGTGCGATCCTGATCCAGGCGTCGAGATAGGGGTTGGTCTTCAGGCTCCCCGCCAGCGCCTGGTATTGCCGCGCGACCTGCACGGCCGCGCCCTCGTCGGCCAGCACGGTCTGCGCCATGGCCTTGCGGCCCGGCAGCAGCGTGAAGCCCACCACCAGCGAGCCCGAGACCAGGAAGGCGCGGCGGCCCGGGTCGACGTCGCCGTCATCGCCGCTCATTGCGCACCCTTTTGGTTGCCCTCGGCCTTGACCCCGCCCGGGCGCACGGCGCCGGGCGTGCCGGCCACGGCGCGGATGGCCGCCAGGATGCGCATATGGGTGCCGCACCGGCACAGGTTGGGTTCCATGTGCGCCCGCAACTCGGCCTCGGTGGGATGCGCGTTGGCCTCCAGCAGGGCCTGCGCGCGCATGATCATGCCGGCGATGCAGTAGCCGCACTGCGCCGCCTGGTGGTCGATGAACGCCTTCTGCAAGGGGCCCGGCCGGTCGGCGGTGCCCAGGCTCTCGATGGTGCGCACCGGCCGGCTGCCGATCGATGCCACTGGCATCAGGCACGAAAACACGGGACGGTCGCCGACGATGACGGTGCAGGCACCGCACTGGCCCAGGCCGCAGCCGAACTTGGCGCCGTGCAGG
The DNA here is from genome assembly GCF_056398185.1 of Cupriavidus sp. 05L310. Taxonomy (NCBI): domain Bacteria; kingdom Pseudomonadati; phylum Pseudomonadota; class Betaproteobacteria; order Burkholderiales; family Burkholderiaceae; genus Cupriavidus; species Cupriavidus sp. 05L310. The sequence continues at coordinate 13,778 of NZ_JBFTOX010000045.1, forward strand.
TGCAGTTCGTCACGCAGTGCGTAGAGCAGAGGCGTGGACGGATCGATGTCCAACTGGTGGCTGGCGCCGTTGACGGTGAGCTTGATCATCTCGCTTCGTCCCCTTTCCTGAGGTTCGCTATGGTGTCCTGCACGCCGGTCCACGGCGGCTGCCGGGAGTAGGTGGCGCGCAGGTAGGCCGCCAGGTCGGCAAGCTGCCGGTCGTCGAAGGCCTGCGCGAACGCAGGCATGTAGTGCATGGCGTCCTCGCCGTTCCACGACACGCCCTGCAGCATCATCTGGATGGCGTTGCGCGGCGCGCTTGCGTTGACCGCGGAACTGGTGAGGAGGCTGGGGCGCCCGCCCACGCTTTGCATCGGCGAACCCGGGCCGTGGCAGGCGGCGCATGCCCCGGTGAACAGCGTCGCGCCGCGCGCGATGGCGGACTGGTCAGGCGCGGCCGCCGACACCGGCACCACGGCTGGCGCGGGCGCCGGATTCTGCAGCGACATCAGATAGGTCGCGATGGCATCGACGTCCGCCTCCGGCACGGTGGCCAGTTCGAGTGTGACCGGTAGCATCGGGCCGGCTGCCGCGCCATGCGCGCGGGAGATGCCGGTGCGCAGGTAGGTGGCGAGCTGCACCTTGGTCCAGGGCACTGGCCCGTTGACAAGGTGGTTCAGCGGCGGCGCTTCCCAGTTGTCCACCACGCCGCCGTCGAAGGCGAGGCCCCCTTTTTCCCCGCCGATCGCATTGAGCGGCGAGTGGCAGGCGGCGCAGTGGCCAAGTCCGTCCACCAGCAGGCGGCCGCGGTTCCAGGCTTCGTCTTGCGCGGGATCGCGCTGCGCTTCGCCCGGCCGCAGGAACAGCACGTTCCAGAAGGCAACCAGGGGCCGGAAGTTGAGCGGGAAGATCAGCGCATTGGCGGGTGGCTTGGCGGTCACGGGCTCGCGCCGCATCAGGTAGGCATAAGCTGCCTCGATGTCGCGGTCCGACATCCTGGTGAAGTGGATGTATGGGAACGCCGGGTAGAGCTGGTGGCCGTCGCGCGCGATGCCGTGCCGCATGGCGCGCGCGAAGGCGTCCAGCGACCAGTTGCCGATGCCGGTTTCCACGTCGGGCGTGATGTTGGTGGCGTAGATCGTGCCGAACGGCGTGACCAGCGGCAGGCCGCCGGCAAAGGGCTGGCCGCCCTTGGCCGTATGGCACACCGCGCAGTCGCCGAGCGCGACCACGCGGGCGCCCTCCAGCGTCAGCGCCCGGTCGAAGGAAGAGGGCGCCGGCGCGGGGATCGGCGCGATGGCCGGCTCCCACATGATGCAGGCCGCGGCCACCAGGGCAGCCGCCGCTGCCCCTGCCGCGGCGAGAATGACAGGCCGGCGTTTCATGCTTGCCCTGCCGGGAAGAGACGCCATTTCATTACGGTAGTCCTGGTGTCGATGGAGGCCCGTGGCACGCATCCCATGCATCGGGACCTTTGGCAGCCGGCGGGAAGGCACTGTGCTCGGGTTGCATGGTAGGAGCCGTGTTGACCGCCAACAATCAGCGAGTGGTCTGTGGCGCCCAGACCAAAGTATGAGAGGGCTGCGCGAGCAGTCAGGCCAGCGTTGCCTGATTGCACGGGGCCGTACGCCCCTGCAGGTGCCTGGCAGGCACCTGGGAAATCCGTGTGAGGAACGGACTGCGCATCACCGCATGCCGCCATGCAAGTATTCACGTGTATGCAGGAGGGCTCTGCTATTCTTGGCGCGCCCTCAGCTGCCGCGGGCGGCAAGGCGATTGCCAGCTTGCAGGTTGATTCACCCAAAACACTATGTCCGCAAACGCAGGCGCCCCCACTCCACTCGCCGCCTCCGCGACCGACGCATTCGGTTGCGCAGCGGCCGCGCTGCGCAACGATCAGACGCTCGCCGGCAGCGAGATGCAGTTCCATCGCAAGACCTCGGCCAGCGGCAATGCCAGCCAGGTGTCCACCCCGGCATCGGATCGCGGGTTCCTGGTGGGGATTTCACTGTGCACGGGACATCGCCGCCGGATATTCCATGCACATCGCGCGACCACCCATGACTTCGAGAACGGCTCCATCTACATACGGAATTTCGACGAGGACTACAAGGCCGATTTCTATGGCCAATTCGATTTCATCCTGCTGGATATTTCCCGTGCCTTCATCGAACGCACCGGCGGGGAACTAGGCCGTTCGCGCGTCCGGGGGCTGCGCGGCGCGGCGGGTGAGCGGGACGAGGTGCTGGCGCGTCTGGCGCAGGCGGCGGTGCCGGTGCTCAGCCAACCCCAGAACGCCAGCAGGCTGTTCGTCGACCAGCTGGGATTCGCCATCGGCACCTATCTCGTCGAGCACTATGGCAATGCCAGGGTCGCCACGCCCAAGACCAACCGCTTGCTGTCGCAACGCAGCTTGGCGATGGCCAAGGAGATGCTGGCCGCGCAGATCGACGGCGACCTGTCCATCGCGGACATCGCGGATGCCTGCAGGCTGTCGCGCAGCCATTTCACCCGCGCCTTCCGCGATACCACCGGGCAGGCCCCCTATCAATGGCTGATGGCGCTGCGTCTGGAGCGCGCCCGCACACTGCTGCGCGACACGGCACTGCCATTGGCGCAGGTGGCCACCGCCTGCGGCTTCTCCGACCAGAGCCATTTCACCCACGCGTTCTCGCGGGTGCTCGGCGTTTCGCCCGGCAACTGGCGCCGCAGGGTTGGCTGCTGAGGGCGTTCAGCGTCTGGCCGGGCCGCCCCGCAACGCACCGGCCGTGCAAACGGAACAAAAGCAGCACGCGCGCAAAAGCGCGGCCGGCTCGCCTTGCGTACCGTGCGTGCAACACCGCCCCCTTGGCGGCCGCGCCTGCGGGGCCGCTTGCCAGCCCTGACCGCAGAAACGCCCTTCGACACTGCTTCCAAACCGAGGTTGAACATCATGCCCTCCACACGCGCACTGGCGGTCACCGCCGCCGAGCCGTCCACGCCTGCCGACCCCGGCACACAGGCGCCCGTCACCGAAGCGTCCGCGCCCGCCGCCACATCTGCCACGCCCGGCGCAGCCAGCGACAAACTGCCTGGGCATCTCGTGCTGCTATTGGCCGCCGGTGCCGGGCTGTCGGTGGCATCGCTTTACTACAGCCAGCCGATGCTGGGTGTGCTGGGCGCCGACATCGGCGCCTCCGACAGCGCCGTCGGCATGGTGCCCACGCTGACGCAACTGGGTTATGCGCTGGGCATTCTGCTGCTGGCGCCGCTGGGCGACCGCTACGACCGGCGCCGCATCATCCTGATCAAGGCGGCGATACTGGCCGCGGCGCTGCTGGCCGGCGCGGCCTCGTCGGGCATCGGCCTGCTGCTGGCGTCGAGCGCGGCCATCGGTATCGCGGCGACCATGGCGCAGGACATCGTGCCGGCCGCCGCCACGCTGGCGCCGGAGTCGCATCGTGGCAAGGTGGTGGGCACCGTCATGACCGGGCTGCTGCTGGGCATCCTGCTGTCTCGCGTGGTCAGCGGCTTTGTGGCCGAGCATTTCGGCTGGCGTGCGATGTTCGCCGGCGCGGCCGCCAGCATCGCGCTGATCGGGCTGGCCGCATGGCGCGGGCTGCCGCACTTCCATGCCACCACGCGTCTGGCCTACCGCGAGCTGCTGGGTTCGTTGTTCAAACTGTGGCGCAGCCATGCCGCGCTGCGCCGCGCCATGCTGGCGCAGGGCCTGCTGTCGGTCGGCTTCAGTGCGTTCTGGTCGACGCTGGCCATCATGCTGCACGGCGAGCCCTTTCACCTGGGCAGCGCCAGCGCCGGGGCCTTCGGCCTGGCGGGCGCCGCCGGCGCGCTGGCAGCGCCGCTGGCCGGCCGCATCGCCGACCGGCGCGGCCCCGAGCTGGTCACGCGCCTGGGCGCCGCGCTGACCACGCTATCCTTCGCCGCCATGCTGCTGTCGCCGTGGCTGGCGCCGCATGTGCGGCTGTGGCTGATCGTGGCCAGTGCGGTGGGCTTCGACCTGGGCGTGCAGGTTGCGCTGGTGGCGCACCAGACCATCATCTACGGCATCGAGCCGGGCGCGCGCAGCCGCCTCAACGCGGTGCTGTTCGTCGGCATGTTCGCCGGCATGGCGGCGGGCGCGGCGTTGGGCAGCCTGATGCTGTCGCGCTGGGGCTGGAGCGGGGTGGCGGCGCTGGCCACCGCGAGCGCGGCCGGCGGGCTGCTGGTGCGGCTGTGGCCCGGCGCGCGGCTGGCCAGGTGAGGCGGCGCGCGCGCCACGGACAGGATCATTCGGTGATGGGGCTGCAGGGCAACCGAGGGTTGGATCAGTCCGGTGCCCGATCATAGGTGGTGCCCGCGCTGGACGCCACTGTCCGATGGTATGAGTAGACGGGCCGTGACGGTGTTCGCACAATGCGGCCATCGACCGGTGGCATCGCCGCCGGCCGCGCCAGCGAGTGCTTCCGGCCGTCGGCCACATGACGGGGCAGCGGCCCCGGAAACTTAGCCACCTACCCATGACCGAATCCCAAGCCGGCGCCGCCGGTTCTCCATGGAGCCCGCTGCGGCACCGCACATTCCGCATGTTGTGGATTGCCACCGTGGCGTCCAACGTGGGCACCTGGATGAATGACGTCGGTGCCAGCTGGCTGATGACGTCGCTCGACCCGGACCCGCTGATGGTGGCCCTGGTGCAGGCCGCGGGCAGCCTGCCGATGTTCCTGTTCGCGCTGCCTTCCGGGGTGCTTGCCGACATTGTGGACCGGCGCCGCTACCTGATCTTCGCGCAACTGTGGACGCTGGCCGTGGCGCTGGTGCTGGGCGGGCTGGCGCTCGCCGGCCTGGTCAACGCCCATATCCTGCTGCTTGCCGCGTTCCTGCTGAGTACCGGAGCGGCGATGAGCTCGCCCCCGTTCCAGGCCATCGTGCCAGAGCTGGTGGCCAAGGCCGACCTGCCGCCGGCGATCGCCCTGAACTCGCTGGGCATCAATATCAGCCGTGCCATCGGGCCCGCGCTGGGCGGCCTGATCCTGTCGTTCGCCGGGCCTGCGGCGGTGTTCCTGCTCAATGCGCTGTCGGTGTCGGGCGTGGTGCTGGTGTTGGTGCGCTGGAAATCGGAGCCTGCCCGGCGCAATTTGCCGCCGGAGCATTTTTTCTCGGCGGTGCGCGCGGGGCTGCGCTACGTGGAGGCCGCGCCACTGCTGCGGATCGTGCTGGTGCGGGCGGTGGCGTTCTTCCTGTTCGGCAGCGCCGGTTGGGCGCTGCTGCCGCTGGTGGCACGGCGGGAGCTGGGCCTGGGCCCGGGCGGCTACGGCTTGCTGCTGACCAGCATCGGCCTGGGTGCGGTCGGCGGCGCGCTGTTGCTGCCCAGGCTGCAACGCCGCATCCCGGCCGACCGCCTGATGGTGCTGGCCAGCCTGCTGTTCGCGCTGAGCCTGCTGGCGCTGGCCTATGTGCGCCACTTCTGGCTGCTGGCGGCGGCGCTGCTGTTCGCCGGGCTGGCATGGATCGCGGTGCTGTCCACGCTCAACGTGGCTGCCCAGCGCAGCGCGGCGGGCTGGGTCAAGGCGCGCGCGCTGGCGGCCTACCTGACCGTCTTCTTCGGCGCCATGACCGCCGGCAGCGCCCTGTGGGGAAAGACGGCCGGGCTGCTCGGCATTCCCTCTGCGCTGGTGATCGCAGCCGCGGGTCTGGCCCTGGCCAGTGCCACGGCGCTGCGCTGGCGCCTGGGCGTGTCGCCGGAACTGGACCTGGCGCCGTCGGGCTACCTGCATCCCGGGACGCTGGACGTCTCGCACGACCGGGGGCCGGTGATGATCTGCGTGGAGTACGACGTGGCACCGGATCAGGCCGCGGAGTTTGCCAAGGCCGTGCAGGAGATGCGTCGCATCCGCCGCCGCGGCGGCGCGTTGTCCTGGGGCGTCTACGAGGACCTGGCCGCGCCCGGCCGCTTCATCGAAACCTTCCTGGTGGAGTCGTGGCTGGAGCATCTGCGCCAGCACGAGCGCCACACCATGAACGACAAGGCGATCCAGACCCGCGTGCAGGGTTTCCACCGTGGCGCCACGCCGCCCGGCGCGCGGCACCTGGCTGCGCCGGGCTGAAGCCAGGTCAGGGCAGGGCGGCTTCCGGGCGCCGCCGCAGTAGCCGGGATATCTCGAGCACCAGCAGCAGCACCAGGACCGCGCCGATGCCGAACAGCGCCGGGATGCCAGCCGTGTCCACCAGCCGCGCGGCGAGCAGCACGCCCAGGCCCTGGCCCGCGAACAGGCAGAACGCGAACAGGGCGACGGCGTTGGCCCGCTGCGTGGGGGCCATCTGCGTGGCGATGGTCTGCATGGCGTTCAGCACGATGTAGTAGCCGCAACCGCCGGCCAGGCAGCCGGCGGCGATCCACAGCCAGTGCTGCCCGAGCGCGACGCAGGCCATGCCCGCGCTCAGCAGCACGGCCGACAGGCACGCCAGGCGCCAGCGTCCCAGCCGGCGGATCAGCGCCGGCGCGAGGCCTGCATACAGCAGCCCGCCGATGCCGTGCATGGCCGTGATGGCACCGGCCGCTGCCAGCGACAAGCCGAAGTGGAACTTCAGATGGGTCGCCACGAAGGCGAACACGCTTGGGCACACGAAGCCCAGCAGCAGCGTCATGCAGAGCACCCGGCGCACCCAGGCGGACTGGAGCAGGGCGGCGGCCCTGGGCCGCAGGTCGGGGCTGGCCTGCCGCCAGCGGGCCGGCGTTTCGTCGTGGCGGGCCGCCCTGGCCACCACGGCGGCCGCGACGGCAAAGCCCGCCGCCAGCAGCACGAAGGCGGCGCGCCAGCCCAGCGTGTCGGCGATCAGGCCGGACAGCCACTGGCCCGTCATCAACCCGCAGATGGTGGCCACCGAGTAGCGCGCGAGCAGGCCCTGGCGCGAGGCCAGCGGCTCGGTATCGCCCAGGCGCGCCAGGCAGATCGGCACCACCCCGGCCGCCGCCGCGCCGGCCATGGCGCGCAGCACCACCAGCCACGGGAAGCTCGGCGCCAGCGACTGGCTGAGATTGGCCGCCGCGCAGGCCAGCAGCGCGAACGCGATCACACGCAGCTTGCCGTGACGCTCGGCCAGCGGCCCGTAGATCAGCTGGAAGGCGGCATAGGCCAGCATGAAGCTGGTCACCGCCACCCCGGTCATGCCGGCGGAAATGCCGAAGTCGCGCGACAGCGCCGGCAGCAGCGTGTCGGCGGCGCGGATCGAAGCGGCGGCAAAGAAACCGGCCAGGCCCAGGGCCAGCCGCTCGTGGCGCATGCCGTGCGCCAGGGTCAACGCGCTGCCGGACATCGTCAGCGCCTTTCCTGCGGCGTCCTGGCCGCGCCGCGCGCGAGGGCATTCTCGATGCATTGGATGATCTCGGGGTCCATGAAGGGTTTGCTGAGACAACAGATGGCGCCGATCGCCTCCGCGCGTTGCCGGTAGCTTTCCTCGGAGAACGCCGTCATGAAGACGACGGGGATGGACAGCCCACGCATGCGCAGGGCCTCGCATAGCGCGAAGCCGTTCATCGCGGGCATCTGCACGTCGGTGACCAGGCACGAGACGGCATCGAGGGCGTGGGACTGCAGCAACTCGTTCCCGCTTGCGTAGAGTTCGACAACCATGTCGAAGGAGCGGAGCAGGCTTCCCAGGGCTTGCCGGACAGAAGCATCGTCGTCGACGATGGCGATCACCGGGGTGGCTGTCACACGGTGTTCCTCGGTTGTCATGAGCGATGACGAAGCTGGCGAACGACTCCCATCGATTGTCTCGAGGATAACGCGCCGGCGCGTTCCGTGGAATCATACGGTGGTATTGTGCGGATCCGGCCGGCGCACTGGCCGCCGCGGCTAATACCAAGGTATGGGATGGCCGCCTCTGTCGACGCCTTCCTGCGCGGCGGAGAAGCCGGGCCCGCGCGGTATACTTCCATGCGCCGTTTAGCCTGCGCCAGACCGCTCCCAGCTTCGATGATGCCTTTCAAGGTTCGATGAATCCGTTGCGCCACTATCAGTTCGAGTATCTGCTGGACGGCGAAATCGCCTTGCTGCGCGGGACCGCCGCCGGATGTGCGTCCGTGCTGGTCACGCTGGCGGGTTCGGCCGCCAATGCGGGCGCGGTGCAACGGCGCCTGGAGCACGAGTACGCCTTGCAGCACCTGCTACGGCCCGAGTGGGCAGCGGTGCCGGTTGCCCTGACCCGCTACGATGGCCGGCCGGCCCTGGTGGCCGCGGACCAGGGCGGCTTGCCGCTGGCACTGTCGCTGGGCGAGCCGTTGGCAACGGACGCCTTCCTCGACATCGCCATCGCGGTGGCCGAGGCGATGGCGGCCATGCACGACGCGGGCGTGGTCCACCTGGACATCAAGCCCGCCCACCTGCTGGTCGCGCCGGACCGGCAGCGCGCCTGGATCGCGGGCTTCGGCATTGCCGCCGTGGCCTCGCCCGGCGCCGCGCACCCGGCGGCATCCCGGATGCTGGCGGGAACCCTCGCGTATCTGGCGCCGGAACAGGCCGGCCGCGGCGAGTCCGCGATCGACGCGCGCGCGGATCTCTACGCGCTGGGCGTGACCTTCTACCAGATGCTGACCGGCGCGCTGCCGCTGGAGGCCAGCGAACCGGTCGCCTGGGTGCACAGCCATCTCGCGCGCCAGCCGGTGGTGCCCACCGAACGCAATGCCGGCATACCGGGGGTGCTTTCGGCCATGGTGATGCGCCTGCTGGCCAAAGCCCCCGAGGAGCGCTACCCAAGCGCTGCCGCGCTGGCGGCCGAACTGCGGCGTTGTCTCTATACGTGGCAGGCCCGGGGCAGCCTGGATGCGCTGCCGGATGGCGTTCCCGCGGACCTGGCCGGCTTTGCCTCGCCGACCTGGCTCTACGGCCGCGCGCATGCGCTGGACGAACTGCGCCGGCTGTATCGCGAGGCCACCGAGCAGGGCGGACCAGCGCCCGCGGCCTCCTATGTGCTGGTCACCGGCTGCGCCGGCAGCGGCAAATCCGCGCTGGCCGAGGCCTTCGGCAGATCGCTGGAGGCCGAAGGCGGCGTGGTGGCGCGCGCGAAGGCGCAGCAGCACCAGCGGGGTACGCCGCTGGCAGCCGTGGCGGAGATCTGCGCCGATCTCGCCAGGCAGGCCGGTGCCTCGCCCGGCGCGCGGCAGCAGGGCTGGGCCGCGGCGATGGCCGCGGCGATTGGCGACGACGGGGAGATGTTCGTCGCGCTGGCGCCGGCCTTCGCGGCCTGGCTGCCGCCTCGCCCGCGCGCCGGCGAGGCAGGCACTGGCCAGGCAAAGACACGTTTCCTGCAGGCATTCTGCCGCCTGCTCGGCGTGTTCGGATCGGTGGCGCCGCCGCTGGTCCTGGTGCTCGACGACCTGCAATGGACCGACCGCGAATCGCTGGAGGTGTTCGGCGCGCTGCGCCGGGCACCGCTGCAGCAGCCCCTGCTGGTGATCGGCACCTGCCGCACGGATGCCGTCGAGGGCGGCGCGCCCGGCGAGTGGCTTGCGGCGCTGCGCCAGCAAGGCGCACTGCGCGGCGAGATGGCGATGACGCCGCTGGACGCGCCGGCGCTGACCGCGCTGGTGGCCGACACCTTGCGCTGCGGCGGCGATCGCGCGCAGGCCATCGCCCAGCTGGTCCATCGGAAGACGGGCGGCAATCCGCTGTTCTTCCTGCAGTACCTGCGCGCGCTCCACCGCTCGGACCTGCTGCGCGCGGACGCGGCCCCTGAAACCCCGGACGCCGAGATGGACGTGCTGGGCCTGCTCACCGAGGCGTTGCAGCGCCTGCCGCGCGAAACGCGGGCGCTGCTGACGGCGCTGTCTTGCCTGGGCAGCGCGGTCTCCTCGGCCACCGCGGCCCAGGCGTGGGACGCCAGCGAGGCCGGCATCGCCAGCCTGATGTCGCATGCCGTGGCCGCGGGCCTTGTGGTGCCCGTCGACGACGGCTATCACTTCACCCACGACCGGGTCCAGGAGGCGGCCTATGGCGCGATCCCCGCACCCGATCGCGCCGCCCTGCACCTGAGGCTCGCGCGCCGGCTGGCGCAGCGGCTGGACCGCGATGCCAGCAGCACCCTGTTCGAGGCGGTCGACCAGTTCAACCTGGCGGCCGGTGTCATCGCCGACGCCGGCGAGCGCATCGAGGCGGCCGCGCTGAACCAGGACGCCGGCCACCGCGCGATGAAGACCACGGCCTATGGCGCCGCCAGCGCCTACTTCGCGGCCGGCGAGCGGCTGCTCCCCGACGGCGCCTGGGAGACGCACCACGCCCTGGCGCTGGCCCTGGCGATGGGGCGCGCGGAGTGCGAGTTCGTCGGCGGCCGGCTGGCCGCCGCCGCGGCCACCTTGCAGGACCTGGGCGCGCGGGCGCGCACGCCGTCCGAGCTGGCGGCCATCACGCGGCTGCGGGTCGCCGTGCACACCGCGCTCGACCAGTCCGACCAGGCCGTCCAGGTGGGGCTGGCCTTCATCCACACGATGGGCCTGGACTTCCAGCCCCAGGCACAGGGGCAGGTGGAGCGGGAATACCGGCGCTTCCTCCTGCTGCTGGGCGGCAGGCCAGTCGAGGCGCTGGCCAGCCTGCCGCGCATGCACGATCCGGCCTGGCGCGCCACGCTGAGCGTGCTGACCGAGGTGATGTCGCCCGCCTCCTTTATGGACCGCAACCTGCGCGACCTGATTCCGATCTGGATAGCCATCATCAGCCTGGAACACGGCAACGACGAGGCCTCCTGCATCGGCTACGTGCACCTTGGCATGACGCTCGGGCCGCGCCTGGGCGACTACGGACTGGGCTACCGCCTGGGCAAGGTCGGGCTGGCGCTGGTGGCGCAGGAGGGCATGGGCCGCTTCCGCGCCAAGGTCCACATGTGCTTCGGCGCGCTGCTGTTGCCTTGGACCCAGCCAGTGCGCGGCGGGCGGGAACTGATCGAGCGCAGTTTCGATGAGGGCCGGCAGAGCGGCGATTTCAACTTCGCCGCCTACAGCCGCAACCAGTTGGTGACCCATCTGCTGGCTTGCGGCGAACCGCTGGCCGGCGTGGAGGCGAAGATCGAGATGGGCCTTGCCTTCGCCCGCACCCTGGGACTGGGGCGCGTGGTCGATATACTGGACGCGCAGGCCAGGTATGTGGCGGTGCTGCGGGGCAGGGTGCCGGGCTGGGCGGTGCCGGAAGCCGGCGCGCCGGGCCCGCATGACATCGAGGCGCGGCTGCAGGCCGATCCGCGCCTTGCGGTGGCCGCCTGCTGCTACTGGATCCGCAAGCTGCAGGCCTGCTTTGCCGTGGATGACTGCCGCGGCGCGCTGGAGGCGGCAGGCAAGGCCGAGCCGATGCTGTGGGCCGCGCCTTACTTCCTTGAGATCGCGGACTACCACTTCTTCGCGGCGCTGTCGCTGGCGTGGCTGCCGCGCGCGGCCGGCCGGCACCCGGGCAAGGAAGGCGGCGCGGACTTGGCCGCGTTCGATCGTCATCGGCGCCAGATGAGCGCGTGGGCGCTGGAGAATCCCGCCAACTTCGGCGCGCGCGCTGGCATCCTGGAGGCCGAGGCTGCTCGCCTGGCGCGCGATCCGCTACAGGCCATGCGGCACTACGAGCGGGCCGCCCGGCTGGCGCGGGACCAGGATCTGCTGCATGACGAAGCCCTGGCCTACGAACTGTGCGCGCGCTGCTGTTTCGAGCAGGATCTGACGGCGCCGGCCATGGCTTACCTGCGCAGGGCCAGCGATGCCTACGGCCGCTGGGGCGCCGAGGGGCAGGTGGACAAGCTCGAGGCGTGCGCGCGCGCGTTCGACGCCTCGGGCATGGGCACGGTGTGCGCTACGCCGGACCGCCCCCACGCCGCCGCCGCCCAGCCCGCCACCTACATCGGGCCGGCCGCGCAGCTGGACCTGGACACCGCCATCAAGGCCACGCAGGTGCTGGCCGGCGAGATGCAGCTCGACCGCCTGATCGAGGCGCTGCTGACCACCACGCTGCAGCAGGCCGCCGCGCAGCGCGCGCTGCTGTTCCTGTGGCAGGACGGCGCGCTGCGGCTGGCCGCGCAGGCGCGCACCGAGCGGGCGGGCATCGCGGTCTATCTCAATCCGGCCGGGGCTGCCTATCCCCGCACCGTCGTCGACGCGGCGCTCGCCACGCGCTCGGACTTCGTGCTTGACAACGCCAAGTCGCATGCCAGGTTCGGCCAGGACCCGGACGTGCAACTGCGCAGCGTGCGCTCGGTGGCCTGCCTGGCGCTGGTCAAGCAGGGCGAACAGGTGGGGCTGCTCTATCTGGAGAACAACCTGGCCGACGCGCTGTTTACCGGACGCCGGATCAACCTGCTGTCCCTGCTGGCTTCGCAGGCCGCCATCTCGCTGGAAAATGCGCGGCTGTATGCCGAACTGCTGCGGCAGAACCAGGAACGCCAGCGGGTGCAGGCCGAGCTGGCGCACGTGTCGCGCGTGACCACGCTGGGCGAGCTGGCGGCGTCGATTGCCCACGAGGTCAACCAGCCGCTGACCGGCATCGTGACCTACGGTGGCGCATGCCTGCGCTGGATCAACCGCCCCGAGCCGGATCTTGGCGAAGCGCGCCATGCGGTGGAGAACATGATCGCCGAGGGGCTGCGGGCCAGCGAGGTGATCCGGCGCATCCGCGCGCTGGCGCGCAAGGACGATTCCCGCCGGCAGCCGTTCCACCTGGGCGAACTGGCGGACGAGACCGTGTTGATGGTCAGGCACCAGGCCGAGTTCCACGGCATCGCCGTTGCCCAGCAATACGCGGCGGGGCTGCCGCAGGTGCTGGGCGACCGCATCCAGCTGCAGCAGGTGATCATCAACCTGCTGGTCAATGCCATCCAGGCCATGTCGTCCCGCGCCCAGGGGCAGCGCGAGCTGCGGATCAGCACCACGCGGCAAGCCGACGGCCAGGCTTTGCTACGCGTCGAGGATACCGGCCCGGGCGTCGAGGCAGGGCAGATCGACAAGCTGTTCGAGGCCTTCTACACCACCCGCAGCGAAGGGCTGGGCATGGGCTTGTCGATCTGCCGCTCGATCGTGGAGGCGCATGGCGGCTGCATCTGGGCCGAGTCTCCGGCGCGGGCCGCGTTGCCGGCGGGGCAGTTTCCCGGGGGCCCGGGCGCGGCGTTCTGCTTTACGCTGCCGGTACCGCAGCCGTAGCAAGAGCAAGCGCCTTAGCGCGACTCCGATGCATTGTCCGGCGCTGGCCGCGTGTCCTCGCGGGCTGCGGTCAATGTCGTCGGCGCGGGCACACCGGTGATCTTGGGTACGCATTCGGAGTGGAACCAGGCGGCGGTAACGGGCGCGCCCGCCAGCATGCGCTTGATCGGCGGCACCACCTGCTCGCCGATCAGCATGCCCAGCAGCCCAATCAGCGCGACCACGGGCGGCGCGGGCGAGCGGACCTGCAGCAGGGCGTAGATGATGCCGACCAGGATGCCGGCGCCTAGCGAAATGAGATAGAGCTTCATCGCGTTTCCAGTATTCAGTGTTCAGTGTGGGTCGCCGGCCTGGCCATGTCGGGCAGCACAGGCAAGTGGAGGCGGCCGTCGCGCTTCATGCCGTGCGCGCGGCGGCGCGCCGGTTCAGGTCCTCCCACGCCACCAGCACGAAGCCGCCGACCAGTCCGATATGCTCGAAGAAGGCGTTGGCCAGCATGAACTGCTCGGCCGGCGGCGCCGCCCAGAAACGGTTGGCGAGGAAGGTGGCCATCAGCGTGAAAACGGCCAGCGCCAGCGCGCCGAGCCAGCGGTAGAAGCCCGACAGGATCATCAGCGACGCCCCCAGCTCCAGCACGATCACCGCGGCAGCCAGCGGCACCGCCGGCGCGAGGCCGAAGTGCTGCATCTCGCCGATGGCGCCGGCGAAGTCCATGGCTTTGACCAGGCCACCCTGCAGGTAGGCGGCGCACAGCGCCAGCAGCGCGAGCCAGCGCAGCCAGGACGGCAGCCGCGTGGCGCTGGCCGCCGGGGTCAATGCGGAAGCGGGGCGGTTCATGTCGGGTCTCCCTGCTTCAGAAGGCCCAGCACGAGCAGCCGAGCGCACCCCAGAAGGTGCTCTCATCCGCGGCCGGCACGCTCGCGGTCCAGGCGCTGGCATGGCCGTGGCCGTGCACGCCGCAGGCGCTGGCGCAGCCGCACGCGGTGTTCAGCGCGAGCGCCTTCGCCTGCGGGCGCGGCTGGTAGCCACCCCCACGGCGCACCGGCGACCAGTCCGGCATCGCGGGCGGCAGCGCCGGCGCGAGCTTGTCGAAGTCGCCGTCGCCGTACACCACCTTGCCGCCCAGCACGGTCATCACCGAGGTGATGTCCTGGATCTCGTCCCCGGGCACGCCGAAGTAGTCGGCGGACAGCACAGCGAGGTCGGCGAGCTGCCCGGCCTTGATCTGGCCCTTCTTGCCCTCCTCGGAGGAGAACCACGTATTGGCCTCGGTCCACAGCCGCAGCGCGGTATCGCGGTCCAGCAGGTTGGCCTGCGGATACATCGACAGCCCGCCCACCGTCTTGCCGGTGGTCAGCCAGTACAGCGAGACCCACGGGTTGTACGAGGCCACGCGCGTGGCATCGGTGCCGGCGCCGACCTTGACGCCGCGCTCCAGCATGCGCTTGATCGGCGGCGTGGCCTCGGCCGCGCGCGCGCCATAGCGCTCGACGAAATACTCGCCCTGGTAGGCCATGCGGTGCTGCACGGCGATGCCGCCGCCCAGCGCGGCGATGCGGTCGATGTTGCGGTCGGTGATCGTCTCGGCGTGGTCGAAGAACCAGTGCAGGCCGTCGAAGGGCACATCCCTGGCCACCTTCTCGTAGACGTCCAGCGCGCGCGAGATGGTCTCGTTGTAGGTCGCATGCAGGCGCCAGGGCCAGCGGTTCTCGGCCAGCAGGCGGATCACCGGTTCGAGGTCGCCTTCCATGGACGGCGGCATGTCGGGCCGCTCGACGCGGAAGTCCTCGAAGTCGGCAGCACTGTAGACCAGCATCTCGCCGGCACCGTTGTGGCGGTACAGGTCGTCGCCCTGGCCCGGCTTGATCTGCCTGGACCAGCCGCTGAAGTCGCTCAGCTCGTCCTTGGGCTTCTGCGTGAACAGGTTGTAGGCCAGGCGCACCGTAAGCTGCCCTTCCTTGTGCAACGCCTCGATGATGTTGTAGTCCTCGGGGTAGTTCTGGTAGCCGCCGCCGGCGTCGATCACCCCGGTCACGCCCAGGCGGTTGACCTCGCGCATGAAATGGCGGGTGGAGTTCTTCTGATACTCGGGCGGCAGCTTGGGGCCCTTGGCCAGCGTGGCGTACAGGATGGTGGCGTTGGGCTTGGCCAGCAGCAGGCCGGTGGGGTTGCCGGCCTTGTCGTGCACGATCTCCCCGCCCGGCGGATTCGGCGTGTCCCTGGTATAGCCCACGGCGCGCAGCGCCGCGCCGTTGAGGATGGCGCGGTCGTAAAGGTGCAGGATGAATACGGGCGTGTCGGGCGCGGCCGCGTTCAGCTCCTCGATGGTCGGCAGGCGCTTCTCGGCGAACTGGTGCTCGGTGAAACCGCCGACCACGCGCACCCATTGCGGCGCGGGCGTGCGCGCCACCTGGTCCTTGAGCATGCGCATGGCGTCGGACAGCGAGCGCACGCCGTCCCAGCGCAGTTCCATGTTGTAGTTCAGGCCGCCGCGGATGATGTGCATATGGCTGTCGATCAGCCCGGGAATGGCGCGGCGTCCTTGCAGATCGACCACCTGCGTGGTGTTGCCGGCCAGTTGCATGATCTCAGCGCGGGTGCCGACGGCGACGAACTTGCCGTCGCTGATGGCGACGGCTTCGGCCTGCGGATTGGCGCGGTCGAGCGTGGCGAACTTGCCGTTGACGAGGATAAGGTCGGGCGTGCTGGATGCGGTCATGGCGAAACTCCGGCTGGCGGCGGGTCAGTGACAGGGGTAAGGGCAAGCCAGGCCGTCCCGGCCCGGCATCGGGGCGCGGGACGGCATCCGGTCAGGCGGACAGGAAGGCCAGCAGGTCGGCGTTGACCTGGTCGGCGTTGATCACGCACATGCCGTGCGACGCGCCCGGATAGATCTTCAGCGTGGCGTTCTTGACGAGCTTGGCGCTCAGCTTGGCCGAGTCGTCGATCGGCACGATCTGGTCGCCGTCGCCATGCAGGATCAGGGTCGGCACGTCGAACTTCTTCAGGTCCTCGGTGTAGTCGACTTCCGAGAACTCCTTGATGCACAGGTACTGGCCGAGGATGCCGCCGGTCATGCCCTGTGCCCAGAACGCGTCGATGGTGCCTTGCGAGACCTTGGCGCCGGGACGGTTGAAGCCGAAGAACGGCATCGCCAGGTCCTTGTAGAACTGCGAGCGGTTCTCCGTCACGCCCTTGCGGATGCCGTCGAACACGTCCATCGGCAGGCCGCCGGGGTTGGACGCGGACTTCACCATGACGGGGGGCACCGCGCCGATCAGCACCGCTTTGGACACGCGTTTGGTGCCGTGGCGGCCGATGTAGTGGGCCACCTCGCCACCGCCGGTGGAGTGGCCGACCAGCGCCGCGCCCTTGAGGTCCAGCGCTTCGATCAGCGCGGCCAGGTCGTCGGCGTAGGTATTCATGTCGTTGCCCTTGGCGGGCTGGCCGGAGCGGCCATGGCCACGGCGGTCGTGGGCAATCACGCGGAAGCCGTGCTGCACCAGGAACAGCATTTGCGCGTCCCAGGCGTCCGCATTGAGCGGCCACCCGTGCGAGAACACGACCGGGCGGCCCGCGCCCCAGTCTTTGTAATAGATCTGGGTGCCGTCCTTGGTGGTGATGGTGTCCATGCTGTGTGCTCCTGGCGTGTGGTGGGACGCGGCGTGGGCCTGCGGCTTGCCGGTGGCGACCGCGGCGGTGCTGCCCAGCGCCGCGACGGCGGCCGCGCCGACCGTACCCGCGCCGGATACCAGCAGTTTGCGCCGCGACGGGCTCCGGGCCGTGTCCTGCGTATTGGATTGCGCGCTCATGCGATGTCTGACCGAGGTGTATGGGTGGTTGGTCCGTGGCCTTGGCCGCGTTCAGCGGGCCGGCACCGGGGCGATGGATTCGTGCGGCGTGGCGGTGCGCTGCTCGGCCTTGTGCACCATGGTGTAGGCGTAGTCCACACCCATGCCGTAGGCGCCGGAGTGTTCCTTGACCAGCTTCATCACGGCGTCGTAGGTGTCGCGGTGGGCCCAGTCGCGCTGCCATTCGAGCAGCACCTGCTGCCAGGTCACCGGCACCACGCCGGCCTGCACCATGCGCTGCATGGCGTAGTCGTGCGCTTCCTTGCTGGTGCCGCCGGAGGCGTCGGCCACCATGTAGATCTCATAGTCGCCTTCGAGCATCGCGCACAGCGCGAAAGTGGTGTTGCAGACTTCGGTCCACAGGCCGGCGACGACGACCTTCTTGCGGCCGTTGGCGGCCAGCGCGTCGCGCACCTTCTGGTCGTCCCACGAGTTCATCGAGGTGCGTTCCAGCGTCTTCTGGTTGGGGAACACGTCCAGCAGCTCGGGGTAGGTGAAGCCCGAGAACGACTCGCTCTCCACGGTGGTGATGGTGGTGGGGATGTTGAAGATCTTGGCGGCCTTGGCCAGCCCAACGGCATTGTTCTTCATCGCCTGACGGTCCATCGACTGCACGCCGAAGGCCATCTGCGGCTGGTGGTCGATGAAGATCAGCTGGCTGTTTTGCGGGGTCAGCACTTCTAGCTTGGCGTTGGTCATGATTCTTTCCTGAGGTTGGGTTGTCGGGATCGTGCAGACATGACGCGGCACTGGCGGCAGACGGCCGATTCCCGGTGGGTTGCTGCGGCGCCCGATCGCGGCAGCGGCGCGACCGTGATGCGCGGGAGCGAGGCTGGATCTCTCTGCGCAAGCAACCCGAGCGAAGGCTAAACTTGCCCGGAGGAAATCACTATCGTCTGTTCGTATTAGTCGGCTGCCGTCGGGGTGTATGCCGGCAGGGCGGGCGCAGTAATCACAAGGCGCCTGATAGCTAACTTTATTGTGTCGACCACGGGTTAAAGAACAATAGACAACAATAGACAAAACCGGCGGCACAAATTGACAATACAAAGGCGAGACAGTGGCGTAGATTCCAGGCGGGGATGCCGCGCAGCCCCGGACAGCAACCGGCATGGCCGAGCGCCTGCCGGTCTTTTTTGACGCTGAATGGAGAAGCAGATCGTGACATCCCAAAGCCTGGAGCCCGCCGAGCCGAGCGCTCGGGACGACGCATTGGTGCTGGTCGTCGACGACGATGCCATGCTGCGCGGCGCGCTCGGCAATCTGTTCCGCTCGGTCGGCATGAATGTTGCATTGTTCGGCTCGGCCGCGGAGTTGCTCGAGTACCAGATGCCGGACGTGCCCTGCTGCCTGGTTCTCGATGTCAGGCTGCGCGGCCCGAGCGGACTGGACCTGCAGGCGCGCCTGGCGCAGCTGGGTATCCACGTGCCGATCATCTTCATGACCGGCTACGGCGATATCGCGATGACCGTGGCCGCGATGAAGGCCGGCGCCGAAGACTTCATGGCCAAGCCGTTCCGCGACCAGGACCTGCTCGACGCGGTATCGGTGGCGCTGGAGAAAGACCGGCGGCGGCGCGAGGGCATGCGCCGGCTCCAGATGCTGCGCGCCAGCTTCCAGACCCTGACGCCGCGCGAGTCGGAAGTCATGGCATTGGCGGTCTCCGGGCTGATGAACAAGCAGATTGCCGGCGAGATTGGCATCAGCGAGGTCACGGTGAAGATCCACCGCGGACAGGCGATGCGCAAGATGAAGGCGCGCACCTTTGCCGATCTGGTACTGATGGCGCAGAAATTGGGCGTGTGCCACGCCGAAGGCTAGGCCGGGCGCACCCGATGGCGGCAAGCCGGCGTGAAGAAAAGCCGGCCGGCCCCGGGGATGCTGGAGGCGCGGCCCGGCAAGGAGGAGACGCTGTACGGCAGGGCGGGGCCAGCCCCCGCCACACCCGCTGCCCGCTGCCCGCCGCCCGGATGCTCCAGTACCGCGAAGCGTCCCTGCTGGCGCCGTGCCTTGTCAACATCATAGGTGTGCCGCATTGCCTATGCCGCTGTCCATCAGGACGGGTCGGCTAGCGTATGCGTTTAGGGAAATCAGACCTTGGTATGACTGACCACAATCGGGCCTGCGGCCCAAGCCCCCGCACGCCCCGCGCTCACGCCGCGGCCGGATAGTCGATGTAGCCACCGGCGCCGCCGCCGAAGAAGGACGAGGCATCGGGCGCGTTCAGCGGCAGGCCGCCGCGCAGCCGGACAGGCAGGTCGGGATTGGCGATGAACGGGCGGCCAAAGGCGATGATGTCGGCGCGGCCGCTGGCGAGCGCATGCTCTGCGCTGTCGCGCCCGTAGCCGCCCGCCAGCATCAGCACACCGTGGTAGGCCCCACGCAACTGCTGGATGATTGCGTCCCAGCGGGGATCGGCGTGCTCTTCCCTGACCGTGCCGACCATGGCCGGCTCGACCAGGTGCAGATAGGCCAGGCCACGGGTATCGAGCTGGCGCACGATATAGCCGAAGGTCTCTTCGGGCGACACATCGCCCATGCCCATGAAGCGTCCCATGGGCGTCAGCCGCACGGCAACGCGCGCGGGCCCCACCTCCGCCGCGATCGCGTCCACCACCTCCAGCAGCAGCCGTGCCCGGTTCTCGATGCTGCCGCCGTAGGCGTCATCGCGCTGGTTGCTGCTGGAATTGATGAACTGGTCGAGCAGGTAGCCGTTGCCGGCGTGGATCTCCACGCCGTCCATGCCCGCGGCCATGGCGTTGCGGGCGGCGCGCCGGTAGTCGGACACGATGTCGCGGATGCCATCGAGGGTCAGCGCCTGGGGCACCGGCACGTCGCCCCAGGCGCCGTTGCCCTGCGCGTCGATGATGTAGGTCTTGCCCGGGACGGGCAGGGCGCTGGGTGCCACGGGCAGCGCGCCGCCGGGCTGGAACACCGGGTGCGAAACGCGGCCGACGTGCCACAGTTGCATGAAGATGATGCCGCCCTGGTCGTGCACGGCGTCGCTGACGGCCTGCCATCCCTGGATCTGCGCCTCGCTATGGATGCCCGGCGTCCAGGCGTAGCCCTGGCCCTGCTGCGAGATCTGCGTGGCTTCGGTGACGATCAGCGCCGCGCCGGCACGCTGCCGGTAGTACTCGACGTTCATGGCGGTGGGCACGTTGCCGGGCTGGCCGGCGCGCGAGCGCGTCAGCGGCGCCATGGCAACACGATGCGGCAGGGTATGGTTGCCGAGGCGAATGGGGGTGAAGAGATGGTGGGTCACGGTGGTTCTCCGTCAGGTGCGATGGGGGGCGGCGGCTGCAGGCTCGCCTTTGCGCCGCGCTGCCCGTCTCGAAAAGAGATGACCTGAAGGTTAGGCGCCAACCCGTCGGCGGAGAATCGGGCCGCCGCGCAACGTTGCGTTGCGCTGGAAGCAAGGGGCAAGGGGCGGGGAAGGGGAAAGGGAAGGGGGGTCAGCCGCCCGCTTCTTTCCCGCCGGTCGGGCCGGGAATCCGCGAGAGAAAGTCGAGGAAGGCGGCGATGCGCCGCGAGCCGCGCTGGTTGGGCAGGTAGAGCGCGGAGATGGCCGAGCTGGCGCGGTTGGGGTTGACGGTCCAGTCGTCCAGGATGGCGGTCAGGCGCCCGCCCTGTATATCCTCGTCGACCAGCCAGTCGGGCAGCAGGGCGATGCCGCCGTCGGCCAGCGCCAGTTCGCGCAGCACTTCGGCGTTGTTGCTCCTGAAGGTGCCCGGAACGGGCACCTGGACTTCCTCGGCGCCGCGCAGGAAGGTCCACATCTGCTGGCCCGCGCCGTAGCTGAAGCGCAGGCACGCGTGCCCGGCCAGCTCCGCCGGCGCGGCGGGGATGCCGCGCTGCCGCAGATAGCCCGGACTTGCCACCACCCTGCGCCGGAACGTGCCGATCTGACGCGCCACCACCTCGTCGAGCGACGCGGCGCTGCCCAGGCGGATGGACAGATCAATGCGTTGGCCTAGCAGGTCGACGATCTCGTCGGTCAGCGTTACCTCCATCTCCAGTTTCGGATACTGCGCGAGCAGGCTGCCGAGGAACGGCGCGATGCAGCGGCGCCCGAACGCCACCGGCAGCGACACGCGAAGCTGGCCCACCGGCGTATCGCCGCGGTCGGCGATCAGCGCATCGGCTTCCGCCACCGCGTCGAGGATCTTGCGCGCCCGCTGGTAATAGGCTGCGCCAGCTTCGGACACCGTCACCTGCCGTGTCGACCGGTTCAGCAGCACGGTGCCCAGTTCCTGCTCCAGGCTGTCCATCATGCGGGTCACCGATGACGTGGCCAGGTTGACCCGGCGCGCGGCGGAGGAGAACCCCTTGGCGTCGACCGTCTCGACGAACAGCTTCAATGCCAGCAGCTTGTCCATGGGTAAGACTCCAGCGGAAAGGGGCGTCGGTTATCCTCGCAGGGACTTATTTGCCGGGCTTGTCGGGCGCGCGCAGGGAACGCATGACGGCAGGCGCGCCGTGGAGAAACATGTCCACCTTGCGGCGGATCACGGCGTCGATGTCCGAGGGTACCTTGAGGCCGTAGACCCATTTGCGCACGCCGAGATAGAAGATGGCTGCGTGCAGGCCCCATATCATCTCGACCTCGGCTTCCAGCTCCGCCGCGTTGCGCGGCTCCGGGATGCCGTACTCGGCACGCACCTCGGCCAGCACGGGCAGGAAGACCTTGCTGCGCAGCTTGTTGAGGTATTTGTTGTTGATGCCTTCGCGCGTGAGGCCGGCAAAGATGAAGACCCGGATCCATTCCTCGCGCAGGATCACGGATGCGTAGTCGAGGTAGAACGCATACAGCCGTTCGGTCAGCGGCGTGGCGCGGTCGGCGATCTGGCGTTCCCAGTCGGGCCGCCACTGGAACACTTCGCTGTAGACGCGATCGATCAGCGCCTCCTTGCTGGAGAAGTAGCGGTACAGCAAGGGCTGGGTGACGCCGATCTGCTTGGCGAGATCGCGCGTGCTGCCGGAGAAGCCGTTGCGCGTGAAGTGTTCGATGGCCTTCTGCACGATCTGCTGCTCCCGCTCTTCGGGGAGCAGCCGTTTTCCGGTCTTGGCCGGTGCATCGTTCTCGGTCGGCGTTGCGTCTCGTTTCATTCGTTCACCTGTGGCAGGCACGTCCCGTGCGGAGCGCTTGCGGCATTGTACCAATCGGGTGATAAATTGAGGCGCGGCCGGGCTGCCGGCAGTGCGGCCGGCAGCACAGGGCACGGGTGCTACCTCGGCTTGACCAGCCCGAGCTCGCAATCGACCAGCTGATTGTTGAAGGCGCCGCGTTCGCGCGCACCGCGCGCGGACCGGTCGGTGACCGAGAACACGTAGATGCCGGCAAAGGCCACCAGCATGGAGAACAGCGCCGGATACTCGTACGGGTAGATGGCACTCGCATGGCCGAGTACCTGCACCCACACGGTCGGGCTCAGCACCGTCAGCACCACCGCGGTCAGCAGCCCGAGCGAGCCGCCCGCCACGGCGCCCCGCGTGGTCAGCCCGCGCCAGTAGATCGACAGCAGCAGCACCGGGAAATTCGAGCTGGCGGCGATGGAAAAGGTCAGGCTGACGATAAAGGCGATGGTCTGCTTCTCGAACAGGATACCCAGCAGGATGGACAGTACGCCCAGTACGAGCGTGGTCATCCGGGAGACGCGCATCTCCTCCTTGTCGGTGGCGTTGCCCTGGCGCAGGACCTTGGCATAGAGATCGTGCGAGATGGCCGAGGAACCGGCCAGCGTCAGCCCCGCCACCACGGCCAGGATGGTCGAGAACGCCACCGCGCAGATGAAGCCGAGGAACAGGTTGCCGCCGACGGCATGGGCCAGGTGCACGGCCACCATGTTGACGCCGCCGATCACCGCGCCAGCGGGCGTGTGGTAGGCCGGATCGCTGGCCACCAGCGCGATGGTGCCAAAGCCGATGATGATGATCAGCGCGTAGCCGGTGCCGACGATGCCGGTGGCATAGAGAATGCTCTTGCGTGCCGCCTTGACGTCGCCGACGGTGAAGAAGCGCATCAGGATATGCGGCAGGCCGGCGGTGCCGAAGATCAGCGCCAGGCCGAGCGATACCGCCGAGACGGGATCGGAGACCAGGCCGCCCGGGCTCATGATGGCCGCGTGCTTGCCGTGGGCCTCGATGGCCTGCGCGAACAGCGCGTTCAGGCTGAAGCCGAAGCGGCTCATGACCATGAACGCCATGAAGGCAGCGCCGGCGAGCAGCAGCACCGCCTTGATGATCTGGATCCAGGTGGTGGCCAGCATGCCGCCGAAGAACACGTAGACCACCATCAGCACGCCGACCAGCACCACCGCCGCCGTGTAGCTGAAACCGAACAGCAGCTCCACCAGCTTGCCGGCCCCCACCATCTGCGACACCAGGTACAGCAGCACGATGACGATGGAACTGGACGCGGAGAACGCGCGGATGGGCCGCTGCTGCAGGCGGTAGGAGACCACGTCCGCCAGCGTGAAGCGGCCGAGGTTGCGCAGCGGCTCGGCGATCAGGAACAGGATGATCGGCCAGCTGGCGAGAAAGCCGATGGAATAGATCAGGCCGTCGTAGCCGCTGGTGAAGACCAGCGCGGAGATGCCCAGCAGGGAGGCCGCCGACATGTAGTCGCCGGCGATGGCCCAGCCGTTCTGCAGGGCGGTGATCTTGCCGCCGGCGGCGTAGTGGTCGGCCACGCTGTGGTTGCTCCTGGCGGCCCAGCGCGTGACCAGGAGCGTGGCGGCGACGAACACCAGGAACATGGCGATGGCGATGACGTTCATGCCCTGGCCCACCGGACCCGGCGCCGCGAACGCGGGCAGGGCGGCAAGCAGCAGGGCTGCGGCAGTGGCGGAAATGGCGGTTTGCTTCATTTTGCTGCCCCTTGCTTGAGGTCGCTGATCCGCTGGTCGTACACGGTGTTGGTGCGATGCACGTACACCGCCACCAGCAGGAAGGTCACCGCGAACATGCCGAAGCCCACGGGAATGCCCACGCTCATGGGCTGGCCCAGGGTCAGTTGGCGGCCCAGCAGCGCGGGCCGGAAGGCGAGCGTGAGGATGTAGCCGAAGTACACCGCCAGCATGGTGGCGGTCAGGGCCCACGCGAACCTGCGCCGCGCGCGCACCAGGGACTGGAATGCCGGATTGGCGAGCAGGGGATTCGGTGGGGCCGCGGCGGGCGTGGCGCTTTCGCGGGCGGCTGCGGCAAAGGTGGGGGCGGTGTGATCCAAGGTTGTCTCCGTTTGGGGGCGGTTGGTTTGGCGTGGGGCGGCGGCGCGCTCAGAAGCGCGTCGACACCGCCGTCTCGCGCATCACGGCTTCCGGCGTGCGATAGCGCTCGGCCATCTGGCGGTCGGTCTCGTTCTTGAGCTGCGCCTGCATATAGGCGCCGAGGTGGCGCGCGTGCCGGACGATGGCCGCACCCACCTGCACGCGCTCGGCGCTGTAGCTCTCCAGTGCGGCACTGACGCTGTCATGCGCTTGCAGCGCGTTGACCAGCGACATGGCGTCGCCCGCGGCCTTGGTCACGCCCATGCCGCAGTGCGGGCGCGCCACGAAGGCGGCGTCGCCGAGCAGCGCCACGCGGCCGAACGCCATGCGCGGCACCTCGAGGTCGAAGATGGGCTGGAACAACGGCTGCGCGGCCTTGGCCACCACCTCGCCGAACTGGGGTGCCAGGTTGGCCAGCGCGGCTTCCTCCATGCTCGCCAGCACGTCCGGCCGGATCAGCGCCGGCGGGATGCCGCCGGACCAGCGCTTGCCGCTGGCGTCGGTCAGCAGGTTGGGCAGGTCCATGTCTTCGCTGGTGGCGCGGTACCACACGAAGTTGTAGCGGCGC
Organism: Cupriavidus sp. 05L310; assembly: GCF_056398185.1. Lineage (NCBI taxonomy): Bacteria > Pseudomonadati > Pseudomonadota > Betaproteobacteria > Burkholderiales > Burkholderiaceae > Cupriavidus > Cupriavidus sp. 05L310. Next base: position 38,587 of record NZ_JBFTOX010000045.1, read on the forward strand.
TCGCCAACCCGGGTGCTGTTGCCCTGGCCCGCCACCGGGTAGCCGAGGATCTGCTCGCGCGGCGGCAGGCAGAAGGCGAACTTCTCGAACAGCATGTCGCGCGTGGCTTCGCTCAGGCTCGTTTCGTCCACCAGGCCGCGCCACGCGATGTAGCCGGCGTACTGGAGCCGGGCCTCGGGCAACAGGCACTCGCGCAACGCGGAGCGGAAGCCGTCCGCGGCGACCACAAGATCGGCGTGATGGATCGAGCCGTCGTCCAGCATCACCACGGCGCGGCCGGGCTCGCTGCGCACCGACACCACATTGGCGCCCGTGCGGTAGGTGCCTCCGGTGAAGGCGGAGCGCAGCACGTGGTACATCTTGCCCCATGCTGTCAGCGTTTGCGGCAGCTCCCGCTGGGCCAGGACGCTGCCGTCCTGGCCCAGCGTCAGCCGGGACTTCACCTGCACGCCGATGGCGTCGTCCACCTCGACCCCGGCGGCGGCCAGGGCCTCGAACAATTCCGGATGCGTGACGATGCCCGCGCCGCGCCCGGCAAGGGCTTCGGGAACGCGCTCGCATACCTCCACTTCCCACCCGCCGCGGGCGAGCAGGTTGGCCGCGAACAGCCCGCCCAGCGAGCCGCCCACGATGATGGCCTTTGGCCGTGTCGATAGGGCTGTCATGGTCAGTCTCCTGCCACTGCGGGGAGGGGCGCGCGTGCGCCGTCGCCCGGGATTTCAAGGCCCGCCACCTCGGCGGCGGGGTAGTTCAGTTCAATGGTGACGCCGGAAGGGTCCTCGATGAACACCTGGTGCAGGCCCAGGCTGGGGACGGTGCGGTCGCGCCACGGGATGCCCTCGGCTTCCAGCCTTGCCCACATCTGCGCCACGCCGGTGGCCAGGAAGGCGATGTGGTCGAGGGTGCCGGTACCCGCCGCCGCAAGGGCGCGGTCGCCGAGGTAGGCGGACAGCCCGCCGGGGTTGTCCGGGGCGACGCCGATGATGTGGACGGTGCCGAAGTCACCTTCGTCACCGCCCATGTACAGCCATGCGCCGGGGAAATCGAAAGGCGGGCGATAGCCTTGCCTGAAGCCGAGAATGCGTTCGTAGAAGGCGCAGGATGTCTCGAGGTCCGTGGTGCGGATCGAGAAGTGCGCGAGTTTGCGGATTGCCATGGTTGCCTCTGCTATTGATCGACCGATTAGTGATCGGTTGATAAATTGTAGGGCGACTGAGTAAAACGGCCAAGGGTGGGCAGGGGGGTACTTACCCTGATCGGCGGGTCGCGCGCCGGGTGGGCCACTTCGCTGAGGCACGGGCCTGTGCCTCAGTGAAGTGAGATCCCCTTGATGCGGTTGCCCATGTGGGCAACGGCAGCGCCGGATGCAATGCGCAGATCAATGCTTGGTAGCAGCACACTTGCACCTCACGCAAGTAAGACTTAAGCATCTTCTACTTCCGAATTGATCCACAGGCACTAGCATTCCAAGACGCGGCGAGATGGGAACCATGATGCTAGCCCGGGACACGGCGGCGGCGCCCACAGAAACCACTAGTGAGGCGCACCTGAAGGGCTTCGTGCGCGCTTGCGCGGTGCTTACCGGGTTCGAACCTATCAAACTTCATGGAATCTCTCTCGTGCAACATCATCTCGACTTCGTATGCCTGATCACTGGAACTGCTGCAGTGGACGAACTCATCAGGCGGATCACCCGATTTCCCAATGAGGGACCGCACCAGGGTCGCACCACGGCCCGGTCTGGCGTGCGATCCACACCCATCCTCCGGCGCTAAGCAGCAGGGCTACGGTGCGCGGGCCGAACCACCGGCCGCAACGATCGCGCTGATTCGCCGCACTCGATAGTCGTCACCTCATTTGCCGGAAGGCAGATTTCCGCAATCTCGCCCAGGTTTCTGTGGGAGGCAACATGCGCCCAATGCCGGACCCCGACGTCTGATTCCCTGTTCATGGCGGTATCTCTGTTCAAGATATGCCGTCATGAATAGGGAAGACTAATGTCAATTATTCACGGAACCCTATCCTGTCAATTCAACAATAATTCGACTCCCTATCTGGAGAGATTTAACAATTTCATAGTTCCTGAATGAAAAAGGAGAAAATTATGTCAGGTTAGACGTAAAGAACATCGACGCCACGCAGCGGCATCCTGATCGTTTTTCGCTTAACACTTTTTCCGTAGCAGGAGACACACCATGAGACCGGTCCAGAAGATCACCGTCAACAACAAAGGCGGGTACGTGTTCAATTTTTCCGTCCAATGGCTTGGTAGCGACGGCAAGTGGAATACCACCGAGTGGAACAGCGGAAATTATCCCGTGGCGCAGTCCAGGACATCTCCCCCGCTCGACACAATCGGTGTCCCGGCCGATGCGCTGGCTGTGACGCCATACGGGCACGCGGTGGCCGGGACTTCCGGTCAGGGAACACCGTTTGTTGGTTTCGCGCCGAACAATCAGATCGCAACATATGATGCAGTCGGGACGACTTACATTGGCTTTGCAATCAATCTGATTGAGTAGGCAGCAAACTCTCCTCTGTGAGGCCCGGCATCAGCGTTCCTGCGATCCGTCATCGGGGGGAGGCCGGCGCCGGGCCTCACCTTGCCCGATCGTCCAGTTTTCATATAACAGCCTGATGGATCGCCGGAGGGAATTACCATGAGACAAGTCAATAAAATTGGTTGCCTTAACAATGGCATCTTCAAGATGAACTTTTCGATTCAATGGTTCGATTCGAAGGGGAGTTGGCATACCTCCGACTGGAATAGTGGCAACTTCGACAACGGCCTGTACAAGGTGAGTCCTCCACTTTCGTCGATCGGGATCCCGGCAGACGCGATTGGGGTGGCGCCCTACGTTTCCGCGGTTCTGGGAGCAAGTAACCGGGGGACGCCCCTGGTGCAGCCGGCGAGTAACGGCAGGCTGGCCGCGTATGAGGTCACGGGGACGACACTGGACTTCCGTGTTCTGCCACTGCCGTGGAGGAACTGGGCGCAGAACATCGTTCATACGATGACGATCGATGGCGAATACTACTTCTCTCCGACGAGCCGCGCAGAACTCCAGGGCATCGTGCGCCAGGCAGTGCAGGCTGGCGCGACGGTTCGTGTTTCCGGCCAGCGGCATGCGCAGCCGCCGCTGGTCGCCGAGGACAATCGCCTCGCCCCCGCTCCCGACCAGTGGCTCATCGACCTTTCCTGCTATAAGGACCTCGGTCCCGGCGGCGACCAGTCGATCGTGCTGCATCAAGCGGAAGGCACGGTCACGGTGAATACCGGCGTCCGCGAAGATGAACTGGATGCGTTCCTGACCGCCAACGACATGATGCTCAAGACCGTTACCGCGGGCGGCTTCTTCAGCCTTGGCGGGATGACGGCGGTCGATGTGCATGGGGCGACAATCAACGCGCCGATCTTCGCGGAAACGGCCTCGGCGTTCAGCATTATGGGCCCGGATGGCCAGGTGAAGACCATCGACACACAGACTCCGGCGGAGGGTGGCTGGTCGCCCTTACAGTTCGCGCGCGTCTCTCTCGGTGTGCTGGGGGTCGTCACCTCCGTCACCGTCGATGTATTGCCACGCCCGTGGGCCACGACCTTGAGCCCAGGCAAGAACAGCCGGATTACGTGTATGGATGAGACGGCGTTCGTCGCCCAGTTCAAGACGCTGCTCGCGGGCCATGACCGCGTTGAGTCCTTCCTCAACCCGTACAACAGCAACTTTCTCGTCTTGTGGTGGGACGTGGTCGCGTCGCCGTCGACGAAGATTCCGAACCTGAAGCCAAGTGTCCCGGATGCGTGCACCCTGGCGGGAGAGGATGTCTTTGGCGCGCCCTACCTGATACCGCTGGAGCCCATCATCGAGCCTCCGCTCATCGCGGCGCAGTATGCTGGAATCACAACCGCTGCGAGCGCGATCATTGATGCCGGATACCTGACTGTCGAAACGCTCTTCGATCAGGCCACGGCTGTCTACTCTGACTTATGGCTGACGAAGGCCTCCCGCGTGATCTTCATGTCCTATTTCATCGAGCTTCCTGCGCTCGACGACGCGGGGCTAGGCAAGGCCTGGCAGGGCCTTGATGCGGTGATGGCTCGTATCAGGAGTTCCACCGATTTCCTGGTGGTTGCACCGATGGAATTCCGCTTCGTCCGCGGCGGCAACACCGCATTGGCCGGGACATACACGGACACCCCCAATGCAACCTTCGTCAATCTGGACCTTATCGGGTACGTGCCGGCCGTCGCAGGGTCCGAGTACCCCGACCGTCTGCTCCATTTCTTCGCGGACATCGAGCGAGCCTGGGTTGCGCTGGGAGGAATGCCGCATACCGGCAAGATGTTCGGCTTCTACGACCCGGGTCAACCTGCCGGGACCTTCTCGCCGCCATTCAACCCGGTTTTCCTGCAGGATCTCGCGAAGCGCCGCAGTGTTCGAACCAAGGCCTTCGACGCCTACCGGCGAACCTGCGATCCGAAGGGCAGTTTCCGCAGTAGTTTCGTGGCGGCGCTGCTGGGAGACACGAATTTGCCGGGCAAGCCAGGCTGAGCCAGCTACCTAGGGGGCCGTCCTATCGATCACGATCCGCACATCGCTGCTTCCCAAAGCAACCGGACCGACTTGCCCAAACAGGTCGCCGGCGTGCGGCATCGCGGTTCCGCCGGGAGAGATGCGCGCCTCTAACATGACCTCGGCATGCCCAGAGAGGCGGTTGGCCGGGGAAAGCGCCAGCGTATCGTCCAGCGTGAACGTGACTGGCAGGTCGCGCACCTGCCGCTTCAGTACGGCAAGCGGCATGCGCGGGCCCTGTACCGCACGGGCGAAGATGAAGACCGCGTCGCCGGGCGCCGGGGCCTTGCCGGCGAGCGTGCCCAGCGCAACCGTGCCGGTCACCACCGCGGGGCTCTCACGCCGCGTCAGCTCCGCAGTGCCAGGCTTACCTTAAAAGATGTGCCGCACGCCGACCGTGACGCCAACCATGCTCTTCTGCCCCGTCATCGTCGGATAGTTGAACGCGAAGGCAGTCGCCGCGCTATCGAAGCTCAACCCGCCGTTACGCGCGTACCCGGCGGACAGGTAGACGTCCGTGCGCTTGGTGAAGTTGTAGTCGGCGATAAAGCTGTACTGCTGCATGTTGGCGGGGTTGGTCTGCGGCGCGCCGACTGCCGCGCGCGCGGATTTCACGTCGGCGTAGTAGTAGGCGAGCGACAAGCCCAGGGCCGGCGTGGCCTGGTAGTTGACGCCAGCCCACCAGTAGTCGTCGCGCAGCAGCGTGCTGCCGTTGCTGAAGTCAGCCTTGTTCCAGCGATAGCCGCCCATGACCTTGAGCGGGCCTGTAGCGTAGCTCGCGGCGCCGGCAAACTTGCGTACCGTGCCGGGCTGCCCGGTGGTCACGGCCGGTCTCCATTCGTCATAGGCCAGCGACGCCCCGAATCCATTGCTCAGGTACTGCAGCGAGGCGCCAAAGGCGGTGTTGTCGCTGAAGTGTCCCGGCGTCTCGCCGGCGCCGCCGTTGGCCAGCGCCGTGCTGGCGTTCAGTACCGAGACGCCGGTGCCGAAGGAGTAATGCGCCACGGCCTGGAGCCCGCCGAACTGGCCGGTGTACTTGACCATATTGCTTTCGCGGTAGTTCAGGCCCATCCACCAGATGCCCGGTTCATAGGTGGCCGCAAACCGCAGCGGCGAGAAGTTGGCAAGGCCATCGAAGAAGCTGGTGTACTGGCGGCCCACCGTGATCTTGCCGTAAGCGCCGTTCTGCAACCCGACGAACGACTGGCGCCCGAACAGAACGCCCGACTGCAGGTTGCCGGTATCGGGCTGGAAGCCGCTCTCCAGCACGAACAGCGCCTGGTTGCCGCCGCCGAGATCTTCCACGCCGCGCAAGCCCCAGCGCGATGCGGAAAGTCCGCCGACGCTGGGTTGCGCGAAACGGTAGCCGCCGACGTTCGGTGTTGCCGGCGATGCAGCCACCCGATTGACGTACTCCACGGAAGCGTCGATCACGCCATAGAGGGTAACGCTCGATTGTGCCTGCGCTGCGCCGCTCACCGCGCACAACGCCGCCAGCGCGACCAATGTTCTTTTCATGCTATGTCTTCTCCTTGTGCTTGTTTTCAGAGTCACCGGGAACCAGCCTCCTCGTCGGATCCCGTGATGGCATTAGAGCGTGGCTCTCCTTTTTTCCGACCCACCCAAAAGGGAGTGAATCGCTGCGATGGTGGTTTTAATCCCGCAGAAAATCGGCGAGGCGGTCAGTACCTATTGACGAATGCGGAAGATGATTCCTCGCAACGCGGGCCAGCCGGCAGCCAGTCGGCGGTCAGTCAGCCTTGGCCCCGGTCGACTTGATCAGTCGCGCCATCACCGGCTCGAGCGTCTCGAAGTCGCGCTTGAATTCCGCCGAGGAACTGCCGACCGGCTCCAGCGCAAGCATCTGCAGCCGCTCTTTCATCGGCGCGGCGTTGACCGAAGCGCGTGCCTCCGTTTCCAGGCGGGCCAGTACCGGCGCGGGCGTGCCTGAGCGCGCCATCAGGCCAACCCAGCCGGGCGGGCTCAGTTCCTGGTCCTTCAGGCCGATCTCGGCGAGGGTCGGCACGTTCGGCAACGCCTTGACGCGCTGCTTGCCCACGATCGCCAGCGCGCGCAGGCGCCCGCTCTGGATATGCGGGCCCAGCGTGCTGACCGAGCCGATGGCCCACGAGATGTTGCCGCCGATCATGTCCTGCGCCATCGGCGCTTCGCCCTTGTAGGCGATATGGGCCATGTCGAGCCCCCGGGACTGGTTGAGGTAGGCGCCCAGCAGATGCGGGAAACTGCCGGTGCCATAGGAGCCATAGCTGACCTTGCCCTTGTTCTGCGCGGCCCAGTCGAAAAACTCCTGCATGTTCTTGACCGGGATCTTGCTATTGACCGCGAACACGACCTGGCCGATGCAGATCTCGGAGACAAAGGCCAGGTCGCGCCGCACGTCGTAAGAGACGTGCGAGTAGAGATACGGTGTGTTCATGATCGGCGCGGAATGCGTGATCAGCAGCGTGTAGCCATCCGGTGCGGCGCGCGTCACCGCCTGGACGGCCAGCATGCCCGCGGCGCCAGGCTTGTTGTCGACGATGATGGTCTGGTCCAGCCGCTTGCCCATATCGTCGGCCAGTGCGCGCGCGATGGTGTCCGTTGCGCCGCCGGGCGGTGCGGGTACGACGAACGTGATGGTGCGCGCGGGATAGCTTTGCGCGCCGCAAAGCGCGCTCCAGGCAAGAACGGCAACGGCAAAGAGAGTCTTCTTACGCATTTGGCATGACCTCGCGGTGAGTTGGGAGTGGTGCCCGCCTGGCAGGGGTCGGCGTGGTCACGCCGTGCTGGCCGGAAGGGCTGCTCAAGTGCGACGGTAGGGGATGCGCGAAGGGCTGTAACCAGCCATATTGGCGGGGCGGGATTTCACTATCCGGGTGAACCCGATGGGCGCCGCCGCGCGTTTCGGTAGCGCTCACGCACGACGCGACGGGCTGGGGCCGGAGGCAGTGTGTTTGAGGCCCGGAAAAAAAGAACTCCGGCCGCGAGGCCGGAGATCAAGACCCTGCCGGCATCGAGCGCCGTCAAGGTGGAGACACGGAAAGGGCCGTCCCGCCGCCCGGTTTGTGCTTCGTTGCGGGCCGGCGGCCAGACATGCGTGACCGCCGGCGACTCAGGCCAGCATACGTTGATCAGGATGCGCGCGCCTCCGCCAGCAGGGAGGGGCGCGGGAGATGGCGCTCAGGATGGCGCGTGCCCTCCCAGTGGCGAAACCCTTGCCGTCTGGTCCGGGCGGCCATCGCTGGTGCCCAGGTAGAACACGCCGGCGGCGTGCAGCGCCGTGCGGTCCCCGACCATGATCCGGCAGTTCACGTTGGCGACGCGCCGGCCTTGCTTGAGCATGTCCACATGCGCCTCCACCCAGTCGCCGGCATGTGCCGGGCCAAGATAGTCCACGCTGAGATGCAGCGTGCGGGGCTGCAGGGTGCCGAAGCGGCGCACCATGACGATCCCGAACGCACTGTCGGCCAGCATGGCCATGAAGCCCCCGTGCACGATGCCGATGGCGTTCAGGTGTTCGTCGGCGATGCGCACGCCCACCACCGGCCGCTCCGCGTGCAGGTAGAAATCGGCACAATGGCGCATGAAGCCCCTGGCGCCGGCAAGCGGCTCGAAGCCGGCCGGCACGCCGCGGTCTTGCGGATCCCGATGGGGCAGGATTGCCGCCACGGAAGATTGCGATTGAGACATGGAATTCACTCTATGGTCAGGGCGGCCCGGCGTCGCGGGGCCGTCATCACGCGTGGGGCAGGAAACCAAGGCCCAGTTCACGCAGGCGCGCCACCGACTGTGCGTCGAACCCCCAGTCGCGCAGCGCCGCGGCGCCGTGTTCGCCGCGTGCCGGCGCGGGCCCTGTGACTTCCGACGGCGTGCCGAGAAAGCGCGGCGCCGGCCCCGGCTGCACCACGCCGGCCACTTCGACAAAACTGCCGCGGGCGCGGTGCTGCGGATGATCGGGCGCTTCGGCGAAGCCCAGCACCGGCGCCACGCAGGCATCGCTGCCTTCGAAGATGGCGCACCACTCGTCGCGCGTGCGGGTCAGGAAGACCGCTTCGAAATGCTGGCGCAACACCGGCCAGCCGCTGCGGTCATGCTGCCTGGGCAGGTCTTTGCCGGCCAGGCCGAGTTTTTCGAGCAGTTCGGCATAGAAGCGCGATTCCACCGCGCCCACCGCCATGTAGTGGCCGTCGCTGGTGCGATAGCTGTCGTACCAGGGGGTGCCGCCGTCCAGCAGGTTGCTGGCGCGCTGCTCGCGCCAGTTGCCCGAAGCCAGCAGACCCCAGACCACGGCGCCAAGCTGCGCGGCGCCCTCGATCATGGCCGCGTCCACGACCTGGCCCTTGCCACCGCGCTGCACATTGAGCAGGGCGGCAACCACGCCCAGGGCGAGCAGCATGCCGCCGCCGCCATAGTCGCCCACCAGGTTCAGCGGCGGCACCGGCGCTTCGCCCGCGCGGCCGATGCCGGACAGCACGCCCGACAGGGCGATGTAGTTCAGGTCGTGGCCGGCGCGCTCGGCCATGGGCCCGGTCTGGCCCCAGCCGGTCATGCGCCCGTACACCAGCTTCGGGTTGCGGGCCAGCGCCACGTCCGGCCCCAGGCCAAGGCGCTCCATGGTGCCGGGCCGGAAGCCCTCGATCACCACGTCGGCGCGCTCGATCAGCTCCAGCGCGGCGTTGCGGGCCTCGGGCTGCTTGAGATCGAGCGTGACCGAGCGCCGGCCCCGGCCCGTGACGTCCACCCGCTTGCCGGTGGCGGACTTGGGGCCCAGGTCGGTGGGCGCCACCGGCCGGTCGATGCGCAGCACGTCCGCGCCCATGTCGGCCAGCAACATGGCCCCGAACGGGCCCGGCCCGATTGCCTCGAACTCCACTACGCGAATGCCGCTTAGTACACCCATTGCTGATCCTGTGAACGGTCTGGCCGGGCGCGGCGCGGCGTCCTGGCCGGTTTGGAAGGGGCCGGAGCGGGCAAATGCCGCCGGCGTCATGGGGCAAAGTAGAACAAATTGCGGCCATGCGCGGACCTACCCGCGTCGGGTAGGGGACCACGCCGGGCGCTCGGAGAGGCATATCCGGCCCCTATAATCCAGGCACCAGATCCCTTCGCGATAGCGCGCTGCCCCCCCACCCGGAAAGCAGTGCTTACAAGGCTTCCCAGCATGTCCGACTCCGGCGAGCAGCTGGCGGGAACGCGCGCTTCACCCGAGCGCCCGGTCCAGCCAATCACGCCCACCAAACTCACTCCGCCGCGCGGGGCGCGCCACCTGATGCCCCGCGAGGCCTTGATGGCGCGCCTGGTGGACGCGCGCCGCCAGCGCTGCGTGGTGATCCAGGGGCCGGCGGGCAGCGCCAAGACCAGCACCTTGCTCGCCTGGCGGCAGGCCCTGCTGACGCTGGACTTCGATGTGGCCTGGCTCTCGCTGGCGCCCGAAGACAACGACCTGACCAGCTTCTTCCATGGACTGCTGGCGAGCCTCGCCGCGGTGGACGCGGCGATGGTGCGCGAAGCAGAAATCCTGATGGGGCGCGACGGCGACGAGTCCGCGGCCGAGCACTGGGTGATCACGCTGGTGCGCGGCATCGCAAGCCGCCGGCGGGAACTGGTGCTGATGCTGGACGACGTCCACCTCCTGGACGATCCACGGATATTCCAGGCGCTGCGCTGGCTGCTCGACTACGCGCCGCCCCACCTGCACGTGGCCCTGGCCTCGCGCAATGCGTTGCCGCTCTCGCTGGCGCGCCTGCGCAACCAGGGCCTGGCGACCGAATTCGACCTGCGCGACCTGCGTTTCACGGCCGAGGAGTCCGAGCGTTTCCTGCGCGAACAGCTTGGCAGTATCGACAGGCGCGACGCGCAGGTGCTGCACGAGCTGACCGATGGCTGGGCTGCGGGCCTCCAGCTGTTCGCGATCGATGTCAAAGGCAAGCAGGGGGCAGGCTTTGCGCGGGTGCAGGTGCGCGACGCCCAGGCGTTTGCCAGCTATTTCGAACGCGAGGTGCTGGTGCGCCTGGCCGGCGGCGATCTGCACCTGCTGACGCGCATGGCCGTCTGCAACCGCTTTTGCGCGTCCTTGTGCGCCACGCTGCTGGGGCGCCCGGATGCCGCCGGCGAGATCGCGGCCAGGCTGGCCCGGCTTGACGCGGATGACCTCTTCATCACGCAGATCGGTGGCGGCCAGGACGGTGAAACCTGGTACCGCCTGCATCCGCTGCTGCGCGAAGTCCTGCTGGCCCGGCTGGCGGAGTTGCCGCCGGCGGAGCAGCACGCGCTGCACGCGGCGGCCTGGCACTGGTTCGGCGCGCGGGGGCACATCGACGAAGCGGTGCGCCATGCGGTCCGGGCGGGCGACGCGGCCGCGGCGGCGGACCTGGTGGAAACCTGTGCGCACGACCTGCTGGCGCGCGGGGAACTCAGCCAGCTCGCGGGGCTGGTGCGGCAGCTGCCGCCGGAACAGGTCACGGCGCGCTTCGACCTGCATCTGGTGCTGGCCCACTTGCAGATGTATGCCGGCGAGATCGATGCGCTGACGCAGAGCATCGAGCAGATGGCGTCGCAGCACGAACGGCTCGGCCCCAGGCAGCGCTATGCGCTGGCACTGCTGCGCGGCGGGCTGGCGCTGCAGCGCGACGACACCGACTTGGTGGTGGCCTTGCTGCCGGAACTGCAGCGCGTGCCGTCCGACGCCGACGATTTCACCTACGCGGGGCGCGGCAATGTGCTGTCGTGGATGTTTATCCACCGCGGCGAGTACAAGCAGGCGCGCAAGGTGCTGGAGGAGGGCGCGTTGCATGGAGGCGCGCCGCGCGGCGTCCTGCTGGGACGCTGCATGGGCGGCATGACCCATGCGGCCGAGGGACAGTTCCTGCTGGCCGAGCGCATCTTCTGCGACGTGCTGGCGCAGGCCGAGCAGCAGGGCCCGGCCTACATCGGCATTGCCTGCATGGCCGCGGCGCTGCTTGGCGAGGCGCTCTACGAACTCAACGATGTCGATGCCGCGCGCGAGTTGCTGGAAAAGCGGATCGACGTGCTGGAGCGCGTCTCGATCCCGGATACCGTGCTGCGCGGCCTGATGGTGCTGGCCAACGCGCACTGGCAGGGCGGGCGCCGGCTGGAGGCGCGGGCCAGCCTGGAGCGTCTGGAAGACTATGCGGCGCGCCATCGTGTCGACCGCCTGCTGGCGAACGCGCTTTGCCTGCGCTCGCGCTGGTTGCTGGAAGAGGGGGAGATCGACGAGGCGGACGCCAGCCTGTTGCGCCTGGAAGCGCTCGCTGCCCGCTATGCGGGCGCGGCCCGCAGCACCGCCTGGGAGATCAGCGTCTGCGCGCAGATGGCGCGTATCGGCATGTGCCTGCACCGCAATGATTTCGACGGCGCCATGGCGCGGCTCACGCCGCTCAACGCGCTCTCCGAAGCCGGCGGACGCTGGTGCCGGGTGGCCAGCCTGCGGCTGCAGATGGCGTTTGCCGAACAAGGCCGCCGCAATCCCGAAGGCGCCCGCGGGCACCTCGTCGAAGCGCTGCGCCTGGGGCATCGGCTCGGGCTGATGCGCAGCCTGCTGGATGTATCGCCGCGCTTGCGTGACAGGCTCGAAGGCTTGCCGGCGGAGCAGGGGTTCGACCCGGTGCTTGGCTTCTACGCGCAGCGGCTGATGGCGGCGACGGCACCGGCCGGGCAGGAGGCGGCGCCGTCCGTGTCCCTTCCGGCTCACCCGGTGACCGATACGCTCAGCGAACGCGAGAACGAAGTGCTAGGCCTGCTTGCGCAGGCGCTGCCCAACAAGAAGATCGCACGGGTGCTCGGCGTTTCGCTGGACACCGTCAAGTGGCACCTGAAGAACATCTACGGCAAGCTCGACGTGTCGGGCCGCGACGAAGCGGTTGCCCGCATGCGCGACTACAAGACCGCGCAACCGCAGCACGCCCACCCCACCCGCTAGGGCACCGGCCGCGCAGGCCACCCTCGCCACCTTCGCCCGTACCTACCCCTACCCCTACCCCTACCCCTACTCCACCGGGGTAGGTACTTTTCCCCGCCCGGCAACCAGAATACTTCCATCAAGGCAGCGATCCCCGGTCCGGACTCACCGCGACAGACGCTGGCCTCGCAACCGACCAATGAGGAGCTTCTGGTGGAAATCAAGCGCACCGTCTATCGCGACGACCATGAAATGCTGCGGGAAACCGCGCGCCGGTTCTTCGAGCGCGAATGCCTGCCGCGCCAGGCACAGTGGGACAAGGACGGCCTGGTCGACCGCGAGACCTGGCTCAAGGCCGGCCGCGACGGCCTGCTGTGCGTGACCGTCCCCGAGGAATACGGCGGCGGCGGCGGCGATTTCGGCCACTCGGCGGTGCTGGCCGAGGAGTACCACCGTTCCGGGATATCCGGCCCGAGCTTTTCGGTGCACTCGGACATTACCGCGCCGTACATCGTGCGCCTGGGCACCGAGGAGCAGAAGCGCGAATGGCTGCCGCCGATCTGCCGCGGCGAAAAGATCCTGGCGATTGCCATGACCGAGCCCGGCACCGGCTCCGACCTGAAGTCGATCCGCACCACCGCCGTACGCGACGGCGACGACTTCGTCATCAACGGCAGCAAGACCTTTATCTCCAACGGCCTGAATGCCGACATGGTCGTGGTGGTCTGCAAGACCGACCCCAAGGCCGGCGCCAAGGGCGTGAGCCTGATCATGGTGGAAGCGGACCGCGAGGGCTTCCGCCGCGGCCGCAAGCTGGAGAAAGTGGGCCAGCGCGCCGCCGATACCGCCGAGCTGTTCTTCGACAACGTGCGCGTGCCTGCCGGCAACCTGATCGGCAATGAGAACGGCGGCTTCATCCACCTGATGGAAGAACTGCCCCAGGAGCGCCTGATCATCGCCGTGTACTGCGCGGCAAGACTGGAGCGCCAGCTCGAACTGACCGTGCAATACGTCAAGGACCGCCGCGCCTTCAACCAGACCGTGTGGGACTTCCAGAACACCAAGTTCAAGCTCGCCGACGTCAAGGCCCAGGCCGTGGCCGTGCGCACCATGGTGGACTACTACATCGCCCAGCACATGGAGCGCAAGCTCACGCTGCAGGAGGCGGCCATCGCCAAGCTTTTCGCCACCGAGACCATGTGGAAGTGCATCGACGAGATGGTGCAACTGCACGGCGGCTACGGCTACATGCTGGAGTACCCGATCGCGCGCGCCTTCGTCGACATGCGCGTGACCCGCATCTTCGGCGGCACCAGCGAAGTGCTGCGCGACCTGATCGCCCGCAAGCTTTAAGTCCTACCGTCATCCAGAGAACCAGGAAACCATCATGAGCGAAAAAGTACTAGTTGGCGGCGTGGGCATGATCCCCTTCGCCAAGCCCGGCGCGAGCCTGAGCTATACCGAAATGGGCGCCGAAGCCGTGCGCCGCGCCCTGGCCGACGCCGGTATCGGCTACGACCTCGTGCAGCAGGCCTTCGCCGGCTACGTCTACGGCGACTCCACCTGCGGCCAGACCGCGCTGTACGAGGTGGGCATGACGGGCATCCCCATCGTCAACGTCAACAACAACTGCTCGACCGGCTCCACCGCGCTGTACCTGGCACGCCAGGCCATCGCGATGGGCGATGCCGACTGCGTGCTGGCGGTCGGCTTCGAACAGATGCAGGCCGGCGCGCTGAAGTCCCACTGGGACGACCGCCCGGTCACCCGCGCGCGCTTCCAGCCGATCATGCACGGCCTGACCGCCGACATGGCGCACCTGCCGCAGGCGGTGCGCACCTTCGGCGGCGCGGGGCGCGAGTACATGCAGCGCTATGGCGCCCGCCTGGAAACCTTCGCCGCAGTGCGCGCCAAGGCCAGCCGCCACGCCGCCAACAACCCGCTGGCGCTGTTCCGCAAGGTGGTGACCACCGAAGACGTGATGAACGACGCGGTGCTGTTCCCCGGCGTACTGACCCGCCTGATGGCCTGCCCGCCGACCTGCGGCGGCGCCGCCGCCATCCTGGTGTCGGAACGTTTCGCCAAAAAGCACGGCCTGCGCACCGATGTGCAGATCCTGGCCCAGTCGCTGACCACCGATCCGCCCGCCTCGTTCGATCCGCCGTCGATGCTGAACTATGTCGGCACGCATATGACGCGCGCGGCTGCCAACAAGGTCTATGAGAAGGCAGGCATCGGGCCGGAAGACATCGACGTGTGCGAACTGCACGACTGCTTCGCGCAGAACGAAGTGATCTGCTACGAAGCGCTGGGCTTCTGCCCCGAAGGCGGCGCCGAGAAGTTCGTGATGGACGGCGATAACACCTACGGCGGCCAGGTTGTGGTCAACCCGTCGGGCGGCCTGCTCTCCAAGGGGCACCCGCTGGGCGCCACGGGGCTGGCGCAGTGCTACGAGCTGACCCATCAGCTGCGCGGCACCGCCGAACAGCGTCAGGTGAAGGATGCGAAACTGGCGCTGCAGCACAACCTGGGGCTGGGCGGCGCCTGCGTGGTGACGCTGTACGGCAAGCACTGACATAGGGCACCACCTGCCCGACATGAAGGACAAGGTGCGAGCCGCCTGCCGACCCGAGCCGGCGGCCGCACCCAGACAGGAGACAGCAAAATGAAGTTCTCTCTACCGTTGCGCCTGCTTGGCTTCGGCCTCGCCATCTCCATGCTGGCGCCGGCGCTGGCGGCGCCAGCCGCTTCGGCCGACAGCTTTCCGTCGCGCCCGCTGCGCTTTATCGTGCCGCTGACGCAGGGCAGCGGCTCCGACACCGTGACCCGCTTCGTGGCGGACCAGGTGGGCAAGGAGCTGGGCCAGCCCGGCATCGTGGAGAACCGTCCCGGCGCCGATACGCTGATCGCCGTGCAAAGCATGCTCAACGCGCCGGCCGACGGCTACAGCATCTTGCTGATCACGCCGAGTTCCATGGTGATCAACCCGCTGGTGCATGACAGCCTGCCGTACGATCCGCAGCGCGATATCCGGCCGCTGGCCAGCGCCATCCGCAGCACCTCGGTGCTGGTGACGGGTGCCGGTTCCAGCTTCAAGACCTTCGACGATGTGCTGGGCGCGGCCCGCAAGAAGGCGCGGTCGGTCAGCATGGCGAACTACAGCTACCACTACCGCCTGGGCGGGCTGCAGATGCAGCAGATGGCGGGCGTTGAGTTCAACCACATTCCCTACAAGGGCGCGTCGCAGGTGCAGTCGGACCTGATGGGCGGTTCGGTGGACGTTGCGCTGCTGGACGTGGGCGGCGCGCTGCCGCTCATCCGCGCCGGCAAGCTGCGGCCGCTGGCGGTGACCGGCAAGGCCCGCCATCCGGAGTTGCCGGCCGTGCCGACCGTGCGCGAGAGCGGGCTGCCGAACTACGAGCTCTCCGTGTGGATCGGCTTTGGCGTCAGCAGCAAAACCCCGGAACCCATTGCGCACAAGCTCGAAATGGCTTTGCTCAAGGTGATCGACAAGCCGGAGTTCAAGGACTTTGCCGCACGCACCGCGTATGCCGACGTGATCGGCCAGTCCGGCAAGCAGATGGCCACCATGATCGGAGCGGAAACGGTGCGTTACCGCCAACTGGTCAAGACCTATGACGTCAGCGCGCGCTGAACGCCGCAACGCAACCAGCCAACAGAATTAGGAATCAAGGATTCGCCATGCAACAGCTTTGCAAGGATCGCGTAGTCGTTATCACCGGCGCTGGCCGGGGCCTCGGGCGCGAGTACGCGCTGGAGTTCGCGCGGCAGGGCGCCAAGGTGGTTGTCAACGACCTGGGCGGGAAGGGCGACGGTTCGGGCGCGGCCAGCGGACCCGCGCTGGAAGTGATCGCGGAGATCCGCGCGATGGGCGGCGAGGCCCTGGCCAACTTCGACGACGTGGCCGACTGGGCCGGCGCGAAGAACATGATCGACGCCGCCATCCGCGAGTTCGGCGGGCTGGATGTGCTGGTCAACAACGCCGGCATCCTGCGCGACCGCACGCTCGTCAACATGACCGAGGAAGACTGGGACTCGGTGATCCGCGTGCATATGCGCGGCACCTTCGCGCCGTCGCGCCATGCCGCCGCCTACTGGCGCGAGGAGTCCAAGGCGGGCCGCCAGCGCGTGGCGCGCCTGATCAATACCAGCTCGTCGTCGGGCCTGTACTGCAACGCGGGCCAGGCCAACTATGGCGCGGCCAAGGCGGGCATTGCCGCCATGTCGGTGATTGCCTCGCGCGAACTGGACCGCTATGGCGTGACGGTCAACGCGATCTACCCGACCGCGATGAGCCGCCTGACGGAAGACATCTTCGCGGCCAGGCGCGCCGAGTTCACCGCCGGCGCCGCGCCGGGCTTCGATCCGCTGGACGCCGGCAACGTGGCGCCGCTGGTGGCATGGCTGGGCAGTACCGAATCGAGCGATATCACCGGGCGCGTGTTCGGCGTGCGCGGCGGCCGCATCACCGTGGCCGAGGGCTGGCATGCCGGCCCGCGCATGGAAAAGGAAGGCCGCTGGCTGGCCGAAGAACTGGGCGCGAGGATTCCCGGGCTGGTACGGCAGGCCGCGGCCAACGCCGACACCTCCGGCGAGATCCCGGGAGTGACTCGATGACCAAGACCCCGAAATACCTGGGCGACCACGCCGAACTGACGCCGGAAAAGCCCGCGGCAATCAACGGCACCACCGGCGAGATCCTGACCTATCGGGAACTCGACGCGCGCTCCAATCGTTTCGCCCAGTGCCTGTACGCGCTGGGGCTGCGGCGCGGCGACCACATCGCCATGGTGCTCGAGAACAATATGCGCTGCTTCGAGCTGTGCTGGGCGGCGCTGCGCTCGGGGCTGATGATCACCCCCGTCAACCGCTTCCTGACGGCGGCGGAAGCGGCCTACATCATCCAGGACAGCAATGCCCAGGTGGTGGTGACGTCGTACGCCATGCGCGACCTGGCGGCGCAGCTCTCCGGCCAGATGCCCACCTGCCGCCTGCAACTGATGATGGATGGCACGATCCCCGGCTGGGACAGCTACGAGGCAGCCACGCAGGCCTGTCCCGCCGAGCGCCTGGCCGAGGAATGGATGGGCGCCACCATGATCTACAGCTCGGGCACCACCGGGCGGCCCAAGGGCATCATCCGCAACCAGCCCAACGGCATGGTCACGGAAGGCTCCGGGTCGGCGCGCCGGCCGCAGTTCGAACGCTACGGCTTCGACGCGCGGACCATTTACCTGTCGCCGGCCCCGCTGTATCACACCGCGCCGCTCGGCTACGGGCTGGAAACGCAGTTCTGCGGCGGCACCATCGTCTTCATGGAGAAGTTCGACGCGGTGGAAGCGCTGCGCATGATCGAGCGCTACCGCGTGACCCACAGCCAGTGGGTGCCGACCATGTTCATCCGCATGCTCAAGCTCGAACCGGCGCAGCGCCAGGGCTTCGACCTGTCCAGCCACCGTGTCGCCATCCATGCCGCGGCGCCGTGCCCGCAGGACGTCAAGCACCAGATGATCGACTGGTGGGGGCCGATCCTGCATGAGTACTACGCGGCCACCGAGGGCAATGGCGTGACCACGCTCGATACGCAGCAATGGCTGGCTCACCCCGGTTCGGTCGGCAGCGCCTTGCTGGGCGTCCTCCATATCTGCGACGACGAGGGCAATGAGCTGCCGGTGGGGGAAACCGGCATGGTGTACTTCGAGCGCGAGCAGCTCCCGTTCCACTATCACAACGATCCCGAGAAGACCCGCTCGGCGCAGCATCCGGTGCATCCGACCTGGACCGCCGTCGGCGACGTGGGCCGCCTGGATGCGGACGGCTATCTCTACCTGACCGACCGCAAGGCGTTCATGATCATCTCGGGCGGCGTCAATATCTATCCGCAGGCTATCGAGGACGCGCTGGTGGTCCACCCTAGCGTGGGCGACGCCGCGGTGATCGGCGTGCCGAACGCCGAGATGGGCGAAGAGGTCAAGGCCGTGGTCGAGCCGGCCAGCGGCGTGGTGCCGTCGGAAGCGCTGGCCGAGGAACTGCTGGCCTACCTGCGCACCAAGGTGGCCCGCTACATGGTGCCGCGCTCGATCGATTTCATCGACGCCATGCCGCGCCTGCCGACCGGCAAGCTCTACAAGCAGCCGCTGCGGGAGCGCTACTGGAATGCGCCCGTACCGGCGCGCAAGACCTGAATAACGATGCGGCGGGCCGGCCGCGCTGTAGCGCCGTGCCATCCGCCCGCACCGAAACCTGGAGCAAGAAGTGAGCAACCTGCTTGATGCCTTCCACCTTACGGCCCTGCCTCCCGAGGCCGAGGCCTTTCGCGCGGAAGTGAAGGATTTCCTCAAGGAAAGCCTGCCACCCGCGACCGCCGATATCCGCGCGCGCTCGTGGCTGGGCTTCGACGCAGCTTTCAGCCGGCGCCTCGCCCAGCGCGGCTGGGTCGGGCTGACCCTGCCCGCCAGCTACGGCGGCGCGGGCATGGATGCGTTCAGGCGCTTCGTGCTGGTGGAGGAACTGCTGGCCGCGGGCGCGCCGGTGGCGGCCCACTGGGTGGCCGACCGGCAGAGCGGTCCGCTGATCCTGAAATACGGCAGCGAGGCGCAGAAGGACTTCTACCTGTCCCGGATCTGCGCGGGCACGGCGTTCTTCTGCATCGGCATGAGCGAGCCGAACGCCGGTTCGGATCTGGCCAGCGTGCGCACGCGCGTCACGCGCTGCGAAGGCGGGTGGCGCCTGAACGGCCGCAAGATCTGGACCACCAACGCGCATCACTGCCACTACATGATCGCGCTGGTGCGCTCGTCCGGTGTGCCCGAAGACCGCCAGAAGGGCCTCTCGCAATTCATCGTCGACCTGTCGCTGCCCGGCGTCAACGTGCGGCCCATCGTCGACCTGACCGGCGACGCGCACTTCTCCGAGGTGACCTTCGACGACGTCTTCCTGGCCGACGGCACGCTGATCGGCAACGAGGGCGGCGGCTGGGAGCAGGTCACGGCGGAACTGGCCTTCGAGCGCAGCGGCCCCGAGCGCATCTACTCCAGCATCGTGCTGATCGATTGCTGGGCCGGGCACCTGCGCCGGCACGGCGCCAGTGACGCCGATACCGTTTTGCTGGGCAGCTTCGCCACGCAACTGGCCACCTTGCGCAGCCTGTCGGTGGCGGTCACCGCCAGGCTGGTCCGCGGCGAAAGCCCGATTGTCGAGGCGGCGCTGGTGAAGGACATCGGCACGGAGTTCGAGCAGGCCATCCCCGCGCTGCTGGAAGCCGCCATTGCCGCGGACCCCGGGCAGGAAGTGGATGCCGAGCTCTATCGCACGGTGGCTTACCTCAGCCAGATCTCGCCGACATTCTCGCTGCGCGGCGGTACGCGCGAAGTGCTGCGCGGCATGATCGCGCGCGGCCTGGGCTTGCGCTGAAGCACGCGGCCAACGCATACGGCTAATGCCTACGATTTAGAAAGAGAGACTCATGTTCACCGAAGCCATTGAGCAAATCCTGCGCGACCGGGTCACACCGGAAGCGGTGCGGGCAATCGAGAAAGGCGCGGCGCCCACGGCGGTCTGGGACGCGCTGGATGCGGCGGGTTTCCTGGAACTGCTGGCGCCCGAGGCCGAAGGCGGCGCGGGGCTGCCATTGCCGGCGCTGGCGCCCATCTTCACCGCTTTCGGGCGCTATGCCTTGCCGGTGCCTGCGGCGCAGAGCATCGCGGCGCGGGCGCTGTTGCGCGACGCCGGCGTGCCGGTGCCTGCCGGCATGATCACCCTGGCCGGTGCCTGCCGGCGCACGCCGGACGGCGTGCTGCGCGCGCCGCTGGTGCCGTTCGGCATGACCAGCGACCATGTGCTCGCGAACGTGGACGGCAGCCTGCTGCTGCTTGACGCGACGCAAGCGCAGCGCGTGCCCACCGGCGTGCGCGGCAGCCTGTGCGGCACGCTGAGCTGGAACAGTGACGCCGTGCCTGCCGCCCTTGGCGGCAATGGCGAAGAGGTTCGTCTGTTCAGCGCGGCGATCCACGCGGCCGCTATCGCCGGTGCCCTTGACCGGGTGTTCGGCATGACCCTGCAATACTGCAATGACCGCTCGCAATTCGGCAAGTCGATCGGCAAGTTCCAGGCGGTGCAGCATCAGTTGAGCGTGATGGCCCAGCATGTGGCATCGGCGGGCATTGCCGCCGAAATGGCCTTCAGCGATGCGGGCCAGGTCCCGGCCCGGCTGCCGGCAGCCATGGCCAAGGCGCGCACCAGCATGGCGGTGCCGCTGGTGGCAGCGGCGGCGCACGCCCTGCATGGCGCCATCGGCGTGACCGAGGAATACGATCTCCAGCTCTACACGCGGCGCCTGCATGAATGGCGCGCGGCCGATGGCGCGGAGACGTTCTGGAACCGCATGGTCGGTGAAGCGCTGCTGGACCGGGCGCAGGGCTCGGTGGCGGATTTCGCACGGACGACGCTCTGCGCCGTGCCGGCATGAGCGCGCGCAGCCGGGCCGCCGGGCGGCTGCTGCCGATCCTCAGCGAACTCCGGATGGAAGTTCGCGCGCGCAGCCGGCTCGCCCACAAGCTCACGCTGAAGCGCACGGCGAATGGCACGGAAGACTACTACGCCCATCTGGCCGGCTTGTTCGATCGCTGGATCGAGGACAGCGACTTCCATACGCGGGTGGTCTGCTTCGCCTCGGCGACGGAGTTCGGCATGGCGATGCAGCACCATGCCGAACGCTGCCAGGCCGCGGCCCAGGAGAGCGGATCGGATGCGCTGCGCGCGCTGTTCTGGGCGTCCCTGCGCCGTATTCAGGCGCGGCGCGGCCACGCCCCTGACATGCGCGCGCCCGCGCCCCCGCCCCCGCCGTTGGCCGCCAGCCCGGAGGCGGCACCGCCATTGCAGGACCTGTGCGCGCGTTGCGAAAGCCTGCGCCACGACGCGCGCTGCGCCGATGGCCATGCCGCGCTGCGGCCTGTCGGCGACGTCCGCTGGCGCAGCTTTGGCGCGGGCGTCGTGTGCCAGACCAAGGAACATCAGTGCCGCGCCTGCAACACCAGATGGACCCGGCGCTGGAGTGTGTCGGATCCGTTCACGGGATGGACAGTGACCCGCCATGCCGCACCCATTCACCACGATGGAAGCATCGTATCAAGCAGCGATTGACGCAGCGAGGAGAACAAATCCATGTCCGATTTTCTGAAGTACGAGCAGGAAGGCCACATCGTTACGCTGACCATGAACGAGCCGGAACGGCGCAATCCCCTGACCGGCAACACGGCGGTACCGGAGTTCCTGGCCGCCGTCGACCGGATCCAGGACGACCGCTCCGTGCGCGCCGTGGTGATCACCGGTAGCGGCGCGGCGTTTTCGTCCGGCGGCAATGTGCGCGACATGGGGCGCCATGCCTCCGGCGAGGTACCTGGCATGGAGATCCGGCAAGACTACCGGCGCGGCATCCAGCGCCTGCCGCTGGCGCTGTTCAACCTGGAGGTGCCGTTGATCGCGGCGGTCAACGGGCCTGCCATCGGCGCGGGGCTGGACCTGACGTGCATGTGCGACATCCGCATCGCGTCGGAGCAAGCCAGGTTCGCCGAGAGCTTCGTCAAGCTGGGCATCATTCCCGGCGACGGCGGCGCCTGGCTGCTGCCGCGCATCGTCGGCCTGTCGCGCGCGGCGGAGCTGACCTTTACCGGCCGGATGATCGATGCGCGCCAGGCGCTGGAATGGAACCTGGTGTCGCGCGTGGTACCGGCCGGGGAACTGCTGCCCACCGCGTACGGCATCGCGCAGGCGATTGCCGCCAACCCGCCGCACGCGGTCCGGCTGGCCAAGCGGCTGCTGCGCGAGGGCATGCACACGCGGCTGGACACGCTGCTGGAGATGTCGGCGGCCTTTCAGGTCCTGTCGCACCAGACCGAGGACCATCGGGAAGCGGTCTCCGCCTTTGTCGAGAAACGTTCCCCGTCGTTCGAGGGATAAGCATGGCGCAAGCCATCGTCATGCCATGACAGAATCCAGCTTTCGCACGCGCATCACCGATCTCTTCGGCATCCGCCATCCGCTGCTGCTCGGCGGCATGCATCACCTCGGCGAATCCGGCATCGTCGCCGCGGTGGTCAACGCGGGCGCCATGGGGTTTATCACCGCGCGCTCGTTCGACAGTGTCGACGCCTTGCGCCGCGATCTGCGCCGCTGCCGGGCGCTGACCAACGGCCGGCCGTTCGGCGTGAACCTGACGCTGTCGCGCCGCCCGGGCGCCAACAAGGACGTCGCCGCGTGGATACAGGCCGCGCTGGCGGAGGGCGTGCGCCACTTCGAGAGCGCGGGTTCGTCGCCAGGGGAACTGGTCGATGCCATCCATGATGGCGGCGGCATCCTGATCCACAAGTGCCCCAGCGTGCGCCATGCGCTGAGCGCGGAGCGGCTTGGGGTGGACGCGATCGCGCTGGTCGGGATGGAAGAGGGTGGCCATCCGGGAGACAACCAGCTGTCGGCGTTCCTGAATGGCGCCTTTGCGCTGGAGCAGATCCGCATCCCGCTGGTGATCGGCGGCGGTATCGGCAACGGCCGGCAGATTGCCGCCGCGCTCGCGCTGGGCGCCGACGGCGTTGTCATGGGCAGCCGTTTCATGGTCGCGTCGGAGATCATCGCGCACGATGCCCTGAAGCAGAGAATCGTGGCGTCCGATGCGGGTTGTTCGACCGCGATCCTTGCTTCGCTCGGCGATACGTGGCGGGTCCTGGTCAATGACGCGGCGCGCGAGGTGCAGCGGCTGGAAGCCGGTGGCGCGCGCCGCCATGCGGAATTTGGCGACCTGATCCTGTCTTCGCGTACCCGGCAGCGGGTCTACCAGGATGGCGATGTCGAAGGCGGGATCGTCTCGCTGGGGCCCGCCGGCGGCTTTGCCGATGGCATCGTGCCGGCGGCGGAGATCGTTGAGCGGCTCATGCGCGATGCGGCGAGTGCAGCACGGATGTTCGCCGGGCGCTTTGCCTGGGCGGCTCCCGGGCATGTTTTCCCGGCTTAGACCGCGGTTCAATCGTCTAAGCTAGTCAGCATACGGTTCCCGAGGGATTTGGGTCCGGTAGCTTGTTCCATGGTTACGGCATTGTTGTGCGGGATGGCAGCCCCCGATCTTCATGCTGCCAAACGGAGAAAGGATATGACCAAGTCTCGGATGAACATTGTTCTTGTGCATGGTGCCTGGGGCGATGCCTCGCACTGGCGGGGCGTCATCCCCTTGCTGCACGCCAAGGGCTACCACGTGGTCGCGGTGCAAAACCCCCTGACGGGGCTGGCCGACGACATTGACCGCACGAGCAAGCTCGCCGCGGCACAGGAGGGTCCGACCTTGCTGGTGGGGCATTCCTATGGCGGCGCGGTCATCACCGGCGCTGGCCACGCGCCGAATGTGGCGGGCCTTGTCTATGTCGCCGCGTTCGCGCCGGATGAAGGGGAAAGCCTGGGGAGCATCTTTGCACGGCAAGCGCCGCCTCCGGGCGCCGCGCATATCCGGCCGGACAAGGAAGGCTTCCTCTGGCTCGATCCCGTGGCCTTCAAGGAGAGCTTTGGCGACGACCTGGATGACACGGACGCCCTGGTGATGGCGGCGACGCAAAAGCCTATCGCAGCACGGTGCTTCGAGGATAAGTCCGGACCGCCGGCCTGGAAGACCAAGCCTGCCTGGTACCAGGTGTCGGACAACGACCGCATGATCCCGCCGGAGGCCGAGCGCTGGATGGCGGAACGCATGCAGCCGAAGAAGACGATTTCGCTTGCGGCGAGCCACGCTTCGCTGGCGTCGCATGCGGGAGAGATCGCCGATCTGATCGATGAGGCCGCCCGCTCGCTGGAGGCGAAGTAGACGCGCCTGACGCAGCGCTTGCCGAGACCATCGGCAGGCAAGCGGGGACGGGCAGTCAGGGGACGGGATGCGTCAGCCCGGCGCATCCCGTCCCGTCCGCCACGGTCCCGAGCGGGAACTCGCGCTCCGCCAGTTCCCGGAAACGATGCGCCGCCTGGCTTTCAAGGCCCGGGCGGTGGACCAGCGCCAGGCCGATGGATGCCGCCAGCGGGAAGTCGGTGAAGGGCCGGTAGACGATGCCGGCGCTCGGCCAGCGTTTCACGATGGACGGCACCAGGCCAACCCCGAGCCCGCTTTCCACCAGTGCCAGTACGGTCTGGATCTGGATGGCTTCCTGCCTGACGCGCGGCAGGAAGCCCGCGAGCTGGCAGGCCATCATGGCCGCGCTGTGCAGCCCGGACCCTTCGTCCGGGGCGTACATCACAAAGCGCTCCTGCGCCAGTCCGGCCAGCGGCATGGGTCCTTCACCGGCCAGCGGGTGGGCGCGCGGCAGCGCTGCCACGAACTGGTCGTGCTCCAGCTGCAACTGTTCCGCGTTGGCGCGCCTGAGCAAGGGCGTGCGCACCAGGCCCACATCGAGCGCTTCCTCGTCCAGCATCTGCATGATGCGCACGGAAGTGGATTCGCGCAGGACCAGCTCCACACCGGGGTAGTCGGCGTGAAAGCGGGACACCAGGCGCGGCAGCAACGCAAGGGTGGCGGAGCCGACAAAGCCGATGCGCAGAACGCCGCCGGTGCCGCAACTGGCGGCACGGGCCACTTCGCTCAACTGCCCCCCGTGAAAGAGGATAAGACGCGCTTCGGCCAGCGCGGCGCGGCCGGCGGCGGTCAGCGTGACGCCGCGCGCGTCCCTGGAAAACAGCGTGATATCCAGCTCCGCCTCCAGCTTCTGGATCGAAACCGACAAGGCGGGCTGCGCGATATGCAGGCGTTCGGCGGCGCGGTGGAAATTCAGCGTTTCGGCCAGCACGACAAAGTGCCGTATGCGTCGGAGATCCATCAGATCGGGGACTTCGCTTAGAGGGGACTTCGAAGGGAACATGTTAGTCCGCCGCGCGGGCATTACGCATCCGGGTTAGCCCGATAGCGCAACGACGTGCGCGGTGCCGGCACGCGGCGCGATAACGATTGTCTATCGGCCGCGCGCAAATCGGTATTGGACGCTGTCTTGCGCGCTGACTAATCTGGCGCGACGTTCGATGACAGATTCGATGACAGATGCAATTTTTGGCGAGGACAGACTGACATGATGAAAGCGCTCGGACATATCAAGGTGCTCGACCTGACACGCGTGCTGGCAGGCCCGTGGGCCACGCAGAATCTCGCCGACATGGGCGCGGACGTGATCAAGATAGAGCGGCCGGGCGGAGGCGACGACACGCGCGCTTATGGCCCGCCGTTCCTGAGGAACGCGCAAGGCATGGAAACCGCCGATTCGTCGTACTTCCTCAGCGCCAATCGCGGCAAGCGCTCGGTCACGGCGGACCTGGCCTCGCCGGAAGGCCAGGAGATCGTGCGCGAACTGGCGCGCACGGCGGACGTGCTTGTGGAGAACTACAAGGTGGGAACGCTGGCACGCTACGGCCTTGCCTATGAAGACCTGCGCGCGCTGAATCCGCGCCTGGTCTATTGCTCCATCACCGGCTTCGGCCAGTCCGGGCCCTATGCGTCGTTGCCCGGCTATGACTTCGTGTTCCAGGGCATGAGCGGCCTGATGAGCATCAGCGGCCTGCCGGACGGCGAGGCCGGAGGCGGCCCCGTCAAGTCCGGCATCGCCATCAGCGACCTGCTTACCGGCATGTACGCCAGCACCGCCATCCTGGCCGCGCTGGAACACCGCAATATCAGCGGGAGCGGCCAGCATATCGACCTGGCGCTGCTCGACTGCATGGTCACCATCGGCTCCTACCAGGCCATCAATTACTTCCTGTCCGGCAAGATTCCGCAGCGCATGGGCAATGCCCACTCCAACATGGTGCCTTACCAGGTGTTCCGCTGCCAGGAGGGCGACGTCATCGTGGCGGTCGGCAACGACAACCAGTTCACTGCGTTTTGCGGTGTAATCGACCGGCCCGGGCTGGCAACGGATCCCCGTTTTTCCTCGGCCCCGCAGCGCAATCGCTATCGCGCGGAGCTGATCCCCGAGATCGCGCGCGCCATGCTGACGCGCCCGATGGCGGAATGGATCGCGCGCATGGAAGCGGCCAATGTGCCATGCGGTCCGATCTACAACATGCAGCAGGTATTCGAGGATCCGCAAGTCAGGCATCGGCAAATGCTGCTGTCCATGCCCCATGGCAATGGGGTACAGGTGCCCTCGCTCGCCAACCCCATCCGCTTCTCCGACACGCCGATCCGCTATGAGCGAGCCGCGCCCACGCTTGGCCAGCACACCGACGAAGTGCTGGCGCGGGAACTGGGCTATCCGCCCGAGCGCATCGGCGCGCTGCGCGGCAAAGGGCGGATCTGAGCCCTGGCCGGCGCCGCGCCACATCCATCGATAACAGAAATGGCGGAGACAACCATGCAATGCTTCGTTCGTGCCATGGCAATTGCCGTGGCCTTCCTGTGCATGCCGGCGGCCACGCATGCACAAGGCCGGAACCAGCCCATCCGCTTCATCGTGCCCTATCCTCCGGGTGGCGCCACGGACCAGATAACCCGCCTGGTGGCGCATGAAGCCGCCAATGCGCTGGGCACTCCGATCGTGGTGGAAAACAAGGCCGGCGGGGCAGGGATGATCGCTGCCGAGACGGTTGCCCGCGCCGAGCCGGACGGCAGGACTTTCCTGATCGGTTCGAACGGCCCGCTGGTGATCAACAGCGCGCTGTTCCGCAAATTGCCCTACGACCCTGTCAAGGACTTCGTGCCGGTGGCGGGCCTCGGCAAGACGCCGCTGTTGCTGGCCATCAGGCCCGGTTTGCCGGTGAAGTCGGTCGCGGAGCTGGTAGCCCTCGGCAAGAAGGAGCCGGGCAAGCTGACCATGGGATCGGCCGGCAACGGCAACATCTCGCACCTGGCCGGCGAGTACACCGCCAATGCCCTGGGCTTCAAGGCCACCCTGGTGCCCTATGGCGGCAGCGCTCCCGCCATCATCAGCCTGGTCGGCGGCAATATCGACCTGCTCTTCGACGCGCTGCCGTCGTCGCTGCAACAGGTACGCGCCGGCAAGATCCGCGCGCTTGCCATTCTGGACGCCACGCGCTTTGCGCTGCTGCCGGACGTGCCGACGCTGCGCGAACTGGGTTTTCCCAATACCGATGCCAGCGCGTGGTTCGGCGTGGTGGCCCCGGCCAGGACGCCGGAGCCGGTCATCGCGAGACTGAGCAAGGCCATCAATGTGTCGTTGCGGCAACCCGCGCTGATAGAGAAGCTGCAGGCCATCGGCGCGCAACCCCTTCCTGCCACCCCGGAGGAGTTTGGCCGTCTCCTGAGCGAGGAACGCGCCAAATGGATTCCGGTGGCGAACACCCTCGGACTGAAAGCGGATTAGACCTATGCATACCCTGAACTCCATCGACGCGGTTCGCGCCCGGCTACACGGGCCGGCCGCGGTCAGCGGCTATTTCACCCTTGACCAGGCCACCATCGACACCTTTGCCAACGTGACCGGCGACCGGCAATGGATCCATGTCGATCCGGCGCGCGCCGCCGCCGATTCGCCCTATGGCTGCACCATCGCCCACGGGCTGCTGACCCTGTCGATGGTCACCGTCGCCTACACGCAGTGCTTCAGCCTTCCGGGCTGCAAGCTCCTGCTCAACTACGGCTTCGACAAGATCCGCTTCACCGGCCCGGTGCCGGCGGGTGCCCGCATCCGCGGCAGCTTCCACCTGGCCGGTCTGGAAGACGTCCGCCCGGGCGAGGTGCGCGGCATCTGGCGGGTGGAGATCCATGTGGAAGGGAGCGAGCGCCCGGCCATGGTGGCCACGTGGCTGCTGCAGATGCGCTACTGATCGCCGACAGGAAGGAGAGAATATGGACTGCACCCCGAATTCCCTGCAGGGAAAGAGCATCATCGTCACCGGCGCGGCACAGGGCATCGGCCGCGCCATCGCGCGCCTGGCGCTGGACCTGGGCGCCCAGGTGAGCGCCGTGGACCTGAACGCCGAAGCGCTGGCCGAACTGCGGCTGGCCTGCGGCGACGCCCCGCTGCTGACGCTGGCCGGCAGCGTAGCCGACGCGGAATTTGCCGCGCATGCCGTGCGCGAAGCCGTGGCGCGTTTCGGGGCCGTGCATGGCCTGGTCAACAACGCAGGCATCACGCGCCCGGCCATGATCGAGAAGATGACGGCGCAAGCCTGGCAGCAGGTGATCGACGTGCACCTGACCGGCTCCTTTCACTTCCTGCAAGCGGCCGGCCGCCACATGCTGGAGCGCGCGCGCGCCGGAGACGCCACGGGCGGGGCCATCGTCAATATTTCATCCGACGCGGGGCGCCGCGGCACCATCGGCCAGATCAACTACGGCGCGGCGAAGGCGGGCGTGCTGGGCCTGACCATGTGCGCGGCGCGCGAGTGGGGCAAGTACGCCATCCGCGTCAATACCGTCGGCTTCGGCGTGGTGGAGACGCCGATGACCGAGACCATCCGCAGCGACAAGTTCCGGGACACCTACCTCGCGCAGATCCCGCTGGGGCGCTGGGCGGCGCCGGAAGAAGTGGCGCGTCCGGTTTGCTTCCTGCTTTCCGATGCGGGCTCTTATGTGACGGGGCAGCACCTGTCGGTCAACGGGGGCTACACCATCGGTCTTTGAACCCGGTGCGGCGGCGCCGGCAGGGTGTTCTTGCCCGATGGGTGGCCCACCCGTCGGCGCGCGGCCGGGACGCATCTCGTACCGCTAGCATGGGGGCAGCCAAACACTTTCAAACACGCCGGGCCTGGCGCAGGCAGAGAGGCGCCGGGCGCGCGCGAGCATACGAGGGGACAAGCCAATGGATTTGCGATTCACCGCGGCGGAACAAGGGTTCCGGGAGGAGGTCCGTGCCTTTGCGCAGGACAGGCTGCCCGCCGATATCCGCGACAAGGTGCTGGGCCACCGCCGCCTGGGTAAGGACGACTACGTGCGCTGGCACCGTATCCTGCACGCGCACGGCTGGGGTGCGCCGGCCTGGCCGAAGCAGTTCGGCGGCACCGGCTGGACCGCCATGCAGCGCCTGATCTTCGAGATCGAGACATTCCGCGCCGGCGCGCCGCGCCTGCTCTCGTTCGGCCTGACCATGATCGCCCCGGTGCTGATGAAATACGGCAGCCCCGAGCAACAGGCGCGCTTCCTGCCGCGCATCCCGGGCATGGAGGATTTCTGGTGCCAGGGCTACTCGGAGCCGGGCTCGGGCTCAGACCTGGCCTCGCTGAAGACGCGCGCCGAGCGCCGGGGCGACCGCTACATCGTCAACGGCCAGAAGATCTGGACCACCATGGCCCAGTACGCAGACTGGATCTTCTGCCTGGTACGGACCGATCCCGAGGCCAAGCAGCAGGAAGGCATCTCGATGCTGCTGATCGACATGAACTCGCCCGGCATCACCGTGCGGCCCATCGTCACGCTCGATGGCAGTCACGATGTCAACGAAACGTGGTTCGAGAATGTCGAGGTGCCGGTCGCCAACCTCGTGGGCGAGGAAAACCGTGGCTGGACCTACGCCAAATACCTGCTGGGCCATGAGCGCACCGGCATTGCCGGCATCGGCCATTGCCACCGCGAGTTGCGCCAGCTCAAGCACTATGCCAGCCAGGCCACCGATGGCGCGGGCCGTCCGATGAGCGAGGACGTGCGCATGCGCGACAAGATCGCGCGCCTGGAGATGGACCTGATGGCGCTGGAGATGTTGCTGCTGCGCGCGATCACCCAGGATGGCGGCCGGGGCCCGGGCCCCGAGGCCTCCATCATCAAGATTCGCGGCTCCGAGCTGCAGCAGGATATCGCCATGCTGCAGATGGAGGTGGCTGGCCCGCACGCCTGGCCATTTGCGCCGCAATGGCTCGACGCGGGCTCCGTGCAACCGGTGAGCGGCCCGGACTGGGCCGCGCCGGCGGCCTCGACCTACTTCGATATGCGCAAGACCACGATCTATGGCGGCGCCACCGAGGTGCAGAAGAACATCATCGCCAAGATGATCCTCGGTTTCTGAAGGGACTAAGCAGACATGGACTTCACCTACAGCGAAGAACAGCAAATGCTGGCGGACAGCCTGCGCCGGTTTGTCGACACGGAATATACCTTTACGCAACGCCGCAACAGCGCACGCGGTGGCGGCGGCTTCGACCGCAGGATGTGGTCGGCGCTGGCCGAGATGGGCGTGCTGGGACTGACCGTGCCGCCGGAATTCGGCGGCTTCGGCCAAGGTGCGGCGAGCCAGTTGGTGGTGCATCGCGAGCTGGGCCGGGGCCTGGTGCTGGAACCGGTGATCCCCAGCGCGGTGATGGCTACGGCGGTGCTCGCCGCGTACGGCAGCAAGGCGCAGCAGCAAGCCTGGCTACCCGCGCTTGCCGCCGGCGAGCGCGTGCTTGCGCTGGCCTATCTCGAACCCGCCACCCGTTACCGCCCGGAGGCCGCGCGCGCCAGCGCCGAGCGCCGCGGCGACGGCTATGTGCTCAACGGTATCAAGTCGCTGGCCTGGCACGGTGCGGCCGCGGACGCCTTGCTGGTCAGCGCCCGTGTCGCCGGCAGCAACGACCTTGCGCTATTCCTGGTGCCGCGCGACGTGCCCGGGCTGACCATCGGTGCCTACCCCACCATGGATGGCCTGCATGCCGCGGACCTGACGCTGAGCAATGTGCTGGTGGGCGGCGATGCGGTGATCGGCCAGCCTGCCGATGGCCTGGCCGCGCTCGAGCACGGTATCGATCACGGCCTTGCCGCGCTCTGCGCCGAAGCGGCGGGCGCGATGGAGAAGCTGATTGCCATCACCGGCGAATACCTGCGCAACCGTCACCAGTTCGGCAAGCCGCTGGCGAGTTTCCAGGCCCTGCAGCATCGCATGGCGGATATGCTGGTGCAGGCCGAGCTGGCGCTGTCGATGGCCTATGTTGCCGCGCAGGGGCTGACCGAGTCCGACCTCGCCGCGCGTCGCCGTATGCTGTCCGGCGCGAAGGTGGTGGTGGCGAGGGCTGGCCGCCTGGTCGGCCAGCAAGCGGTGCAGCTGCACGGCGGCATGGGCATGACCGATGAGCTGGAGGTGGGAGACTACTTCAAGCGGCTGACGATGATGGATGTGCTGCTGGGGGATTCGGATTACCACCTGGGGCGGTATTGCGTGGCGATGGCCGCGTAGTGCCTGTGTTCTGAACGGGTGCGGGTGGCCTGCGGCAAAACGCCGGTTTGCGCCCCTCTCCCGCCATGCGGGAGAGGGCGGCATTGCTGGAGTCACCCCAGCGATGAATCGACCCACACGAAAGCCGGATAAACCTCGCTTTCTTCTCTTGTTTCAGCTCGTCACCGACTTGCACTCCAGGAACTCGGCCAGACCCTCGGCCCCATACTCCCGCCCGTTGCCCGAAGTCTTGTACCCGCCGAAAGGCACCGTGATATCCAGCATCGCCCCATTGATCCGCACCGATCCCACCCGCAGGCGCGCCGCCACGCGGCGTGCGCGTTCGGGGTTGCCCGAGGCGATATAGCCGGCCAGGCCGAACACGGAGTCGTTGGCAATCGCGATGGCGTCCTCTTCGCCGTCATACGGGATCATGGCCAGCACGGGCCCGAAGATTTCCTCGCGAGCGATGGCCATGTCATTGCGCACATCGGCGAAAACGGTGGGCCTGGTGTAGAAGCCGCGCTCCAGCCCTTCCGGACGGCCAGGGCCGCCAGCCACCACGCGCGCGCCTTCCTCGATGCCGATGCCGATCATGCGCTGCACCTTTTCGTACTGCCCACGGTTGGAGATCGGGCCCATCCTGGTGGCCGGATCCGCCGGGTCGCCCACGACGACCGCGTTGGCAGCCGCGGCGGCGATGGTGACGGCCTCCTCATAGCGTTCGCGCGGCACCAGCATGCGCGTCGGCGCCACGCAGGTCTGCCCGGAGTTGGCCATGCACTGCGCCACGCCGCTGGTCACCGCGGCTTGCAGGTCGGCATCGTCGAGGATCAGCAGCGCGGACTTGCCGCCAAGCTCCTGGGCCACCCGTTTGACGGTAGGGGCGGCGCTGATCGCCACTTCCACGCCGGCGCGCGTGGATCCGGTGATCGACACCATGTCCACGCCGGGGTGCGAGGAGAGGGCGGCGCCCACGATCGGGCCTGCGCCATAGATCATGTTGAATACGCCGGGAGGCGTGCCGGCTTCGTGCATGATCTCGGCGAAGATGATCGCGTCCAGCGGCGAAATCTCGGACGGCTTGAGCACCACCGTGCAGCCCGCGGCCAGCGCCGGCGCAACCTTGGCGGCGATCTGGTTCAACGGCCAGTTCCAGGGCGTGATCAGCGCGGCGACGCCGATCGCCTCTCGCCGGACATAGCTCTTGGCATGCGCGGTTTCGAACTCGAAATGGCGCAGCGTCTCCACGGCGGCCTGGATCTGCGCCAGCCCGATGGGCGCCTGCACGTTCTTGCACAGCGTGATAGGGGCGCCGATTTCGGCACGCACGGCCTCGGCGATGTCGCCCAGGCGGGCGCGGTAAAGCTCGATCACGCGTTCAAGCAGGGCGATACGTTCCTCGCGGCTGGTTTCCGACCACGCCGGGAAAGCAGCCCGCGCGGCGGCGACGGCGGCGTGGACGTCCGTGGCGGTGCCCATTGCCAGCTTGCCGGCCGGTGCTTCGGTGGCCGGATCGACGATATCCACCAGCGTGCTGCCGGCGGATGGTTCGACCCATTGGCCGTTGATGTAGAAATGGTTCAGCATCTTCATTAGCGTTCTCCTTCGTGTTTTGTACGCGTGGTACGAGCAGCCGGATGCCCGGCTCAGACCGGACGGTCGCCGATGACGGTCGCCCGCATCATGTGCCGTACCGCCGGGAAGTAGTCCTGGACTGCATAGTGCTGGGTGGAGCGGTTGTCCCAGAAGGCAATGGTGTTGCGCTGCCATTTCAGACGCACCTGGTACTCGGGCGCGGCAGCCTGGCGGAAGAGGTATTGCATCAGGTCCATCTCCGCCGGCCGGAAGTCGGAGCCGATGCGGTACGGCTGCTCCCTGGCGTAGTTGGCGAAGTGGGTCGTGAACCCCTCGTTGACGTAGAGGATCTTTTCACCGCTTTCCGGATGCGTGCGCACCACGGGGTGGACCGCGGGCGGGTACTTCTGGCGCATGGCCTCGTACTTGTCGTCCGCAAGGGCCTGGCCGAAGGTCGGCATCGCGTCGTGCACGCCATTGAGCCGGGCAATGCGCGCCTTGACGTCTTCCGGCAGGTTGGCATAGGCCGCCGCCATATTGACCCAGATCGTGTCGCCGCCCACCTCGGGCGTTTCCACGCAACGCAGCATCGAGGCCATGGACGGGACTTCGCGCCATGACACGTCGGAGTGGTACAGGTTCTCGCGGCCGCGCTGCCCCCCGTTGCGGCCAAACACCACCAGCTCCGGATGGTCCGGGTGGTGGCCGATCATGGGGTGGATCTCCAGTTCGCCGAAGCGGCGCGCCACGGCCACATGCTGCGCCGGCGAGATCTCCTGGTCGCGGAAGAACAGCACCTTGAACTTCACCAGCGCGCGGCGCAGGGCGAGATAGGTAGCGTCGTCGAGCGGCTGGCGCAGGTCGATGCCGCCGATCTCCGCGCCGATGGTCGGCGTGGACCGCCTGACGGTAAAGGGCCAGCTCTCGGTGTCCGTCGCCCTGGTTGCAGGCAGGTCGGGGGCGGTAACAGCAGCTTGCATCTTGTGTCTCCTCGTCTTTGGGGCTGCCATCAGCCGCCACCTGGCGCTGGCTGTACGGCAGTTGCATACAGGCTGACGCGTTCGCGCCAGCCAGGCTCCTTGCGAAAGCGCGGGCATTGCGCCACCCATGGCGTCAGTCGTGCCGCGCCGTCATCACCGGGTCGTCCGCCGGCACGCGCCGCATCTTCGCCGTGTCCAGGCGCATCAGCCCGAACGCACCGCTGTAGAAGATGTGGCCCTGCGGATCGACCTTGATCGGCGAGTAGAAGCCGTTGAAGGTCGGGTCGCTGCCAGTGCGGATTGTCATTACGGTCTTGCCGGTGTCGAGATCCATGCCGATGTGGTAGCGATCATTCCACTTGCCGGTGAAATACCCGTCGATGATCGCCATGCGGCCGGCACCGCTGATCATTGGCACGATCGAGATCGAGGACACATCGGTGCGCACCCATTGCGTGCGCCAGGCATGTGCCTTCTGCTGCCACTTGAGGGCGGCGACGCCGGCCGGGCCGGGGCGGGTGGCGCCGTTGACCAGGCTGGCGAAGGTGCCGGACGGGCTGAGCTGGGGGGCGCTTCCGGTGGGAATGTTGTTCACGACGAAGGCATAGTCGCCGAAGCCGGCCACGGATTGCTCCGACTGTACCGACTCCTGCGCCGGCCCCATGTCGACCACCTTCTGGTCGGCGATGCGCGGCGACAGCGTGCCGGGCTTCTGTTTCCAGCCGGCGGGGATCTTGTCCCGCCAGAACGCTACCAGGCGCATCTTCTTCGCGCCGTCGGTGATGACGACCAGCTTGTCCTCATTCGGGCTGAACCCCATCAAGGTCGGCGTCGAGCCGGTGCCGTCGCCGATCTTCGGCGCCGGCATGCGCACGCCGCGATCGTAGGACGCCTGCCATGCGCCGCTGGCTTCGTCGCTGCGGATCTTGCCGTCCTTGTCCACCACCAGGCGGTACATGGTCGTGTTGGATGCGACATACACCGCGCCGCCGTTGGCCTCGGGGCCGGTGGCGAAGCTGTTCATGAACAGTTCGTCCTTGCCCGCAACCGTGAAGACGTCGACGACTTCGAGCGTGTCGCGGTTCAGGGTGATGACCTTGCCGCCCAGCGTATTCACGACCAGGTAGCCGTTGTAAGACATGCCCATGCCGAACAGGATGTCGGCCGGACTGCGCGTGCCGCTCGCCGCCCTGGCATTGTCGAAAAGGGAAGCCGGCAGCGTGATCGCCCGCGGCGCCTTCATCCCGGAGCCCGCTTCCTTCGGATCCTCCTGGTCGATACGGAAGATCTGGCGGCCGCTGCAGCCGTAGAAGGCGTCGTCACGGCCGAGTACCGCATAGACCGCGCCGTTGGCGACCTGATCTTCCGCCAGCGTCAAGGCGCGGTTCGGCTGGGACTTCATATAGTCGAGCAGACCCTGCTCGTCCCTTGCATCGAGGAACGTCTTCACCTCCGCGGCCTGTTCGCGGCGCCGCTCGGCGGTGACCGGCGTGTAGTTCGGCAGGTGTACCGGAATTTCGGTGCGGGCGAGTTCCACCAGCTTGTCGCCATCCACGCCCACCTTGCGCAGCGAAAAGCCGGCCCACCACCAGTAGATGTCCTTGCCGCCGACGCGATCGGCAACCAGGGGCAGGCTCCCCGATTCGTTGGGAATGACTTGCACCGAATCGGGCGTGACTTCGAAGTTGCCGCGCGGCACGGCAAAGCCGACGCTGTCCGTAGCGGCATCGTTCCAGTGAGTCTGGTTGTTGTAGGACTGCGCGAGATACGGGTTGGGAACCGGACCAGCGGGGCCGGCCGCGTGCGCTGCCGCGGCGGCAGCGGCGAGCGTCATCGCCAGGGCAAGCCGGCGGCCGCGGGCGTGGGTACGGTCGGAAGAAAACCGGGTGGTGCAGGGACTTTGCTTCATATCACTCACTTCTGCTTCGGGATGTCGTCTGTCATGAAGGGCCGCTCGGCTTGCCGGCCTACGCCGGGAAAAACCGGCGCGGCCGGTTCCCGGGCGGCCTGGTTACCTGGCGGCCGCGCGGATCAGGTCAGCCGCCTTCTCGCCGATCATGATGGCCGGCGCGTTGGTATTGCCGCCGATCAGGGTCGGCATGATCGAGGCATCGGCCACGCGCAGGCCCTCCACGCCGCGCACGCGCAGTTCGGGGTCGACCACCGCCATGTCGTCGGTGCCCATCTTGCAGGTGCCTACGGGGTGGAATACGGAATCGGCATGCTTGCGGATGTAGGCGCGGATCGCCTCTTCGTTGCCCTCGCCGGCGCCGAACGCATCGATGAGCAGCGCCTTGCCGCCCGCACCTGCCAGCGCCGGCTGCGAGAAGATGCGGCGCATCGCCCTGACACCCGCCACCATGCCTGCCATGTCCGCTTCGGCCGACAGGAAACGCGGATCGATCAGCGGCGCATCGCGCGTATCGGTAGACTGCAGCCGCACGTGTCCCCGGCTTTCCGGGCGCAACACGCAGGCGAGGGCGGTAAACCCATGCTTCAGCTCGCGCCGGCTCATTCCGGTGTGGGTGGGCGAGAGTCCGGGCATGAAATGCAGTTGCAGGTCCGGCTCGGGGAGATCGGGGCGGCTCTTGATGAAGGCGCCGGCTTCGGCCAGGTTCGAGCTGACCATCCCGGTGCGCTCACGCCGGTAGCGCCGGATTTCCGACAGCATCCGGAATACGCCGCCCAGGCTGCCGTACAGATCGGTCGAGCGGACCTGCTGGCAAAGGGTGATGTCGAGGTGATCCTGCAGGTTTTCGCCGACACCCGGCAGATCGTGGACCACGGCGATGCCGTGTTCGGCCAGATGCGATGCGGGGCCGATGCCCGAGGCCAGCAGCAACTGGGGGGAATTGAAGGCGCCGCCGCTAAGGATGACTTCGCGTCTGGCGCGCAGGGTCTGCTCGGCGCCGGCGCGCGACACGCGCACCCCGGTGGCGCGCTTGCCTTCGAAGACCACGCGCAGCGCTTGCGTCCCGGTCAGGACGGTCAGGCCCCTGCGCCCGCCGTTCAGGGCGGTGTCGGCGGCGTTGCCGCCATGCAGGTAGGCGCGCGCGCTGTTCCAGCGTTCGCCGTTGCGTTGCGTGACCTGGTACAGGCCGGCACCTTCCTGCTCAGCGCCATTGAAGTCATTGTTCAACGGCAAGCCGGCCTGCACGGCCGCCGCGACGAAGCGCTGCGAGAAGGGGTTCGGCGTGCGCAGGTCGTTGACATGCAGCAGGCCATCGCTGCCATGGTGCCTGTCGCTGACGCGCTGGTTGCGCTCGCTGCGGCGGAAATAGGGCAGCACATCGTCGTAACCCCAGCCCTTGCAGCCCAGGCGCTCCCAAAGGTCGTAGTCATTGCGGTGGCCGCGGATGTAGACCATGCCGTTGATCGAAGAACTGCCGCCCAGCCCCCGGCCGCGCGGCTGGTAGGAGCGCCGCCCGTCGAGGCCCGGCTGCGCAACGGTGCGGTACGCGTAGTTGCGCGGACCGCGCTTGGGCACCACGGCGGCCAGGGCGAGCGGCGTCCACACGCTGTAATGATGGTCGTCCGGGCCAGCCTCCAGCAATGCCACCGTGACCGCCGGATCTTCCGCCAGCCGCGCCGCCAGGGCGCAGCCGGCCGAGCCCGCGCCGACGACGATGTAGTCATACTCCGCCGCTGCCGCTTGCGCGCGGGAATTCTGTGCTGCGTTGCTCATTCCGTTCTCTCGTATCGTGAAGCGTTGCTCGCTGGCCGGTATCGCCGCGCAAGACACGAGAGCGCGCAAAGGGTCACACCGGGGTTGCGCATGACTGGCAGCCGGCGTGTCTGTGTCTCGCTCCGTATCTCTGAGCCGGCGGTACGGTCGGCCGTACTCTTGGCGGTTCAATACTGCCACGACCTGTTATAACAGGTCAAGGGTGAGGGAGGACTCCTGTCATGATAGGTATAATCCATGGACCGCCAGGATCTCCAGCCAGGGGATCCGCTCGAAACACGAAGGACCCGGACCTTGACCACGCCCCAGCCCAGATTCAGGCAAATCGAAGAAGAACTCCGCCAGCGCATCGTCGACAACAAGCTTGGGCCTGGCGCCAAGCTGCCGTCGGAATCCGAACTGATGGCGGAGTTTGGCGTCAGCCGCATCACGGTCCGGCAATCGCTGGCCGGACTGCACGCCAGCGGCCTGATCGAGAAGTTCAACGGCAAGGGCAGCTTCGTCACCCGGCCCGCGGAGACCTCGAACCTGGGGCCGCTGACGGGCTTCTATGAGGCTTCGCGCGCACGGGGGAAACTTGCCCATGGCAAGCTGGTCTCGGTGCGCAAGATCAAGGCGCCGGCGTTCGCCGTGGAAGCACTGGGCCTGAATTCGGGCGCTGCGCTGCTATGCGCTACTACGCTCCGGATGTCGAATGCCGAGCCCGCGGCCCTCTTCATGATCATGGGTGACGAAGCGGTGATCCGCGCGCTGGTGAAGGAGGACCTTGAGACCAATGACGTCATGGCGATCTTCGAGAGCCGGCTGGGTTACCGGATGAAAGAGGTCACTACCGAAAGCTCGGCGATCCCCGCCGCCGGGGATGTGGCGCGGCGGCTGGGGGTCGCGGATGGAACCCCGCTGCTACGCCTGCGATGCACCCCGATCGATATCCGTGGCATCGCGCTTTGCACATCGGAGCTGATCTTTCGGGGCGACCGCTACTCCCACAAAGCGACGGTGACGCGCTAGCCGGCGTTGTCGAGCGGCGTCCGGAAGCCGGACGGACCCCGTCAGTCAGGCGAGCGTGAAGGCCGGCACCGGCGCCCCATCGGCGGTCGCGGCGAACTTGAGCCGGACCGGCTGGCCGATGCGCACCGCGTCCAGGTCGCAATCGATGATGTTGGTCATCATCGATACGCCTTCCTCGAGCTCCACATAGGCAATGCAGAAGGGCGTGGGACCGGCCCGGCGGGTAACGCTGAGCGAATAGACGGTGCCACGGCCCGAGGCCTGCTTCCATTCGGTCTCGCCCATGCAGAACGGGCACAGCGTGCGCGGATACCAGTGCGGCTTGCCGC
This sequence comes from Cupriavidus sp. 05L310, assembly GCF_056398185.1. Taxonomy (NCBI): domain Bacteria; kingdom Pseudomonadati; phylum Pseudomonadota; class Betaproteobacteria; order Burkholderiales; family Burkholderiaceae; genus Cupriavidus; species Cupriavidus sp. 05L310. Next base: position 77,774 of record NZ_JBFTOX010000045.1, read on the forward strand.
AGGACTTGCAATGCCTGACCAGCAGGCGGCCTTCGCGCGCGGCCTGCCAGAACGCCGCGTTGTCCGGCGACTCGGCCGGTGCTTTCAACAGGGTGGGGGTGTAGGGGGTCGCCATCTTGTTACTCCCGTTCCATGATCAAGGTGGCGCTGCCATGGCGCGAGCCGAGATAGCCGCCGGTGCCCTGGGCCAGCGCCAGGTCGCAGTTCCTGACTTGCACGGCCGGGTGCGCTTCGCCGCGCAACTGGCGCACGGCCTCGATCACCTTGGTGATGCCGCCGCGGTTGGCGGGATGGTTGTTGCACAGGCCGCCGCCGTCGGTATTGAAGGGCAGCTTGCCCACGCCGGAAATCAGGTTGCCGTCGGCCACGAA